>JANOPQ010000230.1:0-28880 GCA_031421935.1 Bacteroidota bacterium | reverse complement strand
GATGACGGTACCCCACATCCGTTAGTGAAATCATATTGCTGTCAACATCGGGAAGTGTAAAATTAATTTCTCCTGTGGCTTGAGTTAGGGTGGATGGATCCCTGAGTTGGATGGAATTATTTTTTTTGGCTCGAAAGGGTGCTTTGTAAGAATTCCCGGCGTAGTACATCCCTTTCATTTCTTCGCCTTGTACTTTTGCTAAATATAAATACGCATGGGTGCCATCAAAGACGCTTAGCTTTAAACTATCTTGATCAACAACTCCTTCTAAAAATCGATGGTCGCCCGATTCAGTTAAGAAGGTTCCGACTACTTTATTTCCATTTCTTTTAAATTGTCCGATGGCTAATGATGAATCGGGAGTACCCGCATCGAACCATGTTTCCCAAGATCCTTCTAAATTTATCGAGGATGGCGAAGAAGAAGATGCTGAAAAACGATACTCAATATTTTTAGTAGCCGTAAATGGAATACTCGTTGGTACTTTTCTTCCATAGTTATACCAATTTCCAGTTAAAGATTCATTCCCAATCTTTAATCGAAATTCAGAATTGTAAAGCGGAAGTTTGATGAAGATGGAATCTCCATGCATCGTGATTTCATCACAAACAATTCGTTCATCCGCATTGTGAATTATCATGACCGGAGTTCCATCGTGTTGCTTCAATTCAAATTGAAAAGGCAATGATGCATCAGGAAGTTGAAGGATTCCTAACCAGAATCCTAGGAGTAAGGAGATGGGCATTTAATTTTTTTTATGGAATGAATTTAACGTTGATTTGAAAGCGGGAAGGATCGGATAAAACCATGTCCTGTTCACCACTGATAGAATACCCGCGATGACGAAGGTAAATTAGTTTTCTTTTTAACGAAAACCAAGGATTTGTTTTTTCAAATTGTATTTCAATTTTCTGAATTTGTTCATACACATAATCGATTTGCATTCTTCGTACCGGTGCTTTTTCATCTTTTGCAACATATACTATTTGCAGAATTGAGTCGGTTTGTACCGTGTCGCATTCGTAGGCTAAATGCCAAGCTGGCTTGTCTATATCACTCTCGAAAAAGGGTTTGAGCTCATGTTCCCAGTTCGGGGTATCAATATTTTTCGATTCGTTCACTTCGTCTCGTATTACTTCTTTTGCTAAACGGGTTTTTAACTTTTGATGTTGTTTAATCTCTTCATTCAAAAATGAGGAAATAGAAAAATAAGATGAATGCTGAACGATGGGGTCATCGACACAACTATTTAAAAAAAAGAAAGAAATAATGAAGAGAATTAATTTTTTCATAAGGTAGCTCCCAGGCTTCTTGCTTTTTGGAAATAAATATTTGCCTTTGCAGTGTCTCCTGTATTTTGCAAAGTAACCGCTAAATTCATTACCGCTTTCACATTGTTAGGATCTACATCGACTGAACGTTGAAAGTAAATAAGTGCGCTGTCATATTTTTGAAGCATAACGTAGCAATTTCCACTGTTATTGAGTGCATCTGTATACGCAGCATTAATGTCTAACGCTAATCGATATTCTTTTAGTGCTTCTTGGTATTTGCCCACCTTGGCCCAAGCATTTCCTTTGTTGTAAATGGCTTTTTGGAAATTAGGTTTTAAAGAAATTGCTTTGTCTAATGCAACGATCGCTTCTTCAAATTTCCCCGCTTCACTTAGATAAAGCCCGTAGTTATTCCAATTGTCGGACTCATTCGGTTCGAGTTTTACTGCAGTGGAAAGATCTGCTAGTGCTTTTTCGTACTGTCCATCGATTCCATAAGCAACACCCGCGCTTGAAAAACGACTTGCTTCTGTAAAGGCTTTATACGATCTTGCTTTTTCAAAACAAGCAATTGCATTTTTAGCATCTCTTTTATCTTTATAAGCAACACCCAAATTGTACCAAGCGTCATTGTAGTTCGGTAAAATAGTAACGCCTTTGGTAAGTTCTATTATGGCTTTATCTAGTAAATTATTTCTTTCAGTACTTCCTTCGGGAGCAAGTAAAGCTTCTTCTACGAGCAATGTACTTCCTAATGCATAACGAATGCGCGCACTCTCTGGTGAAATTTTTACATCATGCTGCAATAAAGTCAAATTGTTTTTCCAGTTTAAATTTCTGCTATACGTTCGTCCAGCAAAAAGTACCAACACGATTAAAGTTGGTACCAATAAAATATTTTTTGTGATGGATGGTAGTGTCAAATGGGTCTCTTGCTTTTTATTTTTCTTGGTTAAGATGGTATTAGCCATCGCACCAACCAAGACACATAAACCCAAGGTGGGTGTAAAAATAAATCGTTCGGCCATGGTAGCTTCAATCAGGAAAAATACATTGCTTACGAGTGAAACGGTTCCTAAAAAGAAAAGGATTCCGAACGCTGAGGCGGAACGCTGTGGTAAACTTCTAATGCTGTATATTAAACCAAATGCCAATGCAATCAATGTCAAAAGCACACCTGGATTCGAAAAAGTAACATTGGGAATGGTATTGTAACTGTAATCAAAAACTAAGGTAACGGGTAAAACAAATAAATATAAATATTTACCAAGGATGGAAATTGCAGTAGCTATTTGTGAGGCAAAAGAAGTAGCTCCCACCATACTATTATTCACGAGCATCAATTGATAATCGCTTCCGCCTTCCCCTAAAATGAGTTGTCGAATGATTAAGTAAACAACAATAAGTCCTACATACAATGAACTAAGGGTAATTGTTTTTATCAAACTTTCATTGGTGAAACACCAAATGGCTAAAGGAATTACACCTGCCCAAGTTACTGAATTTTCTTTTGAAAGTAATCCTAAGAAAAATACTAGGAATGATGCGATGAGTGCGTTTGTTTTTTTTGAATCGAGATGCAACATCAAAAAACGCAGTGTTAAAATACCGAAGAAAAAACTCAATAACTCATCTCGACTTTTAATATTGGCAACCACTTCCGTATGTACTGGATGAAAAACCCAAAGTAGTGTAACCAGTAGTGGAATGAAAGGATGCATTTTAAGGAGGAGTGAACGCATCAAAGAAAATAAAACCACGGCTGTCAACGCATAGATGAATACGTTTATGAAATGCCCCAGCCAAGGCTGCTCTGGTGCAATGGCCCATTCCATAGCAAACATGGCTACTGAAATAGGTCGGTACAATCCCTCGGTTCTGTCCCAGTAGCCGGCTCGATAAGAAGTCGTAAAAATTTCATCTAGTCCCGAGAATCCTTGAACGGTGAATTTATTGTTCTTTATGACCGTAGTGTCATCAACTGTGTATTCATGTCGAAGGGTATTGGCATAAAGCAGAAAAGCAGCAATGCCAATGATAATGTATAAGAGTTTTTTAGAGATGAGTATCTCTGTTGAAACACTTGAAGTAGGAGGATGGGTGTAATTAGATTTTTTCTGTTTCACTTTCATTGGTTAAGGGTGAACAAAGATGAAGATACATACTTTTAATGGATTCGCTTTAGTTGGGAAGTTTGAATTTGATCGACTGATTTTTGTTATGAATCTCAAGAATCAGGTAAAAATACAGATTGCAAACAGAATTGAAGTTCATTAGAAAAACGCATATTTATAATGTAATGCATTGAAAATAAGCAACCAATACAACAAGCTGATGGACTATTATTATCGATTTTGTCCATTTCTTATGCATGAAGGCTATATTTTTTTATTTTGGTATGAATACAATAAGATTTATATTTGCCTCAACTAAGAATTAAGATAAATTAATAAAAATTATGAAAAAAATTGCACTCCCTATTTTAGTAGTTTGCGCGATTGCATTATCCTCTTGCAATACGCGATTAATCGACTTCACAGTAATCAGTTCTAAGAACGTTACTTTGCGTCTCCCAAATGATGCTAAAGGTCCTCGTACCGAAGGTAGAGAAATGAAAATGTGTGGTCAGCCTATGTTGAAGGCAGCTGTTGACAAAGCAATTGAAAATGCTGGTCCAGGTTATGACGCATTAATTGATGGTGTTGTTTCTTCAAGATGGGAATTTTATCGTCAAGGATGGGTTGTTAATGGAACACCTATCAAAACAAGCAAATTAAAAGCTAGCGAATAATTCGTTATCCTTTGTAAATAGAAAAGGCTGTCTTCCTAGGAAGGCAGCCTTTTCTATTTAAGACAGTTTGAAATTTGAATTTATTTTATAATTCAATTATACCTTTAGCGCATCCACTAAACATAAGACCCGAGTCTCTTTGATATTTCCAGGTACGTTTTCCAGAACGGTCAATAATAACTGCTCCTCTGATCCAGCGTTGTTTGTTCGCCATACCTTTATCCCATTTCACTTGAAAAGGAATAATAAGCTCTATGGCAGCATCATCTCTGAAAACATCAGCAAAGAAAATTTCTGTAGTTTGATTGTCTGCTTTTCCTACACAACGCTCGAGTAATTTAGCTCCAACATTCTTAACAACGGCTTCAATGTAAGAAGCAGTTTCAGGATCATTCACATCAAATTTTCCTTTGAAAATAGGAGGAATTTCACTGCTTCCGCCCGCTGTTTCTTTTGATTCTTTTGGGGCGGAAAAAGTATCCTCGGAGCCGTTTGCATATTTAATTTTTATCAAGTCCGTGAGATTCACAGTATACGTTGGACCTTCTAGATTATCTGTCTTCTTATATTTGACTTGATCTGATGTCAACTCTAATATTTTTGCATTTACAGATCTTCCATCTGCTAACGTAATT
Organism: Bacteroidota bacterium; assembly: GCA_031421935.1. Classification (GTDB taxonomy): domain Bacteria; phylum Bacteroidota; class Bacteroidia; order AKYH767-A; family OLB10; genus JAJTFW01. The sequence continues at coordinate 24,180 of JANOPQ010000230.1, read as the reverse complement.
ACATCTTGTGAATAACCCACAGCCGATATAAAAAGAAGAGAATAAAGTAATAGTTTTTTCATTTTTTACTGATTTAAGTGTATAAAATTAGGAATAATTTCAAGGTCTGGCAAGTTTTATTTCAATTCAGGTAATGTCCACACCAATATGGTTCCGTCAAAATTACAAGAGACCAAACTTTTACCATCCGGTGAAAATACTAATTGTAAGATGGATGAACCGCTCTCTGAAAATCTAAATTTCTCTTTTTGAGTATTCAGATCCCAAAGGATTAAAGCGCCATCTACAGAGGCACTCGCAATAATTTGATTGTCGGGAGAAAGGGCAATGGTAGCTATGCCATCTTTATGTCCAGTTAATGTATAAAGGAGTTTTCCAGTATTAAAATCCCAACCCTTTACGGTTTTATCAAAGCTACCCGTAATTAGTGTTTTCATGTCGGTTGTTACTTTTACAGAATAAATCCAATCGGTATGACTAGCAAATGTCCTTACTAAGTTACCCGTTTGTACATCCCAAATTTTAGCGTTGTTATCGTGGTTGCAGGATATGATGTAATTGCCATCAGGTGTAAAGCTGGCTTCGTCAGTCCAACTATTTTCTCCTAATTCAAGAACTTGTTTCAGCGTTGTACTCTCCCAAATAACCAATGCATTTTCTTTCCAACTGCTGCTAACAACAAGCTGGTCGTCTGGCGAAAAATTTCCCGATTTAACAAAAGTTACATGCGCTTTCTTTTTTCTAGCGATTCTCTTGAACGTTGAACTACTATAAATCTGTAAACACTCTAAACTTCCAATTGAAATTTTATCGCCTTTGTGATTATAATGAAGTGCAGTAATGGCATCATCGCCCAACGAAAATTCTTTGATCATCTTATAATTTTGCGTCACATCCCACACTTTTAGGGCGCCATCTTTACTGCCACTAATCAATCTTTTTCCATCAGGAGAAAAACTGCAAACATTAACGCCCGACTTGTGTCCAGCTAAAGTGAGAGGTTGTAATTCCTGTGCCATCATGGACATTGGAAACATAAAAATGAAAAGAAAATATTTTATTATTTTTTGATTCATGGCTGGTTGCTTAAGTGAATGTTGGAAATAAATGAACTGAAGTAAATCATTTCAGATTTTAATTGATCGTTGTATTTTCTTTTTTTGATATAATTTTTTGTTGGCACATTATAGCTCGATTGATTAGCTCCACCTAAATAGAAGTATAAGAATAAATAAACTCCTGCAGTAGCCGCAGTAATGTAATTTGCTTGAAGCACATTGTATACACCAAAGGTAGCACTTCCTCCTGTTAAAAGTAAGTTTAAAATTCCTTTCTTATAATCTTCATTGTAAGCTTGTCCTAATCCTGGAAAGATTAATGATAACGTTTTAGCTTTTTTGATGCTTCTTAATTTTGGCTGGAGGGAAGGTTCGTAAATAGAATCTAAAGTTTGCTTCAATACTAATTTATTTTCTGTAGTGAACAACCTATTATTTTGAATGTAATCACTCATCACTAGATGAGCTTGATTCCATTTTCCTAACTCGTCTAAAATTAAGGTGTAAAGCAAAACGGAATTTAACTGAGTGTTAGTATGAAAGGATTCAAGGTTAAATGAAGGCAAGATGTTTTTCTCAGCGAGCTCAAAATTGTCCGATAGGTAATAGCCCAACGCTTTTTGAAAATAAATTTCTTGTTTTAAACTATCACTTAAAACTGATAATTCAATACGCGAAAGCAGACTTCCTATTTGTTCAAATTTTTGCTGAGCTTTTAAACATTTTGTTTTGGAGAGTAGTGTAGTAGCTTGAAAAAGTGGATCTCCCGGACGCTCATAAATTGCCCGCTCATACATCAATGATGCTTGATCAAATTGCTGTATTGCAAATAAACTGTTGGCCGATTCCAGCGTTTGTGTAAACGCTTTAGTGGAAAATACGGTCAACAGGAACATGCAAGCCCACCCTGATATTATGCTGTATCTCATCTACTTTTTCTTGATAAATAATTTGTGCACTGATTGTGCTTCCCCATATTCCACCTATATAGAAGAGTGAAAATAAGGAGCCAAAGATATAGAACTGTACATTTTTGAATCCGCCATTGAGGTAGTTCTCAGCCGTAATAATTCCGAGTGGTACTACTTTTAAGAACGAAGCTAAGGCTTGGCTTGGTAAACCCGTATACACTTTACCTAATCCAGGGATAATAGCCGATAATGCGCCTGCTACAAACCCTGATTTCTTTTTCATGTTTTGTAAGAGGTAACTGTAGTCACTTAAATATTTTAATTCTGTTCGAATGGTTGAATCTTCTGGAAAAAATCCGGTAGCTAAAAGATCAAACTGTTCATAGTCTTTTTGAAGTAAGGATAAGCCCGCTAATTCAAAAATGCGTAACTCAAATAATATTCCCGATTCAGCTTCGGGTGCATCGTAAATTTTTTGATAAGCTAAGTCGTATTTATGTTCATCCATCTCTAACAATCCAGATGTGTAAGCTGCCGGAATTTTGAATACAGAATTCATGCTAACCTGATCTAAATAATGACGTGCTTTAATCGAATTTTTAAAATCATAAAATAAGGTGCCACTCGCAAAAGCGACTGAATCTCGAAAATCTTGTGAATAGAAAATAGTATCATTTAAAATTTGATTGCTATAAAATTCTAAATCATCAATCTGTTTGTTTTCACCCAAATGAAAAATAAAATTCAATTCATCCCGAAGTTGAATGGTGTCTTCTTGAGCAAAACTCAAGTAGGGAAATAAAGAACACATCCATACTACGATGAATCTTATTTTCATTCGTGCGTATGTTTCTTTAAGCGATAGTAGGAAGGAAAATCGATGAGCGCACCTTTTTCGGAAATACGAAGAGCATGAATTTGTTTTATACTTGACTTTGTACAACGAGTCACTCGATCGGCACTTAAGGCAAGACCTTTTATTAAACCAAACTCTAAAATACTTTGTTTACTGAATGCTGAACAGGAAACTTCGTAAGGACAATCGGCAGCAATTTGTGAAGAGATTACTGCTTGATAGGTAAATAGCATACCACCAAAAAGTAAACTCATGGGATTATATTTTACAATGTTCTTTTTTCCTACTAACAAAAAGCTAGGTTTCTTTTTAATGGGATAAGGATTTTTCCTTTCGTGCTTGGCCATTAATTCAAAATCGCTTTTTGAATTATCGTTACTCGAGGTGGCAACAAATAGTAAACTATCTTCTGATTTAATGGAAGAAAAAGAAACATCTGCAAAAGCCATCGAAGGATTAGATAAAAAGAATATTCCCATCAACAGGAAAAATGTTGACCATTTCAGAGGAGATATTGAATAAATTTTAACCACTATACAAAGTTAAGGATTTTAGAGGAAGCACCATAGAAAAACAGAAAAGCCTGCGATCGAATCACAGGCTCTTCATAATTTGGAAGTAAATATTATTTACAGCAATTTTCTTTTTGACCCTTACAAGCCATGCCTTTGTCTTCACACATCTTCATGCAAGCGGCATCGCAGCCGTTTGCACAATTATGATTCGCTTCTGACTTATTATGCATCGGACATGGTTTCCCATTGCCGCATTCAATGCCTTGCTCTTTACATTTCTTCATGCAATCGCTTTCACAATTTTCTTTTTTGTTTTTGCAACAATCAGCACCCGTAATTTTCTCGCAAGCATCAGATTTGATATGACATTTGCCATTTTCCATTTTGATGCAATCACTGCTATCACATTTTCCAGCAGCCATCCACTCAGCACAAGTAGCTGAATCAATCACACAATTTCCTTCCGCATCCATATCGCAAGCGGCATCCATGTCCATGTAACATTCCATCTTCGCCTTGCTTGCACAACAATCATCGGCTGTACCAACTCCTGCACCATGTCCACCATTCACTGCGATTAATGGAGCAATGGTTAATCCTACTAGCGAAGAAAGTTTAATTAAAATATTCATCGACGGACCTGAAGTATCTTTAAAAGGATCACCTACGGTATCACCTACAACAGCTGCTTTATGTGGTTCTGATTTTTTGTAATACATAACGCCATCAATGTTCACTCCTTTCTCAAATGCTTTCTTTGCATTGTCCCATGCACCACCTGCGTTGTTTTGGAAAATCGCCCACAACACTCCGCTCACGGTTACACCGGCCATGTAAGCACCCAATGCTTCAGCACCCATCACCAAACCAACAATGATTGGAGTAACAATAGTGATTACGCCAGGTAACATCATTTCGCGCAAAGCAGCTTTCGTGGAAATTTCTACGCAACGACTGTAATCTGGTTTTCCAGTTCCTTCCATAATTCCTGGAATTTCGCGGAACTGACGACGTACTTCATTCACCATTTCCATAGCCGCTTTACCCACAGAATTCATAGCCAAAGCAGAGAATACTACGGGAATCATTCCACCAATAAATAAAGCAGCTAAAACTTTCGCATCGAAAATATTGATTCCGTTAATTCCAGTTAATGTTACATATGCAGCAAATAATGCTAATGCAGTTAATGCAGCAGAAGCAATCGCAAATCCTTTTCCGATAGCCGCTGTAGTATTTCCTACTGAATCTAAAATATCAGTTTTCTCACGTACATCAGCAGGAAGTTCACTCATCTCTGCAATACCACCTGCATTATCTGCAATAGGTCCAAAAGCATCAATCGCTAATTGCATGGCCGTTGTTGCCATCATCGCAGACGCTGCAATTCCTACTCCGTAAAATCCAGCTAATGCATAGGCACCCCAAATGGCACCTGCAAATAAAATTACTGGGAAGGCAGTAGAAAGCATTCCGGTTCCAAGACCTGCAATGATGTTCGTTGCAGCACCCGTTGCCGATTTCTGTACAATGTTTAATACAGGTCTTTTATTTAATCCAGTATAAAATTCAGTGATGTATGAAATAGCAGCTCCTACAAACATTCCGATTACTACCGACCAAAACACATTCATAGAAGAAGTGTACAGTGTAGTGAATTCACCACCTGAAAATGCGCTCATCGTCATTTGTGCAGGAAGCATCATATCAATCAAGAAATAAGATGCAATCAAAGCAATGATGATAGAAACCCAATTACCGCGATTCAATGCCGATTGTACTGAATCAGTAGTAGCAGCAGCCGTTTCTTTGATACTCACTAACCATGATCCAACAATAGAAGCAACAATACCAAAACCAGCAATACATAATGGTAATAGAATAGGACCAATTCCGCCGAACGCATCTTCTATACCACCCATGTCGCGAATGATATAATTTCCTAATACCATCGATGCAAGAACAGTTGCAACATAAGAACCAAATAAATCGGCACCCATACCAGCAACATCACCTACGTTATCACCTACATTATCCGCAATCGTAGCAGGATTACGTGGATCATCTTCAGGAATTCCAGCTTCTACTTTTCCAACTAAGTCAGCACCTACGTCAGCCGCTTTGGTATAAATACCACCACCTACACGAGCAAAGAGTGCAATCGACTCAGCACCTAATGAGAATCCAGCAAGTACTTCTAATACTTGAGTCATCTGTTCTGTGCTTGTCATTTGACTTCCCATGAAAAAACTGTAGAGGAAAATGAACATTAAACTTAATCCAAGCACTGCTAATCCTGCAACACCTAAACCCATTACCATTCCGCCCGAAAAAGAAACTTTCAATGCTTTCGCAAGTGAAGTACGTGCAGCTTGTGTTGTACGAACATTTGCTTTGGTAGCAACGCGCATTCCGCTGTAACCAGCAATAGCACTAAATACACCACCACAAATAAAGGCAGCAACGATTAAGATGTGAGAGCTGGCAACAACCTGACTCAATATTCCTAATCCGATACTTGCTATCACCATAAAGATGGCGAGTATTCTGTATTCTGATTTCAAGAAAGCCATTGCACCTTCTGCAATCGCCGTTGAAATGGTTTGCATTTTTTCATCACCTGCATCTTGTTTATTCACCCAACTGGATTTAATAAACATGTAGATTAATCCAAGTACGCCAAGGGCAGGTACGATATATACGAAATTTTCCATAGTCATTATTTAAGGGCTGCGAAGGTAGTTTTTAAATAGAAAGTAGGCAAATATCAATAGGTATTATATTAATTTATAGTGATTTATATGAGCTTGAAGTAGTGTGTTGGGGTTACGGGGAGATGGGCTTATGGTCACGAAAAGCAATTTGTATACTGATTAACAGTGTTTTATAAAAAAACTGACTTTTCGAGCCTCTCTATATTAAATAAACTCTATTTTTTTGAATTTGGCTGAAATCATATAGTTTGAAGGGAAAAAATGAAATGTTTTAATTCTATGAGTAACTTGAAACCCTGAAAGGGTGAAATTATTATAGAAAGAAAAATCCCAATCCAACAAAACCCTGAAAGGGTGAAATTATAAATCAACGAATTTTTTTGCCATGATTTTACAATAGTTTTAATAATCGAAAATGTTTTAACCCTGAAAATAAAATTACTTTTAGGATGTGATATCACCCTTTCAGGGTTTAAATTTTTCCGATTCTGTCCTATTACAATAATTTCATCCCTTCGGGATTTGATTATCGACGATAATTTCTTTCAACAAAAAAAGGCCCTTGAAGATTCAAGAGCCTTATCCATTTTCAATTTTTTATTTAATGTTGAATGGTAAATTTTGATGTACTTATTTTTCCTTGATGGATAATTTGTATAAAATAAATTCCATTCGCTAAGTGCTGTACGGGTATCGCTAAATTTTGTTGATCCCATGTTCCTTTGTTCAAACTTTGTCCTTTGGTGTCGATGATATTAAATGAAGTCGATGCATTCGCCGATGCAAATTGAACATTCAAGAATTCACTCGCTGGATTTGGATAAATAGAAATAACAACTCCATCAATTTCTTGTAGTCCGGTACAAAGATCAATGATGATCGAATCGGATGCGCTGGCTAAACAGAAGTTGGAATCAACATACATATAAGTTACTTCATAAATTCCTGGTGGCAACGAGGAGGGTTCAAACTGACTTCCGTTTACACCTAAACCAGACCAAAATCCACCGCTAGGATTTTCTCCAAATAAATCGATGAACGACCAATTGATACAAACTGTAGTATCTAATGTTAATGTTACTAACGGTAATGGATGTACGTTAAGATGGGTGTAGATGGTACTATCACATCCATTGGATGAAGTAGATAAATCGATGAAGTCTCCATCGGCATACTGCCAAGCCCCAGCTAAGAACAAACTATCGCCTTGGCAAATCGAAACTTCTACCGAGTCAAATGCTTCGGCATAATAATCTAAAGTGGTATACAATAAACTATCACATCCATTTGCGCTGGTTAATATATCCAAGTAAGTTCCTGCGGCTAGTTGCCAAGTGCCTCCAACAAATAAACTATCTCCTGAACAGATGTTAGTGATAATGGAATCGTAAGCTGCTGCAAAGTAATCTAACGTTGTATGAACAATACTATCGCATCCTTGTGCACTGATTAATGAATCGGTATATAAACCGGCTAACGTCTGCCACGCACCTTCTACAAATAAACTATCACCGAAGCAGATGGAAACAACTAATTGTTCGTCGTATACGGGGTAAAACTGTAAGCGTGTGGTATAACTACTGTCACAACCATCAATGGTTGAATATACATTGCTATAATCTCCAGGTACTGTTTGCCAATTGGAATCTATCAAAGCACTATCTCCAGGACAAATACTTACACTATCTAAAAACTGATAAGAAGGATTTACAGTGATGGCTTGTGTATTCGTCGGTCCAGTTCCACATTGATTGCTTGCTTGAACAGTAATATTTCCTGAGGTGGCTGCGGCACCTAAAGTTAAGGTAGCAGAAGTGTCACCAGAACTTGTTAAGATTCCATCTATCCCTGTGAAATTCCATGTGTAAGTACTCATTCCATCTACGGGAGTTACAGTATATACTTCGATATTATTTTGACAAACAGTTGTGTTTCCTGAATTAAAAACGGGTAGTGAAGGAGTATTCCCAATCTGAAGTGTAGCTTCCAATGAAGTATCAGGAGGAGCACAAACTCCAGTAACAATACAACGATATTTATTATTCGTTAATGCAATAGAAGGATTAGTAATAGTCAACGTATCATTATTAAATCCAGTATAAGGCAGCGCATTGGGCACATTCGTATAGCCGGAACCGTTATTAACTTGCCAGCGATAACTAATCGCAGAGCCGTAAGCATTGATGGCAAAAGAAGTTGAATTTCCTACGCAAATACTATCTGAAACGGGTTCTAAGGTAATGTTCGGAGCGCGATCTACCCAAACATAAACGGAGTTAGAAATAGCAGGCGGAGCACAAGTTCCTGTCACAATACAACGGTAATTGGTAAGATGCAATGAATATGGAGTTGCTGAAATGAGCAAAGCAGAACCCGTGGTATTCGAATAAGGAGGTGTATTGGTTAAGTTGATCCAACCCGAACCATTATCGTATTGCCATTGAAAAGTTAATCCCGCACCTACGGTACTCACGCTGAAAGAAACATTTAATCCTTCGCAAATAGCACGGGCTGGTGTTTGTGCAGTAATACCAGGTAGACGAATTAAACTAACGGTTGCGGAGTTACTAATTGCTTGTGGAGGCGCTTGTCCTGAAACAACGCATCGATATACACTTGCATTTAAAATAAATGGTGCAGCGGTGATGTGAAGCGTATCTGTTATGCTACCGCTGAAGGGAACTGTATCCAATACATTGTACCAAGTTCCGCTAATGTTTCGTTGCCATTGATAGGAAGTGGCATTGGTTGCCACCACTGAAAGCTGAATGTTGCTTAACTCACATACATTTACTGAAATGGGTTGTTGTGTAATTTGTGGAACAGGTAAAGCACATCCAGAAAAAGTGCATGGAACAGGTAGCTGGAAATTACTTGGAACAGGAGGAAGAGAAGTGGTATCTAAATTCCAGTTCAACCCATCGGTTAAAGCAGTTAATAACGAAAGTGTATCACCCGTAGTGATGGAGCAATTGTATTGAGCATTGTTAGCGCCGGTAGAAAGAGCAAGTCCAAGCGTTGACAGCGTTGCAGGCAAAGTAGATTTTATGGATGTAAGTTCACAACTATCTAAAACCACATCCCAAGTACGATTTATACTAATAGCTGCAATGAATTCGGGAGCACTTATTGTTCCTTGATAAGCAAAAACTTGATCACCATTTCCGTTGAGACTTACGTATACATTGCTATTATTAAATGTACCTTGAATTGCGGTTACCGTTCCTAAATTGGCCGTTAACGCTTTTCTGCAATTTATTGTCACTTGTGTTCCGCAATATAAAACTGTTGTGCTTTGCCACTGAATAATTCCATCAGAAAGAGCTCCTGTGTTTGCACCGCAAGCATTTGGCGTTTGAAAAGTATTATCGTCGGTCCAGCCGAAATCAGTAAAATTGATCACTGTATTTACATCAATGTCTTTTAACAACACAAATGAAATAACATCATCTTGTGTTACGTTATTATCATCGGCAGTAATATATCCTGAAAAGGAAATGTCGCCGGCTTGAAGTAGAGTTTGTGCTGAACTAAAGGTTGTGCTGAATAAAGTAGCAAACAATAAGAATAATTTGAGGAAGAGATTTGGTTTGATCACGGGTGGGTTGTTTAATAAAAAAGAGTTGAACCGCAAAAGTATAAAAGACTGTGCCTTTTTTTTATCTTTTCTCTGGATTAAATCATAAATTATTTTTTGATGACAAACGAGATTTGCTTAACTTTGATACAATGAACCGTTACATATTTATTATCTTGCTGATATTTGCCTCTTTAGAGGGAAAATCGCAGTTTAATGGTGGGGTTCGATATCTTCCCATGCCTGTACAATTTGTGGTGGTAAATGGTGATTTTGATCAGACCACCGTGTATTTGCGTCGAGGTGGCGAAACAGTGGGTGCATTTAAAGGGCAGAAGAACATGAATATGCGCTTGGAATATAATTCCGACTACAAACTTGATTTTACAAAACCCGGATATATCACCAAATCCATTCATGTAAATACTACGGTTCCCGAAGAGCGTAGAAAGTACGGATTCGATTCCTACAAAATTGGTGTTCGTCTGTTTAAACAGTATGAAGGAGTGAACATTGTAATTTATAATCAGCCCGTAGCTTCTATCAAATATTTGCCTGAGTTGGATGAAATTGGTTACGATACGGATTACACCCGCTCTATTTTATCCTTACTCACACAAACGGAGGAAATTCTCGAGCAAAAAGCCAAGGAAGAAGTGTTAGAGCAAAAAGCAAAAGAGAAAGAGAAGAAATTAAATAAACCAACTCCATCTGAAATTTCGGTTGCACCTCCAACTCCACCTCAAGAGAAAAAAGTAGAAATAGTGCAACCGCCAAAACCAACGCCACCTGTTGCAAAAATTAATGAAGTGGATTCATTCCAGCAAATGGTAAATGCATTGCCCGTGAATGGTGGTGACGATCCAAACCCAAAAATTGAACCTGCTGTTGGAAGTGATCCAACAATTGGAATTGATGTGCAAACGGGAACTGAAAAAATGCAACCAGGGAAAGGAGAAGATGGAAACGATTTATGGAAAGTAGAAAAACGGGTGAGTACGGGTGCAGAGCCAAAACCAATTATTCTTCTTACTCCCGACACCATCAGCCGAAGCATAGAAAGAATAGTTGAACCCAATCGTGTAATTACATTGTTACGTGTAAAGGAAGGAGATCAAGTGAAGGAGTATCGATCTGTCACGTACTCTTGGGGTGGAAAATATTTTTTTATGGATAAAAATTATTCGATCTCGGAGCAGCTTTTTAATTATTTGATAAATAGTGGGGTTAAATAAATCAGAGAAGGATACGAACTTACGAGGACGCGAAATGCGAATGAACACGAAATGCGAAATTTATTTGTTGACAGGTTTTTAAATTCTAGCTCTTATATTATTTGCAGCTTAACCGCTAGGAACGCAAGGAAGGCGCAAGGGGCGCAGGGAATCCGTGTAAATCATATTTATCCGCGTCATCCGTGTTCTATTGATAAAACTTCATGCTTCGATAAGTTATCATAAAAAATCATCAACATCATAATAAATCAGTGTTCCATCAAAATCACTTCATCACAATCTTACTTTTTCCTTTCTTAATTTTACGAGTGCTGTAAATAATAATCGGTGTCACCAAAACCGTGGGCGCTAACCACGCAATAAAACTCGGATTGGTTTGTACATTTTGTATGAGGAAGGCGGTGAGTGTTGCGATGTATCCACCCATCATTCCTACAATATGTTTTAACAACCAATGATTTTTTTCGGTGGGAGGAATGGTAAATCGCTTGTAATCTTGTTTCACTCCAGATAACATCACCCAACCAAAAACAAAGGGAACTAATCCAAATGAATTGCTTTTACTAAAATACATCCAAACACCCATCGTAATTAATCCAATTCCACTAAGCAATGAAATAATTAAAATGATCCAATCTATTTTCTCTGCTTTTTGTCCACGGTGTAACATCTTTAATTTTAAAGCACGGTATCCCGTCAATACCAAGTAACAACTAAATATTCCGACCATAAACAAAAACCAATTTTCACGCACAATGGAAAGAATGATGGAACTCACAAAGATGAACATCATGGAATAGAAATAAATGATGCCGCTCTTGCGATGCAGTTTACCACCATCTTGATTAAACATTGCGATGGGGCCAGCTAATAAAGCCAATCCGCCAGCTACTATGTGCGTGTAAAGAATTCCAGTAAATAATTGCTCGTTCATATTTTTTCGATTTTGTTTGGCAAAGAAAGTCGTTGTACAAGCAACGACCAACCAAAAGGGATAAACAGCAAAATTTGGGATAGAAATCAAGTTTTGGGATGAATGGGGAGGGAGATGGGTTTGAAAATTCAATTGATTTATAATATTTCAAATTTATTTCTGTAATATTGACTTTGATTTATCTCTATGCGTAAACTATTTTTTGTTCTTTTTCTCTGCTTTTGCTCACCAGCAAAGGCTCAACATACTTTTGAAAAGGTGATAGATACGTTGGGATGCGTATCAGCATTGTGTATTCAGGAAACATATGATGGTGGATATATTTTTGGCGGAACAAGTTCATACAATGGGAACGATGCAATGGTTGTTAAATTAGATTCAAGCGGAACTATTGAATGGGCTAAAACATATTTTGGAGCTGGTGCAGAGGGCGTTATGTATTTAGAGCAAACTCCCGATAGTGGTTATATACTAAACGTTCAAGATGCTACTAATGCCAAAACTTGTCTTTATCGACTTAATAACATTGGCGATACTCTTTGGACAAAATCGTATTCTGCAGGTGTTGGTTCCACTTATGCTCTTTTGCCAAACAGCATGGCTTCAGTTTATAATAGCGTTTATGCGCTTACAGGATATTATTCCAACGGAGGTTTACCTTCCACTTTTTTTATGGCTGTTTTAAGTAATGGTACAATATTATCAAGTAAAGTTTACAATACTGGCATGTTAGGAAATGGTTCTCATGCTATTGATAATACTTTTGATGGCGGCTTTATTATGACAGGTACAATAAGTGCTATTTCTTCAGGCAGCAATATTTATTTAATCAGAACCAATACTTATGGTGATACATTATGGACAAAACAATACAATAATGCTCCATCTGAAGCTGGCTTTGCAGTAACGCAAAGCTATGATAGTGGCTTTGCAATTGCTGCAATTGTAAATAATGGACAAAGTGATATTTTACTTATTAAAACGGATTCGATAGGCGATGCCCTTTGGACGAAAACATATAATTTTTATTCAGATCAAAGCCCGTATACTATACAACAAACTTCGGATGGAGGATATATTATTGTTGGAAGTGTTTTTGATGTTTCATTAGGAGCAAGAGAAGTGTATTTGATAAAAACGAATCCAACGGGTGATACTTTATGGACGAGAATTTATGGCGGAGTTCCATGGACAAGTCAGGGGTATTTCGTTCGGCAGACCAAGGACGGAGGTTATATAATTTCAGGTATAACTGGCAATTTTGGTACCGGTACTTATATTGTTAAAACTGACAGTATGGGGCTCGTAAATTCCGTTACCGGTATTGCTGAAATTAATAATACATTTGAATTTTCAATATATCCAATCCCGAGCACAGGAATAATTAATATTCATATTAAAGGTGTTCAGAAGTCTAATGTTACATTGGAAATTTTGAATGTACTGAATCAATGTGTTTATGCTGGAGAAATTAATGCTACTGAGAGTCTTGTTATTAATTTGGAAAATGTCCAGTCAGGTCAATATGTAGCTCGATTGAGTACTGAAAAAGGAGTTGTTAGTCGTAAATTTTTAATTGAAAAAAAGCGATAGAGTAGAATTTAATAAAAGTTAATTTCGAAACGTCATTTCGACAACCTACTATCAATATCCTCATTCAAATTTCTTGAAACAGGAATGACGGTATCCGAGCTGTCTAGCACTAATCGATAACCTTGAGAATTGCCCGAAACGGAAATTACACGATCTAAATTAACAATCCAAGCGCGGTGACAACGGTAAAAGGCAGTGTACGTTCTTAAGTCTTCTTTAGCATTTTTTAAGGTGCTGCGAAGTAATTTATGCGCTTCTTTTCCTTGCTCTAAATAGGTAACCGAAATATAATTGTCGGCAGAAGTGATGTACAATAAACTCTTCGCCGGGATTTGTAATTCTTCATTTTTATTGTCTGACTTTAACGTAATCATCGCATCGGGCGCCGACTCCAACCTTTTTTTATGATGCATGTGTTTGCTGATCTCCTCCGCACTCTTTGAGTTTCGATGATTGAGTAAGGATTGCATCACCATTACATTGATAGAAACAGGAAGTATGGCCACCAAAATCGTGAATACTTGAAACATGGCAACGTAATCAACCGATAAAGTATCGGTAAAAACAAAGCCCGAATAAAATGCGTTGGCGAGTCCGATGGTGAATATAATCCACATGATAAATAAAATCTCTCTCCCCACCGACCATCCACTTTCGCGAAAGTATTTTGGGAAGAGCTTTGTTACTAAAAACACATTCAGTAAAACCATGATACATGTAACAACTCCATACCCAACGGTAATTTGTAAAGCGAATAAATTCTCGAATCGATACAAACTGAAGGGACGGAAAATAAATAGAAAAATAAATACAAGGAACCCTGAAAATAACGCCGATTTAACTCTACGCGAAGAACTCTCGTAATAAGGGAAGGGTTTATCGAAGAGGGCTTTCAACATAGCAGACAACGTTCACTTCAAAATTTCTACTGCAAATACTTTTCTTGAAAAAATTGACTGTAATTTTTGATGTCTTTCGTGCGTGTAAGCTCCGATAAATTTTGTTGGGAGATCACATAATATTGAACTTGCTGCGGATCGAATTGGTTTACCAAATTTTCTTCGGAAACAATACTTTCGTAATACGACATCGCATCATCCTTATTGGGGAATGACATGACCGCAATGTACTGTATGTTTAAATCAATATTTCCATTATTAACGGTAAGCGGAAGATTAGGAAAATCCCTCGAGTTGAATGTTTTTATTTTTGATATGAGTTCGGAGGATTGGATCATTCCCTTCTGTGATAAAATCACAAAGAAATGCATAGCATCTACATCATTTATATATTTTGCAGATGCGGCAAAAGGATCTTTAAGGTTGTTGGTATCTACCGCCGCAGTATCAAGCGTTGTTTTCTGGATATTATTTCCTTGTATGTAATCTAATATCTCTTTCGCTTTTATACTTACTGAATCTTTTGGATAACGACGAATAACATCTTCCAACTCAAATTGAAAGTCATTCAGAGTTCTTGTTTTTCCAACAGCTAATGCTTTTAAGAAAGAGAACTTTGGCGATAAAGCATTGTTCACCGGGAAACTTTCATCTGCATATTGTTTTCGCTCAATCACCAATGCATATTGACGATTCAAATAAGCGCGGTAAGTATTTTCGTAAAACACTTCAATCACCTCCGACTTCCGTTTCATCTCTAAATAAAAATTCGGATTTAATATCAATCGTGCATAGTCTGACTCGGGTGCATTGGCAAGTATGTAATTTTTATACACATTTGCCTTCACCGAATCTTTCATCGCGCTGTACGAGCGGTACAAATTGTAGTAAGAAGGCAATTTAAATTTATTACTTGGGAAGCGTTGATCTAAGGTTTCAAAACTCTTATTGCTCTCGGGGATATTCGTTAATTGCTCTTTGTAAATAATTCCACAATTATAATAAGCTTCAATAATTTTCGAATTGGAGGCTTCAATCTGCGCTGATGAATTCGGAATTTGTCCGAGGTAAGCTTCCTTTCTCGATTTAGAATCGAGTTTTGCAATGGAATCATTAATGGCTTGCTGATTGTTTACCGTACTATCTACAGTCACGGTTTCTACCACTTCACCAATCACTAAATCTTTATCACTTCTTCTCCAGTTATCTTCTAATTTACGAGTGCCCCATCGTTTCAAAAATTCACTCAGTCCGAAACTAACTGCTGATGGATTATAAAAATACCAAGCGCCTGCTGTTGCTGAAGCTGGTGTAGTTAATGATCGCGGCTGACTCTTTAACGTTTTCTCCTCTAGAATTTCTTGCTCTTCGATTCGTTGCTCATTTTCTTTTTCAATTTTCTGACGCTCCTTTTCAGCATCTTCCGCTTCCACAATTTTTCCAATTATTTCAGCGCGTTGCTCGGGCGACATTGACGCTAATTGTTGTAAACTATCTTCGTTGATAATGACTTTTAAATTTTTTACAAGGCGATCTAAGCTATTTCTCTTCGCTTGAATATCGGCATACTCTGGATGATCATTTGTTAAATTCGTTAAGCAACTATCATAGTACGCAGCAGCGGGCATATAACTCGGCTGTGCTAAATAAATATTGGCCAACTCTAAATAACTCACCGCTTTTTGTGTGGTATTGCTTGTCGATGCTTGCACCGATTTATTCAACAATTCAATTGCCAAAGGTTCATCTTGCTCTTGCTTTGCAACACCCGCTAAGGCGTAATAAATTTGATCACGGTATTCTTTGTTCTTATCATCCTTCAGCATTTTTTGCAACTCCTTTTTCACGAGTGCCGACTTACCACTTCCAGCATCAAAGCAACGCGCGCGGTTTATACGTGCGTTGAAAGCCATCTCATAAGGTGGATTTAACTTAATCACATTTTGATAAGCTAAGAAAGCTTGAGGTAATGAATCTGCTTTTTGTTGTAGCTGTCCTAAAATAAAATAATAACGTGCTCTGTCGTCTTTCTTCTTAGAACTCGCAGCTGCCATCTTCAACGCTTCTGCACCGCGAACTACATCATTTCTTTGCAAATGGTATTGTGCTAAAACCGCATTATAATATCCCGTAAGTTTCACCGATAATTTTTTATCGGCTTTTAAATAATCGAGCAAATATTCTGCATCGGTCATCTTTCCTAACTCTAAATAGGATCGTGTTAACCAAATCAAAGCCTCTGGACGAATTTCATCATCTTGATATTCCGAACTGATATACTGAAAGGTCTCAATAGCTGTCCAAAAATCATGTTTGTAAAATTGACTTTGCCCAATTACCAAATAACATTCCGGAATCCATCGATTATGTTCCTTGATGGCACGATCCTTCTTTCCTTTTACATAGATGGAATGACGGGTTATTGAAATGGAAACTTTTTTTATGGCTTCGTCAAAATCTGGAAATACTGCTTTTGCTTTATTGAGATCTCCAATCTTAAAAATAGAAAGAACTCGGTCATACTTATCTTCATGTGCTGCCGCTAATGTTGCAGCACCTTGCTTCAAGCGTTCACGACCATTGAAATAAAAGTTGTAGTGAGTAGTGGTGCCATGGTAGGCACGACTAACAATATTATTTTTCTTCACACTACATCCTCCCAAAAGAACAATCGTAAGGAGAATAAGAAGATTAAAGCGCAAACTTTTCACAGGCAGATCTTGGTATGTTATCCAGAATAAACTGAATACTTTTTAATTTAGTATAGGATTGCAAATATAACGATTGAAACAAGCGGTCGAAAGCCTGAACTTTGCGATATTTGCACATATGCCGCTTCTTAAAGCCCGAAGGAAAAAAATAGTTAAGAATTTACGTAGCAAATTCCGACTGGTAGTGATGAACGACCAGACCTTAGAGGAGAAATTCGCCTTGCGCCTTACTCCTATGAATATTATCGTTTTTGGTGGCACTTTCGCTTTGAGCTTGATTACTCTTACCTTATACTTAATTGCTTTCACTCCGTTACGTGAATATATCCCTGGTTATACAGATGTGAATATTCGACGTAATTTGCTCACCATGACTTTAAAAGCTGATTCTCTTGATAATCAGATGAATGCCCAAAACAAGTATTTGGCGAATTTACTTAATGTATTGAACGACAAGATAGATACAACTTCTTATAATCCCTCTTCAAATAGCCTCGGATACGCTGATTCAATCCGTAAATTGGATAAATCAGAGTCGGATTCTTTATTACGCATGCAAATGGAAGGGTCCGATCGCTTTGAATTGGAAGAAACAACCGAAAAGTCGTTTTCTACTGGTATTGGAAGTATCGCTTTTTTTACGCCCCTAAAAGGAACCATCACCACCAAGTTTAATACGGTTCAAAAGCATTTTGGAATTGATATCGTTGCTGGAGCCAATGAGGTGATTAAATCAGCCATGGATGGAACCGTTATTATGTCGAATTTTACGAGTGAAACAGGCTATGTGATCGGGATCCAACATAACAATAATATTTTTACTTTGTATAAGCATAATTCGGCACTATTGAAGCGCATTGGTGATCATGTGAAAGCCGGAGAAGTGGTAGCCATTATTGGAAATACAGGCGAGTTTAGTACAGGTCCACACCTCCATTTTGAACTTTGGTATAATGGTAGTCCAGTAAATCCTATCGATTTTATTAATTTTTAATTTAACGAAAGTCTTTATAAGGGTTTCTTAGTCAATTATCTTACCTTCTTGTCAATTTTATTGTTCATAGACAATATTTGGAAGCAGATTTCATTAGTAGTCTAAACATAATTTTGTGACGTGAGTAAATGGAAAAGAATTTTAATCATTATTGCTTCCACCATAGGTGGTTTGCTGATGGTCTTATTAGCCATTGGATGGTTTCTCGGTCCTAAAATTAAAGACATGGCTGTGGAACAAATCAATGCGAATCTCACCGTTCCTGTTCAAGTGGGCGATATTGATTTCTCTCTCTTGCGCAAATTTCCTTACGCCAGTGTTAATTTTCAAGAGGTAATGACAAAAGGAAAAAAAACTGCTGGAAATCAAGAACCATTATTGGTTGCAAAAAATGTGTTCCTGCTATTTTCTTGGTGGGATGTTTTTTCAGATGATGTGCGATTGAAAAGTATTAGTATCGAACATGCATCATGTAATCTTTTTGTAGATAAAAATGGAGATGAGAATTACGATATCTTTAAGAAATCAGAAAATAAAAACAGCACATTCAATTTACAACTTCAAGAAATTATTTTGAAGGAAACCAATATTCGATATCATACTATTCATACAGCGCGCGACTATTCTTTTTTTGCTGAGAACATGAATTGGAAAGGACAATTTACGAGCGATATTTATGATTTGAGTGGAAACGGAAATTTGATGGTGGAGCGTTTTCAAACCAATGGTGTGAATTATATTCATCATAAAGAAACGACCATCGATCTAAATATCCACATTGATCGTCAACGTAAATTGTATGAAATAAAAGAGAGTTCTTTGAAAGTTGCAGCGTTGGAGTTTGGGGTAGATGGGTTTTTCCGCGATGAGAAAGCATCTACTTTTATGGATGTAAATATTAAAAGTAAAAAGGCGGGATTGAAGGAAATTTTATCCTTGATTCCCGGAGTGTATACCGAGAAATTATCGCAATACGATTATGCAGGAATTGTTCAGTTTGATTTGCAAGTGAAAGGACAAGTTGGCGAAAATGAATCTCCTTTGATCCATGCTCAGTTTAGTACCGAGAAAGCTTCTTTAGCTCCCAAAGGAACTCCCTATGCATTGAGCAATATTTCTTTTAAAGGAAGTTACGCGAATCGAATTTCATCGTCACGACCTGTCGAACGTTTGCAAATTGCAAATGCAAAAGGCATGTTGGAGAATCAATCTTTTCAATTGAATTTGTTGATGGAAGATTTTTCAAATCCTTGGATAAATGTATCGGCGAAAAGCAATGTAAATTTGGAAGTGCTTAGTAAATTTTATATGCCAGATACCATGGAAGGGATGTGGGGTAGGCTTATTGTAGATGCACAATTGAAAGGAAGAGTGAAGGAGTCGAACAGCTGGATCAGCAGTGGAAATATTGAGTTGAAGGACGCTGGATTTAAATTGAAGAAAAGCCGAGTTGAATTTTCTGGAATTCAAGGATTCATGTCGCTCGTTGGAAATCGTTTAACATTAACAGATATGCAAGGCAGAGCTGCCGGAAGCGATTTTAAAGTGGACGGTAGTTTTGATAACGCTTATGCCTATCTGCTTTCAAAAGATGAAATGGTTCATGGTGATGCACGTATCGTTTGTCGCAATCTCGATCTGAATGAATTGTTAGAGGATAAATCGTTGGCTGCATCTGCCGATACCACCTATCGACTCGATTTCAGTCATCGTATTCGGATGAACTTGAATGTTCAAATTGGAGTGTTATCGTTTCGAAAATTTCAAGCATGGCAACTAAAAGGTCAACTCGATCTTCGCAATAAAATTTTGTACGGAAATGCAATTTCGTTTAAGGCGTTTGAAGGAAATGTATTGATGAGTGGAGCCATGGATGCTTCACGTCAAGATAGTATTCTTATTTCTTGCGACGCACAAATGAAAAAACTAGACGTCACAGAAGTGTTTACTCAGCTCGGTAATTTTGGTCAGGAAGTGATGATGGATAAAAATGTAAAAGGGAAACTTACCGCAACAGCACAGTTTGTTTCTACATGGAGTAAAGACCTTCATTGTAATTTCAATAAAATTTATGCTCGAAGTAATATTTTAATCGAGAATGGTGAGCTCTTGAACTTCGAACCCATGCTTGCGCTCTCCAAGTATTTGAAAAGTGCCGATCTGAAAAATATAAAGTTTCAAACGTTGCAAAATGAAATTGAGATCAGCAATCAAGTTATCAAAATCCCATCCATGGAAATAAAATCGAGCGTGATGGATCTGACAGCTTCAGGTACCCATTCTTTCGAAAATATTGTCGACTACAAATTACAACTTGAACTTTCACAACTTCTAGGACGAAAAGTGAAAGCGCAAAATTCGGAGTTCGGCACAATCGAAGATGATGGTCTAGGCCGAATGCGGATTTTCTTAAGTATGAAGGGTCCCTTGGCAAATCCCAAAATTACGTACGATCGCAAGGCCATCGAACAGAAAATCGTTCAAGAAGTAAAGCAAGAAAAACAAGATTTGAAAAAGATTTTAAATAAGGAATTTGGCTGGTTCAAGAAGGATTCTGTCGTCAACAAAACACCTGTCAATACTCCTAAGAAAAAGGAAGAATTGGAATTGGAGTTGGATGAAGAGTAGCCAAACTTTTTTAAATCAATCAGTATCATATATATCCTACATAACCCATACTGTAATGTTTCGCCTTTTGAAGGTTCATCATTTGAATTAAAGCCCTATTTTTGCCCTAGATTTTGAAGTAGTGAATATTTATACCCGAAAGCAGCGCTGGAAATTGGTCCTTTTAATTATGGCTTTACTCATTGGAGTAGGTTCGCTCTTGTATACCAACCAATTGGTTAAAAAATTATCGGAAGAAGAACGTAAGAAAGTAGAACTCTGGGCCGAAGCTACCCGCCAAATTTCCGATATCAACGCCGAACCTGGCGATATCAGTTTTGCCTTGTCAGTCTTAACCGATAACAATACCGTCCCCGTAATTCTTACCGATGGAGCAAATAATATTATCTCCACCAGAAATTTGGATTCTTTGCGCTTAGAGGACACGTTGTATTTGTCGAGCGAATTGGTCATCATGAAGGAACAACATCCTTCCATTGATATTTCCTTCGCTGCCGATCAAAAGAATTTTATTTATTACAAAGATTCTTATCTCCTCACGCAATTGCGCTATTATCCTTTTTTCCAACTTGCCGTAATTGCCTTGTTTTTGATTGTTTCATACTTGGCCTTTTCAACATCGCGCAAAGCTGAACAAAATCAGGTGTGGGTAGGAATGGCGAAGGAAACTGCACATCAGTTGGGAACACCATTGTCATCACTAATGGCCTGGTTAGAATATTTGAAATCGAAGCCGCAGCCGGAAGAACATCTTCCCGAAATTGAAAAAGATATTGAGCGTCTCAATACAATCACCGAACGTTTTTCTAAGATTGGTTCTGCTCCAGCTTTGAAAAAGGAAAACATGACGAAGGTGATTGAAGATGCTATCGACTACATTCGTACAAGAGCTTCTTCACGAGTGAATTTTAAGTTGGAGAATTTTCAGAACTATGATGTAGATGCTCCACTAAATGTACATTTATTCGATTGGGTTTTGGAAAATCTTTTTAAAAACGCAATTGATGCCATGAGTGGTGAAGGTGAAATTAGTATTCGTATCACCGATCAAAATCAATTTGTGTACCTCGACATAAGCGATACAGGTAAGGGTGTTCCAAAGTCGAAGTACAAAACTATTTTTAAGCCAGGCTATACTAGTAAAAATCGCGGTTGGGGTTTAGGACTTTCGCTTTCAAAACGAATTGTAGAAGAGTACCATGGCGGTCAAATTTTTGTGAAGAGTTCCGAACATAACAAAGGAACTACATTTAGAATCGTGTTAAAGAAAACGTAAGCCCAATTGGATTAATATTTTAGTCCGAGATTCTTTTTTTACAATATCAATCATCATGTATTTAATATTTACTGCATAGGCCGAGCCGATACCTCATATTTAAATGATAGGAATAATTTATATGTAGAGTCAGAATAAATTCCTCCTCTCTTTTGGAGAGGAGGCTAGGAGGAGAGGCTTGAACAATAGGTCTACTTGAATTTGTATTTAGCAAGAGACTAATACCATTCGCCTTCTTTTTTGGAAGGTTTACGGAATAGATTTTTTCTTTTGTGATTTCTCCAAAATTTATTTCTAAATTCGAAATTCAAAAATTGGTTTATGAAATATATCAAATCTTTATCGCTGCTTTTTTTCACTATGTTTTGGGTGAATTTTACGCATGCACAACAGTTAAATTTCTCATGGGCAAATGCCATGGGAGCTCCAAACACGATTGGCAATGCCTCTGCCGTTGGGATTAGTATTGCTCACGATAATTTTGGAAATGTATTTTTAGCAGGTACTTTTCAAGATACAATTGATTTTGATCCAGGCGCAGGAACTGCTTGGTTATCTTCTGTAGGAGCATATGATGTTTTTATTGCAAAATTCAATTTACAAGGAAATCTTATTTGGATAAAAGCACTAGCCGGAACTTCTATTGATGGTCCGGTTGGATTGGTTGTTGATAATAACGGGAACCCAATTATCCTCGGACAATTTCAACAAACATTGGATGCAAATCCGGATCCCAATTTGTCAAATTCATTGGTGAGTTTTGGCGATGAAGATGTGTTCTTAGTGAAATTGGATTCGATGGGAAATTATGTATGGTCAAAGCAATTTGGTGGTGTTAATTCTGATTACCCAACCATGTTGAGAAGTGATAATTTAGGAAACCTTATTGTTTCTGGAACTTTTCGTGATTCCATCGATACAGATCCTTCTGCAAATGTTCAAAATTTGGTGAGTAGTGGTAATGTAGATGGATTTTTAGTAAAATTGAATAATCTTGGAAATTATGTTTGGTCTAAGAAAGTAGGAGCTAATTTTGGAGATGCAATTACAGGAATTGATGTAGATGTAAATAATAATATTTATGCCTGCGGATCATTTGTCGGCACTGTTGATTTCGATCCCGGAGTAAATGTTTTTAATTTAACGGCTACTTCCTCTACGGTTGGATCTTTTGTTTTTAAATGGGATGGGGCGGGTAATTTTGTTTTTGCAAAACCTTTTTTATCGACGACAGTAAGTGGAAATATTACAGCAAGTTATTTGAATTTAGATGCCACAGGAAATATTTTTATAATTGGTGATTTTAATCGACAAGTTGATTTTAATCCCGATGCAGCTGCTGTTGATACGTTAACATCTAGCTCGAATTCTCAAGATGTATTTCTTACTAAGTTTAGTAATGCTGGAGTGTATCAATGGACCCGAATATTTGGAAATAGCAATATTGATTTCGCAACAGCTATCGTAAACGACGCGCAAGGTAATGTGTATTTTAAAGGAGCTTTTACAGGAATTATTGATATCAATCCGCATCCCGTCGATTCAATGATCTTGAATTCTGTTGGAGGAATTGGTGGAAGATCGGATTATATCTGCGCGCTGAATCCTGCAGGTGGATATGCCTGGGGAACAAAAGTATTTGGCTTTGTGAATGGCTACCGTGGACCTACACTGGATATCGTCCAAAATAGATTTTACCATGCCGGACAATTTACTGGTACTGGTGATTTTGATCCGGGCCCAGGTGTGTATAATTTGTCAGGTGTGGCTGGAACAGGCACTGCCTTTTTTGTGCAATTGATTCGAACAAACGTTGGCTTATCCGAACAATTGGAGCAACATGGCTTTTCTCTTTATCCAAATCCCACAAATGATTTCTTGAACATCGTATCAAAGGATGAATTGCAAAACGCACAAATTTCGCTCTGTAATTTGAATGGACAAGTGTTGGTTTCGGAAAAAAATGTAAATGGTAAGAGTTTCGGTTTGCAGGTAGATGGTTTTGCAGAAGGAATGTATTTATTGCAGATTCGTTCCGAGAAATCAATTGCTACGATAAAAGTAATCATTACTTATTAGTGAGTTTTAGAAAATAAAAGTTGCTTACAAATTTATAGGTAACGTCAGTATAAATTCCTCCTCTCCTTCTATGTTGTAAAACAAGTTTCAGACTATTATTTTACTATTTTTACTGAGTAAACCCAAAGAGGAAGTGGGCTCTGCTGGAGAGCAACCCATCAGCAATAGGGTTTATGACGTAAATATACACTAAGCCTCTT
>JANOPQ010000229.1:0-3612 GCA_031421935.1 Bacteroidota bacterium | reverse complement strand
AAATGTGATGGGCGCACTTGCAGCTTACTCTTTCTTTCCAAAGAAGCCTTCAATTAATAAGGATGTGCTGGAAACTGACCAAAAAAAATTAAATGCATTACAACACCAGTTATTGCTCGCAGCTTAACCCGAACTCAGGTTTAGAGGATGTTTTTTTTGGTAGCGGAAAACAATTTCCACTCCAATTTGTTCTATAAAAACAGGAAATTATTTGAATAGTTTGTCCCATCAAGGCATTCGAAAATGGTATCTTTGTCCTTGGTAAATAAGCGCCTGTTTTAAGGCAAATAATAAATGGATCAGCATAGTTATATTGGTAATATGAGTCCGGCGGCAATGGAAGGTCTGTATAGGCAATTCCTTGATAATCCATCGAGTGTGGATGTAAGTTGGCAACAGTTTTTTTCCGAATTTGAGTTCGCAAGGCTGCAATATGGAGAGAATGGAGGTGCTAGTGGCGCTATCCCGGAGCAGGTCGACAAGGAATTTAAAGTCATCAACCTCATAAATAACGGATATCGCGCTCAAGGACATCTTTTTACAAAGACGAATCCTGTTCGTGAAAGGCGAAAATATACTCCCGATTTATCCATCGAGAATTTTGGATTAAATACGTCCGATTTGGATACCGTTTTTCAAGCAGGTCAACTCATCGGAATTGGTCCTGCAAAATTAAAGGCTATCATTCATCACTTGGATGAAACCTATTGCCAAAGTGTGGGTGCCGAATACAAGTACATCCGCAATGAGGAAGTAAAGAAATGGATAGAGCAAAAAATGGAAAGCTCAAAGAATAGTTATCCGTTTAGTATCCGCGAGAAAAAAAGAATGCTCGAGAAGTTGAATGAAGCGGTAGCATTTGAGAATTTCATTCACACGAAGTTCACTGGTCAAAAAAGATTTTCGCTGGAAGGTGCCGAAACGTTAATTCCCGCCTTAGATGCCGTTATTGATTCTGGTGCAGAACTTGGAATCAAAGAATTTGTAATTGGTATGGCTCATCGTGGTCGACTCAATGTTCTTGCGAATATTTTGGGAAAGAGCTACGAAGATATTTTTTCAGAATTTGAAGGAAAAGAATTTGATGAAAATGCCTTTGATGGTGATGTTAAGTATCATCTTGGTTTTTCCAGTGATGTGATTACATCTAATAATAAAAAAGTACATCTCGGGTTAACGCCCAATCCATCTCACCTTGAAGCAGTAGATCCCATCGTGCAAGGAATTGTAAGAGCGAAAATTGAAAATACACCCGGTGGAAACTTCGATCAAATTGCACCTATCCTTATTCATGGTGATGCAGCCGTAGCTGCGCAAGGTATCGTATATGAAGTAATTCAAATGTCGTTGTTGAAAGGATACGCGACAGGAGGAACTATTCATTTGGTAATTAATAATCAAGTTGGATTTACCACGAATTATATTGATGCACGTTCTTCCACCTATTGCACAGATGTAGGTAAAGTAACTTTGTCGCCCGTCTTTCATGTGAATGGCGATGATGTAGAAGCATTGGTGTATACTATTCGCTTAGCCATGGAATACCGTCAGCGTTTTCATCGCGATGTTTTTATTGATATGTTATGCTATCGTAAGTACGGACATAATGAAGGCGATGAACCTCGCTTCACACAGCCGCTATTGTATAAAGCAATTGCCAACCATCCGAATCCACGCGAAGTGTATAATCAGAAATTACTTTCGCAAGGAATCGTGGAAGCAAATTTGGCGAAGTCGATGGAGAAGCAGTTTAAGGAATTGTTGCAACGAAGTTTGGATTTATCAAAGCTTCAAAAGAAAACTAAGTTGGATGATTTCAAGGAAGGAAACTGGAAAGGACTTCGATTTTCAACTCCTAAGGATTTTGAATCTTCACCCAATACTTCCATCGCCAAGAAAAATTTTGTCACACTCGCTCAACAAATTTCTACATTACCAAGCGACAAAGTATTCTTTAATAAAATTGTTCGACTCTTCGACGATCGAAAGAAAATGTTGGAAGAAGGCGGTCGTTTAGATTGGGCCATGGGTGAACTTATGGCTTATGCCACGTTGTTGGAAGAAGGTCATCCTGTGCGTATCAGCGGGCAAGATGTGGAGCGAGGAACATTTTCGCATAGGCATGCCGTTATACGTTTGGAAGATAAGGAAGAGGTGTATGTGCCGCTGAGCAATTTGAGCGAGCAACAAGCAAAATTTACCATTTATAATTCATTGTTGAGTGAATACGGTGTGTTGGGATTTGATTATGGATACAGCTTCACGGCTCCAAATTCACTCGTCGTTTGGGAAGCACAATTTGGCGATTTTGGAAACGGTGCTCAAATTATTATTGATCAATATCTCAGTAGCTCCGAAGATAAATGGAAGCGCATGAATGGTATTGTGATGTTATTACCTCATGGTTACGAAGGGCAAGGAGCAGAGCATAGCAGCGGTCGCATGGAGCGTTTCTTAAGTTTATGTGCAGAGTATAATATGCAAGTAACGAATTGCACAACCCCAGCAAATTTCTTTCATGCGTTGCGTCGACAATTAAAACGTGAATTTAGAAAACCATTAATTGTGTTCACCCCCAAAAGTTTATTGCGTCATCCTCGTTGCGTTTCTTCTATCGATGATTTCACCAAAAATGGATTTGTAGAAGTGATGGATGATGTTACCGCTGATCCGAAGAAAATAAATCGAATTGCATTCTGTACTGGAAAAGTGTATTATGATTTACTAGATCGAAAGGAGAAAGATAAGAATACCGACCTTGCCATCGTTCGTCTGGAACAATTATATCCTTTCCCTAAAAAACAAGTAGAGGCAATTTTAAAGAAATATGCTCAAGCTACTTCGTATTTATGGGTGCAAGAAGAACCAGAAAATAGTGGAGCATGGTCGTATATTTTACGAGTAATGCGTCAACATAATTTGCGTTACATAGGACGCGAAGAAAGCGCAAGTCCTGCAACAGGTTCGCATAAACAACACGATAAGGAACAAAAGGCAATTCTTGACGAAGTGTTTTCTTCGCAACTCGTTCCTACTAATTAATTTTATTATTTATTCTCAATTTAAAATATTATGGCAGTTGAATTAAAAGTGCCCTCTCCTGGAGAATCTATTACAGAAGTGCAAATTGCTAAATGGTTGAAAGCCGATGGTGATTATGTGGAGCGTGATGAAGAAGTAGCTGAAATAGATTCTGATAAAGCAACACTCAGCTTGGTTGCTGAAGCAAGTGGTATTTTAAAAATATTAGTACAAGCAGGAGAGACGGTTGCTGTTGGATCGGTAGTTGCCACCATCGATACTAACGCTGTCGCACCTGAGAAAAAAGTGGAAGTGGAGAAGGCCGCTCCTGAAAAAGGGGCATCAGAAAAAGCTGCTCCCGAAAAATCTGTTTCTGAAAAAGCAGCGCCAGCACCAGTAGCAAAAAAATCCGAGAACGAAAGTTACGCAGCCGGTCATCCTAGCGTTGCTGCAAAAAAATTGATGGACGAAAATTCCATCGCCGCAAAACAAGTTAACCCAACAGGGAAGGATGGTCGCATTACGAAAGGCGATGTGCTTGAAACCATAAGTAAAGGTCCTGTCACTTCAGAAAATTCATCGGAACAAACC
>JANOPQ010000228.1:0-13151 GCA_031421935.1 Bacteroidota bacterium | reverse complement strand
TCAAAAGGAGCAAAGGCTGGTAATCCTTTAAACCCATCTCCATAAAAGGTTTTCACGGAATTATAATTTAGTGAATCCAGCAACTTTCGTGTGTTCTCATGAAGCGGTTTATGGCGCTCAATTGAGAAAACCTTGGCGCCGGTCTCGGCTAAAACTGCCGTTTGATAACCACTCCCGGTTCCAATTTCCAGCACTTTCTCCCCTTTTTTAGGATCCAAAAGCTGCGTTTGATAGGCAACAGTGTACGGTTGTGAAATAGTTTGTCCACAAGCAATGGGAAAAGCTTTGTCTTGATAAGCGAATTCTAAAAAGGCATTATCCATGAATAAATGCCTCGGAATTTTTCCAATGCTTTCTATAACTAACTCATTGTTAATTCCTTTCTCCTTCAACTGTAAAACCAATTGCCTTCTCAAGCCTTGGTGTCTAAACGTATCTTGTCCCATCTGCAGCAAAAATAATAAGGTTAAGCAGCATTTATTTTACATGAACAATAAATTCCTCTCTGTTTTTCAACAGTTCACTCGATAAAAAGGAATAATTTTGCAGAAAATTTCCAGCATGTTGAAGATAGGTGTTTTAGGTGCAGGGCATCTAGGAAAGATCCACATTAAGCAAATTCAAAGTTTACCACAGGTCTATCAACTGGTGGGTTTTTATGATCAGAATCCGGAAACGGCTGCCAAAGTGGAAGCTGAATTAGGCGCGAAATCGTATGCCTCCATGGACGAATTGATCCATGCGGTAGATGTTGTGGATGTCGTTACGCCCACCCTCTACCATTTCGAATGTGCGAGTAAGGCCTTGCGTGCTTCTAAACATGTGTTTATCGAAAAGCCCTTGGCGAATACGATGCAGGAAGCAAAGGATCTTATCTTGTTAGCAAAAGAGGCATCGATGAAAGTGCAGGTGGGACACGTTGAGCGCTTCAATCCCGCTTTTAAAGCCGCACTCCCCTATTTGAATCAACCTTTGTTTATTGAGACGCATCGTTTAGCTCAGTTTAATCCTCGTGGGACCGATGTTTCTGTCGTGTTAGATTTGATGATTCACGATATTGATATTGTTTTGTCGGTGGTGAAATCAACGGTAAAGAAAATTAGTACTTCAGGAGTAGCTGTGGTGAGTGATACGCCCGATATTGCCAATGCGCGCATTGAATTTGATAATGGCTGTGTCGCGAATCTTACGGCGAGTCGGATCTCTCTTAAAAATATGCGCAAGAGTCGTTTCTTCCAGCGCGATGCTTATATCTCTGTCGATTTTTTCAAGCGTTCTACCGAAGTAGTTCGACTCAAGGAAGTAGAAGGCGATCCCGATCCATTGGCCGTTTTGTTAGAGCTAGGGGAAGGCAAGCCTACTAAGCAAATCTACTTTGAGAACCCTAAGGTGGATGAAAGTAATGCCATTCAGGAAGAGCTGCTTTCGTTTGCGAATGCGATTAACGAGGATAAATTACCTTTAGTTGATATTGAAGATGGCTTTGCTGCGTTAAACATTGCGCATCAGATTGCTGATAAACTAAAAATGTTGCCTTCCATGGTTTTGTAATTGGTATTTCTAAAACGTTAGTCCTATGATTCGATTAAAAAGCATATTGCTCAACCTTCTGTTTATTGGTATTGCTGGCGGATGGTCGAGTTGTAATTTAATAAACCCCGACGAATCCGTTCCAGCTTATATTGAAGTGCAAGGTATTACCACCACTTCCAATTATACAACGCAAGGAACGGCATCCAGTAAAATCACCGATGTTTGGGTGTATGCTGGAGGAGCCTACATTGGTACTTTTGAATTGCCAGCACGAATTCCCATCCTTTTAGAAGGAAAACATAAAATCACTTTTGGAGCCGGCATCAAGGCGAACGGCATTGCATCGACCAGCGAATTTTACAATCTCTACAAATTTCAAGAAATAGAATTGGATCTCCTCCCCGGTAAAGTGACGGTGGTAGATACTTTTTCGGTAACTTATTTTCCAGCAATTCAATACATCTGGAACGAAGATTTTGAAAAAGATACCAGTGGTGGCGGAATTAGTTTAGACACCACAGGTTTTAGCTTAGGTGAAATATTTCCCGACTCCGTAGAGGTGTTTGAAGGAAAAAGAAGTTTGAAAATGCAAGTAACGACTGCCTTAAATTTTATTGAATGCAGATCCATTGGCGATGGATATATTTTACCTGTAGGAAGAGATGTTTATCTAGAAATGGATTATAAATGTTCGCAGCCATTTATTATGGGATTAATTGGAGTGACGAATAATGGCGAAAAACGAATTCCTATTATTCAGCTAAATGCGAAATCGGATTGGAATAAAATATATATCCGACTTGGTCCGTATGTAAATTTTAATTTCGATGCATTTAAATTCAAAGTATATTTCCGAGTTGCCCTGCCTTCCACTTTAACAGAAGGTACTGTCTATCTCGATAATTTGAAGTTGATTTCTAATTAATGAATAAGCCTAGGCAAATTATAAAGTATGTCATTGCCGATTTATTGTCGGCTATGTTTGCTTGGGCACTGTTTTATTATTATCGAAAAATTGGAATTGAATCGGCATTGTATGGAGCCCATTTACCTTTTCAACCCGATAAAAATTTTTATTTAGGAATTACGGTTTTGCCCATTGCTTGGGTAGGGATTTATGCTTTAGTAGGAACCTATAATGATATTTATAGAAAATCAAGGCTAAAAGAATTTGGTCAAACG
Source organism: Bacteroidota bacterium (assembly GCA_031421935.1). Classification (GTDB taxonomy): domain Bacteria; phylum Bacteroidota; class Bacteroidia; order AKYH767-A; family OLB10; genus JAJTFW01. The sequence continues at coordinate 10,436 of JANOPQ010000228.1, read as the reverse complement.
TTGTATGTTTCATTAATTGGTGTCTTGCTCATCTTTTTTTCTCTCTTGTTAGATGATGTGATCGTATCGTATAAAAGTTATTACAACATCTTTTTTGTTCTCTTTTCTCTTCAGTTTGGAATTACTTCCATGGTTCGATTTTTCATCACCACCCATACGGCGCGAAAAATCAAGAAACGAGAAATTGGTTTTCCCACCCTCATTATTGGAAGTAGCGAGCGCGCTGTAAATTTGTTCAAAGAATATGAAGGAGAAAAGCTAAGTTTAGGGTATAAATTCATCGGCTTTATTCATGTTGATCATAACAATGGAAAGTACTTCGGCGACCAACTCCCACATCTTGGAGGCATTGAAGATCTTACTCAAATAATCGATGCCAATAAAATTGAGGAAGTCATCATTGCCATCGAATCATCCGAGCATGATTTTATCGGAAGAATCATCAACGAATTAGAGGATAAAGATGTCATCATCAAAATCATTCCCGACATGTACGACATCCTTGCTGGTACTGTAAAGATGACTTCCATTTTCGGATCGCCACTGATCATTATCAATCCCTCTTTGATGCCTGTTTGGCAGCAGTCGATGAAACGAATTTTAGATATTCTAGTTTCTCTTTTCTTCTTGATGTTATTGAGTCCTGCGTATGTGCTCACTGCTATTATCATCAAAGTTTCCTCGCGCGGACCCATCTTCTTCATTCAAGAGCGCATTGGATTGCATGGAAATCCATTTACCATTTACAAGTTTCGTTCGATGTTTGTGGGTGCCGAAAAAGGAACGCCGATGTTATCCAGCGATAACGACAATCGCATCACCCCATTTGGAAAGTTTATGCGTGGTATTCGTCTCGATGAAATCCCTCAGTTTTACAATGTCCTCATCGGCGATATGTCTCTCGTTGGACCACGTCCCGAGCGACAATTCTTCATCGACCAAATTATGCAGCGTGCGCCTCATTACCGTCACCTACACAAAGTACGTCCAGGCATCACCAGTTGGGGACAAGTGAAGTATGGCTATGCCGAAAACGTGGAGGAGATGATTCATCGTTTGAAATACGATATCATCTACATCGAAAATATGTCATTGTCGTTGGATTTTAAAATTCTATTTTACACGATAAAAACAGTATTACAGAGAAGCGGGAAGTAGTTGTTGGTTGTTGGATTTTAGATTTTAGATTTTAGATTTTAGATTTTGGATCGAAGCTTCGCGATTGAATGTTGGATGATAGAAAATAGAAGATGGAAGTTGGCGATCTGGCTTAGTCAAGAAATCTAAAATCCAAAGTCTAACATCTAACGGCGACAGGGAAACACCGTCAATGGAACCCCAATCGTTTCAAACACGGATTTTACATGTTCTTCTTGAGTGTCGGTAATAAATAATTGCCCGAAGGTTTCTTTGCTTACTAATTCCATCAAACGGGTGATGCGTTGAATATCCAACTTGTCGAAAATATCATCTAATAACAAGATCGGTTTTAGTCCGCAGGTAGCTTTAATGATGTGAAATTGCGCTAGCTTCAATGCTAAAATCACCGATTTCTGCTGACCTTGTGAGCCAATTCTTTTTACGGGATGGTCATTCAATGTAAATTGCAAATCGTCTTTATGAATGCCTGTTGAAGTGTATTGCAATGCCAAATCTTTTTGCAATGATTTACTGAGAAGATTTTCCATGTGCTCCTTCTCCAAACTACTTACATATTGAATATTGGCGAATTCCTTTTCTTGTGTCAAGTAGGCATATGAATCCGTAAAGAGAGGCAAAAAGTTTTTTATAAATTCCTTTCTCGCTTCATGAACCTTATGTCCATACCCTGCTAACTGCTCGTCCCACACTTGCCACATGGAAGCATCGGTATACGCTCCTCTGGCCGTTTGCTTCAGCAAAGCATTTCTTTGCTGCAAAACTCGATTGTAAGCGATGAGATCATCTAAATAGCCATGATCATATTGACAAATGATGCTATCCATCAACTTGCGACGCTCTTCACTCCCACCAATGATCAGCTCTTGGTCAACAGGAGCTTCCATCACCACAGGCAAAAGACCAATATGATCGCCTAAACGTGGATACTCCTTTTGATTTCTCTTGATGGTTTTCTTCTGACCATTTTTCACCACCACCAAAATTTCCTCTTCCTTTGCATTCAATTCAAAGACGCCTTTCAGTGAAAAAAAGGCCTCACCATGCCGAATGGAATGCGTATCACTAGAATTAAAGTACGATTTGCAAAGGCATAAATAATGAATGGCGTCTAAAATATTCGTCTTCCCACTTCCGTTATTGCCTGTGAAAGCGTTAACTCCCTCAGCAAAAGTAAGTTCGGCTTCACCGTAATTCTTGAAGTTGAAGAGAGTCAGACTTTTTAAAAACATGTGTCAAAAATAGTGGCTAATTGATCAATTCCTTTAATTTGCACTACTAATTTATTTATTTTTTTCAGATGTGTTTGATAGCTGAACCTAAAGTAATTCCATTTGATTTATGGAATCTGAAATGTGTTCGCATCTCTGCCCCTGAAAAATTAAAATACAAAAACTATGAAGAATACATTTCGATTGCTCGTAACCTTGTTTGCTATCACATTTAGCGCGAAAGCTCAAGAGCCCATTTGGATTTCAAATTCAGAAGTGAAAGAAGTAAAGATTTATCAATCTGGAGCGATGGTTTCACGGACCGCCAAAGCCACACTTAGTCCCGGACTTCAGGAAATTGTTTTAGATGGGTTATCGCCTTACATTAATCCACAAAGTATCATATTAAAAGGAACAGGAGATGCCACCATTTTAGCGGTTTCCTTCCAACAAAACTATTTAACGGAACAAAAGAAATCGAAGGAGATTATCAATTTAGAAGGTGACCTCGATTCGCTAAACAATCGTTTGCAGCAAATAAAAAACAGAAACGTAGTGTTGACAGAAGCACAAAACTTACTTTTAGCTAATAAATCCATTGGTGGTGCAACGAACGGTGTCGTGGTAGATGAATTAGAACTCGTTCTCGAATATTTTTTGAAGAAGATGAATGAATTGAAAGAAGAGCAATTGGCATCTGTTGGAAAAGAGAAAAAGTTGAACGATCAAATTAAAAAGTTGCAACAACAGTTAAATGTGATTCGACAAAAGCAACAACAGTCTACCGGAAATATTATTGTAAAGGTGAATGTAAACGCAAAGACCAACTCCAATTTTGACTTCAGCTATGTCATTTCAAATAATGTTTCATGGTATCCTTTTTACGATATCAAAGTGAAAGATGTAAATTCTCCTGCTGAATTGGTGTACAAAGCCAAGGTAAGTCAAAGTACCGGTGAAGATTGGAATCAAGTAAAAATCGGATTGAGTACAGGAAATCCATCTATAGGTAACGATCGTCCGCAAATGAGTCCATGGTTTTTAAATTTCTATGCTCCCATGTATCAACTTCAAGGAGTTCGTAAAGATAATCAACGATTGGAGCAAGCGCCCATGATGAGTTCAGGAGAAGCGGCCAATGATGCAAATAGTCTCAAGGAAATGACTACCATCCCTGTCATGATGAATGAAAATCAATTATCAACTAGTTTCGATATTCAAGGCGCTTACTCTATTCCTTCTGATGGACAAGAGTATCAAGTAGAAGTTCAAAAGTTCACTTTAAAATCGACGTACAATTATGTTGGACTTCCAAAATTGGATGGTGATGCATTCTTGACCGCATCGGTTACCGGTTGGGAAGAGTTGAGTTTGAGTCCAGGTGGTGCCAATGTTTATTTTGATGGTGCATTCGTAGGCGAATCGTTCATCAATCCTGCCGAAACCAGCGACACTTTAGAAATCTCATTAGGTCGTGACAAGCGCATCGTAATGAAACGTGAAAAGTTGAAAGATATAAGTGGAAATAAATTCTTCGGTGGAAATAAAGAGCGCAAATTGGCCTTCGACATCAGTGTAAAAAATGGAAAAAAAGAAGCGGTGACGATGGTCTTATACGATCAAGTTCCCTTGAGTAATCAAAAAGACATTGAAGTGAAAATTGAAGAGATGAGCGGCGCACAATACAATTCCGAAACCGGAGAAATTAAATGGACGCTTACACTAGCCCCAGGCGAAACCGTTAAAAAGAGATTAGCGTTTAAGGTGAAATATCCCAAAGACAAACAAATTATGGGCTTGTAAAAAAATGTTGGCATCGAGAGCTTTAGCCAACATTTTTAACGCTGCCCGAGGGAACTCGCGGGTAGCATATTATGAAAAGGGCAGGATGAAAATTCTGCTCTTTTTTTTTGCTTTTCGCGTGAATCAATGTTTGATTGAACCTACCTATGCTTAAGCTACGGTAGGCAGGCACAGATTTGTTATGATGATTAAGATTATTTATGAATGTTTCAATTTTATTAAAGCGACTTCAAAATCTAACATCCAATATCTAACAACTAACAACTAAAATCACAGCTCGTAGCTCACCGCATGAATAAAACAAGGGCTTTTGCTCACTTCTTCCACTTTACCATCGGCATGCTCCACTTTTAGTTTCACACGCTGACCTTTCTTGTAGTTTTCCATCACCACTCGTAATCCATCGGGCGATAGAGATCCTTTTATCTTTTCTCCGCTTTGTTCGTAGCGCAACTCATCGATGGATTTTACAGGCTCATCCAATTGAAATTGGAATTGCCTAAATTGATCAGGCATAAATACTGTATCCTGCTTTAAACTTTGTCCGTTAGCCGTGTAGTTTAATGCGCCAATAAATAAAAATGAAATGATAAAAATGATTTTCTTCATCCCTCTAAGTTACGAATTTATTACTGAAATCAAAGTGGAAATGATTAAACGTGTGATTAAGCAGTATTCTTTTATATTGAATTTTAATAATTTATTGTTTAACGAATTTATAATCAAATAAATTATTTCCCGTATTAATTTGTATCAAATAAAGTCCATTCATCCATGATTCTATGGGTAACCGCAATTTTTGTTGTTGATTACTTGAATAAACTTTCTCCCCAATCGAATTGAAAATATTCACTTGAAAGGGATGGTTGTTTTTAGAATTAATAGTAATAAATTCCTCGGATGGATTTGGATAGATAGAAAAATTGGCTGCTGATGGTTCTTCAATTCCAGTAGTTCCAGGCGTGTAATTACCACTTCGGAATTTTACTGTTCCCGAATTATCATCTTGCCAAACCACATAAATATTTCCATTCTTTATGGCAACATCAGTGTTAGTGATATTGTCAATATCAACCGTGTCGTAGGCTACAGGAAAACCGTTGCTAACATCGTTGGTATAAAGTAAAGGAAGTGACGCTTGTCCGCTCGCAACTTGCCTCCAAACGATAGCCATTGCATTTCCATCCTTCGCCATTTTAGGAAAGTTTTGTAATGTTAAACCAGTAATGGGACCTGTGAGGGTAGAGACGGTACTAAGTGATCCACTGCTAATAGATGATTTATTTAAATAAGTTCTAAAACTTCCACTTCCTCTACTCATGAAAGTGGTATAAAGTGTGTCTCCAATAATTTCACCATCGGGACCACTCGAAGGACAACTCACCACAAACCATCCGTTGATATCCACAGAGAAACCACTGGGAAAAGTATTAGCGTTGTCGCTAGAATGGCTAGCCCAAATATCGCGTGTGTTGAGGTTGTTATCTCGATACATCATAATGGCTTCATTGCCCGATGAAGCAACAGATCCCGGACAACAATCGCATACTTCCGTCGAATTTCCCCATCCGCTTACTTTTACATCCGAAGTAAACGTGAGTCCGTAATCATTCGATCGAGTTACAACCCATCGACTATCTAAACTGGAAGCATTGAATTTCATGTAAGCGACAATTGGATTTCCCATGTCATCCGTAGTGATGGTAGGCAATCTCGAAATGCTATCTCCAATAAATGCTAATTCTACTGGAGCGTTAAAACTATTTCCACCATTGAAAGATGAAATTACAAATAGACGATTCGTGTCGGTAGTTTCAGGAGTACGTTTTACAACAACATAAACGGTATCGCCATGCGCTGCAATAGCGGGTCCCATCCAATCGGCTGTAGCCACGGTAAGCCATGAAGGATTTAATTTTATTGGCGGTGAAAAAAGGGTTCCGTTCCACTTTGAAAAAAACACAGACTCATCGCTCATTCTTCCCCAAATAACCATCGGATTTCCAGCCCTGTCTAATGCTATTTGAGGCCGCTCATTGCTAAACGTATTGGTAGAAATATTTATACCGGATGTCCATGCAATTTGAGCATTCGCTGGCATATAAAATACAATTGCAATAAGTGTATAAAGATATTTCATTGATTTAATTTTTACAATCATTTTAATTACATTTATAAATTAGACAAAATTAACATTCCACTATACTTAATCATCAAAGTTAATAGATTACCAAAAACTAATGAATTTTATTCCGAAAGTTTTTAATCATTCCTCTAAGATACTCATAAAATAATTATGAGACTCTTTCGACTAGATGTTAAATCATTTTTTACTTTTATGCTAATAATTCAGATCAGGATTAGAATAATCCACTTAGTATTTTAAATTAAAAAATAATTATGGCTCACGACATCGATTATCAAATTATAGGCGACGATATACAAGTAGTAGAAGTAGAAATGGATCCAGGTGAAGCCGTTCGTGCAGAGGCGGGTGCGATGCTTTTTATGGAAGATGATATTGAAATGCAAACCCATACGGGTGGTGGAATATTTAAAGGTTTGAAGCGAATGATTACCGGTGAAAGCTTCTTTATCACCACTTTCACAAATAACGGAAATCAGAAGCGAAAGATGGCATTTGCAGCACCTTATCCAGGCAAAATCATCACCATCAATCCAAAAGACTTTGGTGGGAAATTTCTTTGTCAGAAAGATGGTTTCTTATGTGCCGCACAAGGCATTGAGATTAATATTGCTTTTACAAAACGTATGGGCGCCGGACTCTTTGGTGGTGAAGGATTCATCCTTCAGGAATTATCGGGTGATGGAAATACGTTTATACACGCTGGAGGAACCATCTTAAAAAGACAATTAGCACCCGGCGAAACGCTCCGTGTCGATACAGGTTGTTTGGTAGCTTTTGAGCCTTCGGTACAATACGACATTAAATTCATTGGCGGATTTCGCAATTCACTGTTCGGTGGTGAAGGATTGTTTTATGCTTTAATTACAGGTCCGGGATTAGTATACTTACAAAGCGTTCCTTTCTCACGTATGGCGGATCGTATTGTAGCCGCTTCACGCGTTGGCGGAGGAAGAGAAGAATCCCGAGGGTTAGGTGGATTGTTAGGTGGGATGATAAGTGGGAAAGAATAGAAAGGTTACGAACTACGAATCTATACGAATGTACGAATTACGAATGCGCTAATACGCTAATTTACGATTTCAATATTTCTCTTTAAGTATTTTTTTGAATGGAGATGGTTTACGAAAAATACTAAGACGAGCTTTTTGATAAAGAAATACTTTTATGGTAATCGCCAGATCTTTTGTAAGTTCGTTGCAATACTTCCTGATACGGTAATGCTACTTAGCTTTAATACTTCTTCAAAATTTATTGATAAGGAGTATTTATAAGTTATCTCAATTAAATTTTAGAATTTTAATAACTCGAAATTAGCGAATAAGCGAATTCGTATAGATTCGTAATTCGTACATTCGTATCGATTCGTAATTCGTATCCAATAGTTATTCGAAACCAATGATTTTGTTTGGTAGCACCAATTAATTTTTCACCACAAGTCCATCGTAGGCCACATTAATTCCTTTCGGCAGACCTGCTTCAACTTCTGCATGCAATCCCATTTGGTGACTTAGGTGAATTAAATATCCCTGTTCGGGAGCGAAATGCTGCATCATGTGGATGGCTTCGTCGAGGGTAAAGTGCGATACATGCGGTTCTTTGCGGAGGGCATTTAAAACTAAAACTTTCGATCCGTAAATTTTAGAATATTCTTCTTCGGGAATTGTTTTAGCGTCGGTGATGTAAGTAAAATCGCCAATGCGAAATCCAAAGATATCCAGTAAATAATGTTTTATTCGGATAGGCGTGAACGTGATGGTCCCAATTTGAAAAGGTTCGTCGATAATGGTAATTAAATTCAGCTCGGGGACACCTGGATATTTAATCGTATCAAATGCATAATGAAACTCTCTTTTGATGGCTTCCTGGACTGATTTCGTGGCGTAAATATCAACCGGCTTTTGATTGATGTAATTGAAGGCTCGGATATCATCCATTCCCGCAATATGATCCTTATGTTCATGGGTAAAGAGTAAACCATCGAGCTTCTTTACTCCAGCTCTCAGCATTTGTTGACGAAAATCAGGACCAGAATCGATGACTACGGTAGTTTGCTCATCTTCTACCAAAATGGATGTTCTCAAGCGATTATCACGCGGATCAGTGCTTTTACAGACCTCACAAGTACAAGCAATTACAGGAACACCCTGTGATGTACCGGTTCCTAAAAAGGTGATCTTCAACAAGAGACTAAGGATTTGTTGGGTTTTCGAGTGAATCCTCAGCAATTACTTCCTCTGTAGAAACTGAATCTTCAGAAACCACAGTTTCGAAGGGTGTACCTGGAAACTCTTTATCAAAATTGAGTTCTTCCCCCTGAATTTTATTCTTGAGGCCGATGGTTCTTAAGTCCACCTGAATAGTTCTGCTTTCCACTAAGGATTGAATGATCTCCAGCAATGATTGAATTCGACTCTCTAAAACTGAAAACTTATTGATAACCACCACTTTCTTATCCTCTAAAATACAAAAGTTAGATTTGAAATTTCCTTTTTCATAGCGAACATCGTAGCCCGATTGCTCCAACACTTCCTCTAATTTCTTTAAATATGCGGGGGTAAATTTTGCCATAACTGTCCTACAAAAGTCGTGATTTTTCTGCTCTGAACAAAAAAAATTAAATTGTTAATTATTAACATTCGATGTATTTGCTTTTTGAGTCTTTATTTCCCTCTTTTTATATTCCTTTGCACCACGAAATTATATTCGGATTAAAACGAAATTCTTTACTATGTTATTGGGTATCCCCTTAGAAACCAAAGATCGAGAGTGTCGAGTAGCCCTCACTCCAGATATTTGCGGACAATTAATTGAATCAGGCTTTACCATTCAACTCGAAAAAGGTGCTGGATTAAAGTCATATTATCCTGACGATCAATATATCGCAAAAGGTGTTCAACTTGTTAATGACGCTGCTTCTATCTATTCCAATTCGGATGTGGTATTGAAAGTAAATGCTCCTACCGCTTCCGAAATTTCAGGAATGAAAAAGGGCGCTATTTTGATGTCTTTCATGTGGGCAGGAACCAATCCTGAACTTATTGAAAATTGTGCAAAGCAAGGAATCTCTGCATTTTCGGTAGATGCAATTCCGCGTATCTCCAGAGCACAGAAGATGGATGCTTTAAGTTCACAAGCCAACTTAGCTGGCTACAAAAGTGTAATCATGGGTGCCAATGCCCTTGGAAAAATATTTCCGATGTTGATGACGGCGGCTGGAACCATCAAGCCTTCCAAAGTACTCATCTTCGGAGCAGGTGTGGCTGGACTCCAAGCCATCGCCACCGCAAAACGTTTAGGTTCTATTGTGGAAGTGACGGATATCCGCCCAGAAACAAAAGAACAAGTAGAATCATTAGGAGGGAAATTCATCATGGTAAGTGATGATGACTCAATAAAAATTGAAGGTGGATACGTGAAAGGAGTATCGGATGAATTCTTAAAAAAACAACAAGAGCTCGTTTCCAAACACGTTGCCACGGCAGACTTAGTCATCACCACCGCCCTCATCCCAGGAAGAAAAGCGCCTGTCTTAGTAACAGAAGACATGGTTAAAAGCATGAAGTACGGATCTGTCATCGTTGACATGGCCGTTGAGCAAGGCGGAAACTGCGTGTTAAGCGAATTGAATGCAACCGTGGTAAAGCATGGAGTCACCATCATTGGTGAATCGAATATCCCATCACTCCTACCTCTAAACGCAAGCGACTTGTACGCAAAGAATATTCAAACCTTCCTCCTACACTTAGCCACTAAAGATGGGTTTAAATGGGAGATGGATGAAGAGATAACGAAAGGTTCCTTGTTGGTTCATCATGGCGTTTCTATCGCTACAAAGTGAGTAGTAGCATAGTGATACTTGCGCACGTAGGAGTTGAATTGCAAATTGGCAAGTTGGTGGATTGGTGAATTGCTGCGCTCTGCTATCTACGCTAAATATTGCAATCCCGATAGCTATCGGGAGGCAAGTTGGTGGATTGGTGAATTGCTGCGCTCTGCTATCTTCGCTAAATATTGCAATCCCGATAGCTATCGGGAGGCAAGTTGGTGAATTGGCGAATTGCTGCGCTCTGCTATCTACGCTAAATATTGCAATCCCGATAGCTATCGGGAGGCAA
>JANOPQ010000227.1:0-15437 GCA_031421935.1 Bacteroidota bacterium | reverse complement strand
TTGGTTCAACAAACATTTACTAATCAGTTAGGAAATTATTCTTTTGGGACTAATGCAGGAACTTTTGAAATTGCTCCTGATACAATTTCTAGTAATTATCTTGTTAATTGTCCTGCAGTACCGAATTATATTGTAATGATTGATTCGTTGAATCCTCTTGAAGTCAATAAAGATTTTTCAATTGGTTGTAAACCAGGATTTGATTTGTCTGCAACAACTGTTTATCGTGATTCGGGCATTTTTCGACCGGGAGGTACTGCGAGAATTCGAATTATTGCTGGAGAAAGTTATTTATTTCCAGGCTTAAGCTGTGTGAGTGGGATTGGTGGATTTTTAAAAGTGGTTCTTCAAGGACCTGCTACTTACATATCGCCAAGTTTAAATGCTTTGATTCCAACGGTAGTCGGTGATACTCTTATCTATTCTATACCTGATTTTGGATCGATAAATCAAACAACAGCTTTTGGATTCAATGTTTACGTTGATACAACAGCCACACAAAACCAATCTATTTGTTTGGAAGTTTTTGTAGATTCAATATTGGGCGACGTTGATTTTTCGAACAACAATCTTTCTCATTGTTTTAACATCGTGAATAGTTATGACCCGAATGATAAAGCAGTTTTTCCAGAAGGTATAACGGCGGCATCTTATCATTGGCTTACCTATACAATACGATTTCAAAATACAGGTACTGCTCCCGCCCAGTTAGTTTACATACTAGATTCATTAGATCAAAACTTAGATGAAAGTTCGTTCCAGCTTTTAGCTTATAGTCATGAACCTGAAATTCAAATCGAAGGTAAAAGAACTAAATTTTATTTTCGAAATATTAACTTGCCAGATAGTGTAAATGATGAGCCTAACAGTCATGGATTCATTCAATATAAAATTAAACGAAAATCAAACTTGGGCCCAGGAGCACAGATTCGAAATACTGCGTTCATTTATTTTGATTACAATATTCCCGTTAAAACGAATACTACATTGAATCAGTTGGGAGCAGTTTCTGATTTTATATTGATTCCCGATTCAAATTTTGTCCTTTGGTTGAAGAGTAATGGTTTTGCTAATTGTATGTATGAAAATTTATTGGATACCACTTGTAATCAAGTTTTAAATGCTGTCCGAATGAATTGTAGCAATTCAAGTATAAAGGATTTGACCGGCGTGCAATATTTCAAAAGTTTAGATTCTTTAATTTGTTCAAATAATCAGCTAGAAAATCTTCCTCTATTGCCTCCGCTTTTAGGGTATTTGAATTTCAGTTCAAATTTGATAGATTCTCTCTCTAATTTACCTTTGTCGATTACAAGTCTTGATTGTTCCTTTAATTTAATTGATTCGATTACTTCATGGTCAAATTCACTAGAAGCTATCAATTGTGAAAATAATTTTCTTTCAACTTTGCCAAGTTTTCCTTCTAGCTTAACTTATTTAAATTGTTCGCAGAATCAATTGCAAGCGTTGCCGTCTGTGCCTCCAAGTTTGACGGATTTAATTTGTAATCAGAATCAACTATTGAGTTTACCAACATTGCCGAATTCATTAGAATATTTGAGTTGTCATTCAAATCAATTGACATCAATAGCATCCATCCCCATTGCATTAAATTATTTGGCGTGTAATGGAAATCAAATTTCAGTATTACCCAATTTTCAAAGCAATATGAAGAATATTTTTGTACAAGATAATCAGTTAGTATCAATAAATTATTTACCTGACACCATGATCAATTTGAATATTTCAAATAATTCAAATTTGTTTTGTTTACCATCTTTTAGAAAAATAAGTAATGAATTTAATTGGAGTGGGACAGGAATCAATTGTATGCCAAATATTTTTGATGTTGGTCTTGCAACTCCATCAATAGTTAATATTCCGATTTGTGATATTTTTAATAATAACAATTGCCAATATTACCCGAATATAGCAGGTGTAGTTTTTGCAGATTCAAATAGTAATTGTCAAGTGGATAGCTTGGAAGGTAGAAATGGAAATGTTAAAGTAAAATTATTGAAAGCTGGTATTTTGGAACAGCAAACTTATTCAAACAGCGCTGGGGAATATTCATTCGGTACGGACGTAATGGGCATTTATGTTTATGAGGTGGATACATTGAATTTACCTTATCGTGTAAATTGTCCTTCAACTGGCCGATATACTTCTAGTATGTCTGTTCAAAATCTGTTTTATGATAACCAAGATTTTTCATTGAATTGTAAACCTGGATTTGATATAGGAACTAGCACTGTAAAAAAAGATTCTGGTATTTTTAGACCTGGAGACTACGCTCAAGTTTCAATAATTGCTGGCGATTTATCTCAACGATTTAATTTGAATTGTGCTGTAGGTGTTGCTGGTTCTGTCAGTGTAATTTTGGAAGGGCCAGTTAGTTTTGTTAGCCCCTCAGCAAGTGCATTAATACCAATTGTAAATGGCGATACGTTAATTTATACAGTTTCTGATTTCGGGAATATTGATATTATTTCCGCTTTTAATTTTGTACTTCAAACGGATTCTTTTGCCTTCGCTGGAGATCAAATTTGTTTTAATGTGTTGGTTACACCCATTGGCGGGGATAATTTTGTAAATAACAATTATTACAGGCATTGTTTTGAAGTGTTAGATTCAATTACATCTAATACTAAAGAGGTAAGTCCTATTGGAGTTGTTGATACTTCTCAGCATTGGCTAACTTACACAATAACTTATCAAAATGTAAGCGGTGCCTTAGTTCAGGATATGCATATCGACGACGTATTAGATATTAAATTAGACAGACGTACTTTTGAATTAGTTTCTTTCAGTCATCCAGTTCAAGTTCAGCTAAAGTTGAATGTGATTCATTTTAATTATCACAATATAAATTTGCCGGATAGTTCTGTCGATTATGAGAATAGTAAGGGTTTTGTTCAATACCGTGTTAGAAAGTTTGACAACTTGCAAATTGGTTCTGTAATTCAGAACACAGCATTTGTGTTTTTCGATTCTAATCCGCCCATTCAAACGAATATAACTACCAATGTGATTTCAGTAACATCAGGAGTTGGAGTAGGAGAGTACCATAACCCAATGCTGCTTTCCATCTTCCCAAATCCATTAACGAGCGATCATATGCTCAACATCTATTTCAATTCATCTGAAAAAAAGAAAGCGGAATTAAGTGTTTACGACCTCAGCGGAAGAAAATTGTATGCTCAGTTTGTGAATGCCTCCCAACAATCTCAAGTAGTAACTTTGCCGAACATTTTTCCAGGAGTTTATTTGGTGGTGTTGAACGATGGAAAGCATCAAAGACAGCAAAAATTAATAGTGTTAAAAAATAGTAATTAGTAGTAAGTAAATCATGACTAAATTCTTTAGAACGATTTCAATCTTTATTATATTAAGTATAGCAACCAACGATGCTAAAGCACAATTCGTAACCATTCCTGATCTCAACTTTGCAAATTGGTTAAATTCAAATAATTTTTCAATTTGCATGAATGGGAATCAATTGGATACTACTTGTAGTTATTTGCTTAGCGTAAAGAGTCTCTATGTGAATAATCTGAATATTTTAAACTTGACTGGGATTTCTTTTTTCGATAGTCTTGAATTTCTTCATTGTGAATTTAATAAATTATTTTCATTTCCAAAATTACCAGAATCTTTAAAGGAATTGCATTGCCAAGATAATTATTTAACGTCATTACCCGATTTACCTCCTAATTTAGTTTTTTTAAGTGTGATGAATAATAATTTGAATGCTTTGCCAACTAATTTACCTTCATCATTGACAACATTGAATTTCAGCGGTAATAATGTTTCAGTTTTACCTTCTTTGCCGAGTGGATTAATAAATTTGTATTTTTTCGCTAATTCAATTTCTTCTGTTCCAGTCTTACCTGATTCTTTGACTTATCTTAATTGTTCTAGTAATAACCTTTCAGCACTTCCATCTTTGCCAAATGGATTGGTCGGTTTACAATGTTTTATGAATTCATTAAGTTCTATACCCTCATTACCTAATACTTTGAAATCGCTTGTTTGCTATAATAATTTATTAGATTCGTTACCTAGTTTGCATGAGGGATTGGAGACATTATTCTGTAGTAATAATCAGTTGCAATTACTTCCTATTTTACCTAAATCTCTTGTTACTTTGAAATGTGAAAACAATTTTTTGACAACGATTCCTCCCCTATATTGGAATTTAACACATCTTAGTGCTCAAGATAACCTGCTAACTTCAATTCAAAGGTTGCCTTCAAACATGCCATACATGAACATTTCAAATAATTTTGGACTTCATTGTATTCCACCTGTTGCCCGAATTGGAAGTCTTTATTGGGGTAGTACAAATATTAATTGTTTACCGAATAGAGTTAATATAGGAAGCTCAACTCCTAGTGTTTCAACTCTCCCTGTTTGTGATTTTATTAATCTTTTCGATTGCCCTGTTAATTGGAACATAAAGGGTGTAGTTTATTTGGATGAGGACTCCAACTGTGTTTTATCACTCAATGAGCCCGTAGTAAGCAACGTGAAAGTTGGAATTTTCAGCAATGGTAATTTGGTTAAGCAAACCATCACCAATTCTTTTGGCGAGTATTTTTTTAAAGTTGATACGGGCACTTATATTTATTCTGTGGATACACTTTCAACTCCATATTCAGTGAATTGTCCAGATTCTTTTAATTATTCAAGTACACTAACTTCAAGTACTAAATTTTATAAAGACAATGATTTTTCACTTTTTTGTAAGAATAATAATGATATAGGTGTTGTCGATGTGAAATTAGATGACGGAGTTCCTCGACCTGGGGCGCTTGTTTCCATTACAATTTCTGCTGGAGATATGTCTGGCTTTTTTGGGTTCCAATGTGCTACCGGAATAAGTGGAACAGTTACTGTGGTATTGCAAGGTCCAGCCAATTTTGTTTATGCACTTCCTGGAGCATTAGTACCTAATGTTTCTGGTGATACTTTAACGTATTCAATTTTAGATTTTGGAACTCTGAATTTCAATACTGATTTTAGTTTTGCAGTTTCTATCGACACTTTGTCATTATTGGGGGATCAGATTTGTTTCAATGTTATTGTGAGTCCGATAGCTGGTGACATCCAACCTTTAAACAATACATATTCACATTGTTTCGAGGTCGTGAATAGTTATGATCCCAATGACAAAGCTGTAAATCCAATTGATAACATCGATATTTCAAGATACGATTTAACTTATACTATCCGTTTTCAGAACACAGGCAATGTTCCTGCAATTCATGTGCGTATCGCAGATACATTAAGTCCACATATCGATCAAAATTCATTTCAGCTTTTATCCTATAGTCATGAGCCGCTGATGCAGATTACAGGTAGAAATATTATGTTTAATTTTCCATTTATCAACTTGCCCGATAGCGTCAACAACGAACCAGCAAGTCATGGTTTTGTTCAATACCGGGTAAAACGAAAAAACAATCTTCCTATTGGCACACAAATTCAAAACACAGCCTACATTTATTTTGATTTTAATCCACCTATACAAACGAATACTACGGTAAATGAAATTGCAATAACTTCAGGAGTTGGAGTGGGTGAGAACCAAAACCCGATTCTGTTTTCCATCTTCCCAAATCCAGTATCGAGCGGACAAATACTCAACATCTATTTCAATTCATCTGAAAAAAGGAAAGCGGAAATGAGTTTATATGATCTCAGCGGAAGAAAATTGTTTGCTCAGTTTGTGAATGCCTCCGAACAATCTCAAGTAGTTGCATTACCGAATATTTCTCCTGGAGTTTATTTAGTGGTGTTGAATGATGGAAAATATCAAGCACAACAAAAATTTATAGTGTTGAAATAGAGTTGAACATATAAATTGTAATATCAATAATGTTTTTTTGTGCCCTGCCTTCACTAAAGTTTCGGCAGGCAGGCGCAGATCCGATAGCTATCGGATTGCGCTGATCTGTTATGATTTATTATGATTCTTTTGAGAATGAAATCTTCTTGTGTCTTTGCGCCTTATTTAGAAAATTGAGTGAAGCGCAGCCTTAGCGCCTTTGCGTCTTTGCGAGAAAATTTTGCAAAGCGTAGCCTCAGCGAGAAAAAAGAGTTGATCCGAAGTGTGAATTTAATTGACTCGAAAGTACTAATGTCGACCGAGTAAAAAAACATTCCCCATCACCAACTTCAAATCATTATATAACTTGAAATCTTTCGCGTAAAGCGCATTCAATCTTTCTCTCGTTGCAACATCATCGGTATTTTTCTTGGCTAACATCGCCGGCGAAAGCACACCGATTTTTAATCCTTTGAATATTTTATCTTTTTGCGGATCTCTTCCTACCCATGAAATTTTTCCGGAAAGAACTCGGAAGATATTTTTGAAGAAGGATAATTTATTTTCGACAATCAAAAATAAAATGGGAGATAAAATCAATAATCCTAAACTCATCCCGATATCAAAAATTCTTTTGTTTCTTCGATTAATTGGATTGTTGATAGAAGGCACATCTACAAAATATAAATCTCCTTTCTCATGAATGGAATTGCTGCCTATGATGAATAAACTTTCTGGCGGTGCAATTTTTATTTCTATTTCATCTCTTCCAATACGTAGCATTTGCCCAATGATGTCGGCCGATGAATGATTTTTTCCACAGAAAATAATTTCATTGATTTCATAGATGGAAATTAAATCGACTAACTCTTCGGGATGCCCTAAGTAATGCGAATGAATCGGCTGCTCTTTTTCTGAATTGCTTTTTTCTGCAACATATCCAATAAAATTTGTATTGCTACCACTGAGCATGATTAACGAGATCACCCGCTGACTCTCTTCCGCATCTCCAACAATGATCAGTCTTTTTTTGATGCTGTCAGAGAATCGATATTTCTTAAGTCCACTTAAGTGTAAAAGTAAACGCGTAGCCGCAATGGATAAACTCGCCCAAGCCGTTCCAAATAAAATTAATGCTCTCGAGAATCTTAAATCTTCAGGGAGCAAAGCATAACCGACAAGTATAACAACAGTACCCATTAACATCCCGCGTATCATGCGAGAAATGCGAATGGGAGTGTCGTACCCGCCATTGAGATAGGCGCTGAGAATCCATACACCAATGTATATAGGCACTACCACTTCCATAAAGAAGGGTGGATACTTAGCCACTTGCGCATTGATAGACCAATAATTTTTGATGGCGATCATTCCACCATAAATGAATAAACCATCTAACAAAGGCAACCAAACTCGTGAAAGAAAACGATGTGCAATGGAAATTCCTGCTCTC
Organism: Bacteroidota bacterium; assembly: GCA_031421935.1. Classification (GTDB taxonomy): domain Bacteria; phylum Bacteroidota; class Bacteroidia; order AKYH767-A; family OLB10; genus JAJTFW01. The sequence continues at coordinate 8,154 of JANOPQ010000227.1, read as the reverse complement.
AACCAAATCGCGATGTTAATGAGAAACGCAAATAAAGCAGCTCCACCTGGTGCAAAATGTTTACGAGCAAAGATGACCATCGCTTTGTAAAAAACAAAAACATAATTGACGCTACTCTTTTTTGTGCTCTCTCCTTTGTAATGAATGATACGAGTATCTGCGAAGTAATAATTTTTATAACCTGCCTTGGTAATGCGGTAGCTTAAATCAATGTCTTCACCATACATGAAAAAATTTTCGTCGAGTAAACCGGTTTTGTCAAGTGTCTCTTTACGCATCAGCATAAAAGCGCCCGACAATACATCCACTTCATTCGTTTTGTTTTTATCTAAATATCCTAAATGATATTTTCCAAATGTTTTGGAAGTAGGGAAGAGGGTCGCGAATCCAAAAATTTTATAGAAGGCAACGGCTGGTGTAGGAAGTCCTCGCTTTGATTCAGGTAAGAAGTTTCCTTTGCCGTCAATCATGTGTACTCCTAGCCCTCCTGCTTCGGGATGCGCATCCATAAATGCACATGCTTTCTTCAACGTTTCTTCTTCAACAACCGTATCTGGATTTAAAAGTAAAATGTATTCTCCTACAGCTTGTCGAATTCCTTGGTTATTTGCTTTTGAGAATCCAACGTTGTCAAGGTTCGCAATAATTTTTACCTGTGGAAAAAGTTGGGCCACCATGTCTACACTTCCATCGCTCGAGTGATTGTCGACTACAAATATTTCCGCTTCCAAACCTTGTATGGCAGGTTGTAAACTTTGCAAACATTGTTGCAAGAAATATCTTACGTTGTAGTTAACAATTATTATACTGAGCTTCATCGGCGATTAAAGGCAGGTTACTTCACCAAATGATTTTCGTAAGGAATACGATTAATAATGGATCTTCCTAAGGTAACTTCATCGGCATATTCTAATGCACCGCCAATGGCAACGCCTCGAGCGAGCGTGCTAATTTTTATAGAATATGGTTTTAGTTTTTTGTATAAATAAAACAAAGTAGTGTCTCCTTCCATCGTAGTGCTTAATGCTGAAATTACTTCACCCACTTCGCCTTTTCCAATTTTATCACATAAACTTTCAATGTTTAGCTGTGAAGGACCAATTCCATCCATCGGCGAAATTAATCCACCCAATACATGGTAATGTCCTTTGTAGGAAGACGTATTCTCAATGGCAATCACATCACGAATATCTTCTACCACACAAACGGTGAGTGCATCTCGATTAGGATCAACACAAATAGAACATAAATTTTCAGCGGTGATATTATAACAGTTTTGGCAATAACGTAATTCTTTGCGCAATCGTATTAACACTTCTCCAAAATTATTTACATTTTCGGGAGATGTTTTTAAAAGGTGCAATACCATCCGCAGCGCACTTTTTTGTCCAATTCCAGGCAGCTGGGCAAAGGCATCAATGGCTTCATCGAGAATTTTAGAGGGAATTTGCAAGGGATCTTATTTTGTACAAATTTATGAATACTACTTGTTCAAAAAAATTGATTTGGGCTTTAATATGTAACGTTTAACGAATTTACTTTGCAAAGAACTTAAAGAATATGTCGCCAGCCCTCGTTATCTTCCTCATAGCCGCCTATTTCCTAGTACTCTTATGGATTTCTTGGTACACCTCTCGAGGGGCCGGGAATGAAGCATTTTTCCTCGGAAATAAGTCGTCCCCTTGGTATATTGTCGCGTTTGGTATGATTGGAACTTCACTTTCTGGTGTCACTTTCGTGTCAGTCCCCGGTACCGTAGCCGCTTCCGGAATGTCGTACCTGATGGTGGTTTTTGGATATTTTATTGGATATATGGGTGTCGCATTTATTCTTTTGCCACTTTATTATCGGTTGCAACTCACTTCTATTTATCATTATTTAGAACAACGTTTTGGTACTACTTCTTATAAAACAGGCGCTACTTTTTTCTTGGTGTCAAGAACAGTTGGAGCTACTGCCCGACTTTATCTCGTTGTGCGAGTCTTGCAAGAATTAGTATTGAATCAAATGGGGATTCCTTTCATTGTAACTTCTGTAGTTATTTTGTTGTTGATTTTAGCATATACATTTAAAGGCGGCGTGAAAACCATTGTTTGGACCGATACCTTGCAAACTACTTTTATGTTGGGCGGACTTATTGCCTGCGTGATTTATGTATTGCAGCATCTCGATCTTTCTTTTACACAAGCGTGGGCGCAGATGGATGCATTGGATTATGATAAATTTTTGTTCACTGATATTAATTCTCCAGCGCATTATATCAAACACTTATTAGGTGGAGCATTCATTGCGCTCACGATGACAGGACTCGATCAGGAGATGATGCAAAAAAATATTTCGGTGCGTACATTAAAGGATTCACAAAAAAATGTAGTAACGCTAAGTATTATTTTAATTTTTGTGAATTTCTTGTTCTTGTTTTTAGGTGGAGTATTGTACCTGTATAGCAATCATTACAACCTTGGATTGAAAGGCGATGATTTATTCCCCACTTTAGCGATGCAATATTTTCCTCCCGTGATGGGCTTGGTATTTATTATTGGATTGATCTCTGCTTTGTTTCCATCTGCTGATGGAGCCATCACAGCATTAACATCCAGTTTTTGTATTGACATTGTCGGCATTCAACGAAATAAGAATATTTCAGAGGAAGAAAGAGTGAGTATTCGCCGAAAAGTTCATCTTAGTTTTGCATTGGTGTTCTTACTTTGTGTTTTAATCTTTCATTGGATCGATAATCGATCCATCATTGATCTCATCTTAAAACTTGCAGGCTATACCTACGGACCACTCCTTGGATTATTTGCTTTTGGTGTATTGATGAAATCAAAACTGAAGGAAAAATTAGTTCCTGTAGTTTGCTTGTTGGCTCCTTGTTTGTCGTGGATACTCGCCGAAAATGCTCCACTCTTATTAAATGGATTTAAGTTTGGCTACGAACTTTTATTGGTCAATGGATTTATTACTTTCTTAGGATTGTATTTCATCCGCGCAAAAGAGTAATGATGATGGTTGATGGTTTACACGGGTCGAACAATTAAATTCCCACCAAGGATATTTACTACTTCCACCTCAACATCCATCTCCACAAATCCACTCTCACAGCTGGCTGTATAAATATGATCGTTTATAATTACTTTTCCGGATGGGCGAAGTAGCGACGAAGTTTTTCCGCGAGTGCCAATTTCCGGAAGATTAATAGCCGAAGAATAGCCCGTGCCAGACGATAGTTCAGTGGATAAAACCATTTTCTTAAACACCGGACTACTTGCCAATAATTTACTGGAGAAAAGAAACAGTACTAACGCTCCCGCCATACCTAAAAGTACGGTTGCAATGGATGAGGAGAAAGCTAGCGAACTTACACCGCTAAAATCAAGTCCGTCATTTCGAAGTAAACTGCTGGTCAATCCAAAGAGAAGAAGTACTAATCCAGAAATACCTGCAACGCCAAATCCAGGAATTACAAAGATCTCCGCGGCGATGAGTAAGATCCCAATGATTGAAACTAAAATTTCCCAGTTGGCGGCTAACCCATCTAAATAAAGCGGTGCAAAATACATGACCGCAGCTAACACCGCAATGATTAGTGGAAATCCAATTCCAGGTTGTTGTAATTCGAAATATAATCCACCCAACATTAATAAAATTAATACGCCTGAAATGGCAGGATGCATTAACCATCCTATCGCACGATCAACGAGTGTGGGTGTATATAAAATGGTTTTGTAATTCGTAATTCCAGCTAACGACAATGCTTCTTCTTCACTCTCAGCAATGCCGTTACAATAATTTAATTTCAAAGCTTCGGTACTGGTTAGCGTTAGTACCTTGCCCGAATCATTCACTCCTTCAATAGCAATCCGTGGATCCACCATCGCTTCAGCAATTCTTGGATCACGACCACGCGCTTCTGCAGTAGATCGCATCATACTGCGCATATAACTTTGGTATTTATCAGGCAATGCTTCGGCATTTTCAGTTACTACAGTGGCAGCTCCAATGCTCGCCCCTTTGCGCATATAAATTTTTTCACATGCGATGGAGATCAGCGCTCCTGCCGACGCTGCATTGTTGTCGATGAAGACGATCACCGGAATTTTACTGTTCAAAAATAAAGTTCGAATACTATCGGCAGCATCCAATAGTCCGCCGTAGGTATTCATCCTTACCATCACCAGATCAGCACGCTGGGCTTGAGCTTCAAGTAATGCTTTGGAAACTTGCCTGGCTATTCCAGGACTAATTTCTTCCTTTATATCTATTTGATATACAATAGATTGTTTCGTTGATTCACCAGATCCTAATGCTTCATATACGTTGAATCCTAAGAGTAACGTTATAAGTGCGAGAATGAAATAGTTAGATGTTTTCATCGTGTTAATTAAAGTGTTGAAAAGAGAAATGAGAATAGGGAGTCATGCTGAGGGCTTAATGGTATACTTGTGTAAATATATGAATGAAAAGCTGATAGGTCTAAACAAGGTGAAGATGAGGATTTTAATATTGTTATTGATCATGATGGGAGGACAGGTGCAAGCCAATAATCCCGATTCTTTGTTGACTCGTTGGATCAATGGAAAGAAATTTTTGTTGCACAAAGTAAGTCCAAAGGAAACGTATTCGAGTTTGTCTCGTCAGTATCATGTTCCTGTTGCGGAAATACAAGCCGCCAATCCCAAATCAGTTAATTTGAAGATTGGTGAAGTGATTCATATTCCGGTTTCAGCATCAACTGCAACTACAACTACAATTCCATCTCAATCTCCAGCAAAGAGTGTAGTGGAGCAACAGGAATCACCTAAAGTAAAACCAACAGCTCCATCGAGTCCATCTAAAGAGGGCAATTCAAAGCAAACACATACCGTTCAAAAAGGTGAAACACTTTATGCGATTTCAAAAATGTATGGGATGTCTGTTGATGAGGTGAAAAAAATAAATGGATTGAATTCAAATGCAGTGGCTGTTGGACAAAAATTAAAAGTAAATACACTTTCTAAATCGGTAATTCCAGTACAACAGGAAATCGTAAAAGCAGCTACTGAAGTGAAAACGGTCAATGAGAATGAAACCAAAGAAATCGTTGTTAAATCATCGCCGGCCGTTGCTCCTAAGGAAGAAGTAAAAGAAACGCCAAAGGAAATAGTGACAACACCAGTGATTCTAGAAACGACAAAGACGATTGAAAACAAATCAACCGATACAACAGAGCTTCCTAAGGTCTATAATAATCCAGGCACCTCTCGTTCAAGTGTGATTGAAAAGGATCCAAAGAGTGGAGTAGAAGTAGAAAAAGTGACGGAGATTGGAGTAGCAACATGGTTGGTAGAGGGAGATTTAAATCAGAATAAGTTTTATGCATTGCATCGTACCGCTCCTGTGGGTTCTATCATTAAGGTAACTAACCGAATGAATAATAACTCTGTGTTTGTAAAGGTAGTGGGCACTTTACCCGACACGGGCGACAATAATGCAGCTATCATCAAAATAACGCAAGCTGCAGCTCAACGTATTGGTGCCATCGATCAAAAATTTACCGCCGAGCTTAGCTACGGTATCACTCGATAATCAACCCTAGCAGGTTATGCCCGGCGCTCTTCTGAAAAGGGGGGCGCTATTTTCTTGATGAAATTTGCGAATAGATTATCCTAATCCTTGCTTTTCGACTTTTCTTCCCCTTGATTTTACTTTCGTTTCATTCTTTATCCCACAATTGTCATTAGAAATGACAATTGTGCCCCGACGCTTTAGTCGGGATCGGAACCCGCAGGGGTCGGGATTAACCCTGACATTGATTGTGAAGCAATTCTTATCTTTCGTTTTACAGCAATATTTGAATTGTTGCTTCAAAACCAATCGTCAGCCCGTAGGGCAAAAAAGTCTAATGACTTTTTTGGGTTTATTGAAGTACCTTTGACCAAACTGAACTCAACAATACTTCTTATTCATTTTATGGATGGAGTCGCTTAGTAATCATTCATGAAAGTCCTCCTTACTACTCTCAATGCAAAGTATATTCACCTGAATTTGGCGATACGACTTTTGTATTCTTTAAATAAGCATCGTGAAGGCCTCGACTGGAAAGAGTTTACCATCAAGGAAAAACCAGACGATATTGCGAATGCATGCAAGGACTATGATGTCATCGCATTCAGTTGTTATATCTGGAACATTACTCCCACGTTAGCAGTTGCTCGGCTCTTGAAGCAATTGAATCCGGATATAAAAATTTTATTAGGCGGACCAGAAGTAAGTTTTGAGTACGATGATTTCATTGCAAAGGATGAGGTAGATTACATCATCGTGGGTGAAGGAGAAATTCCGTTTTCATTATTCCTTGATCATTATCCTAACATGGATCAAGTACCAAATCTCGTACATAAGTCAGAAGGTGAAGTAAAAATGTTTCCAAAGGATTTAACATTTAATTTGGAGGATTATAGAGGAATCAATCCGTATGAAAATGATGAGGCAAGCCAATTATATAACAAAGTATGTTATGTAGAAACGTCAAGAGGCTGCCCGTACAAATGCGAATTTTGTTTGGCGAGCCTCGATAATAAAGTAAGGTATTTGCCTATTGAAGATATTAAATCAAACTTGTTGTATTTAATGGAACGAGGAAGAACCATTAAGTTCCTCGATCGTACTTTTAATGTGAAGAAAGATTTTGCGATAGATATTTTTCAGTTCATCCTCGATCACCATCGCCCTGGAAATGTTTTTCAATTTGAAATTACTGCCGATATTGTACATCCCGATATCGTTGCCTTTATTCAAAAGTACATCCCTAAAGATTTGTTCCGATTTGAAATCGGAATTCAAACGGTGAATCAAAAAGCCAATCTGCAAGTGAGCAGGAAGCAAAATTTTGATAAGACGAGTGGAGTGATCAAACAGCTCGAAAATAAAATTGAGATGCACCTCGATCTCATCGTTGGATTACCACTCGATGAATGGGCAGATATTAAGATGAGCATTGAAGAAGTGTTTAAATTGCACCCACCTGAATTGCAATTGGGTTTCTTGAAATTTCTTCGAGGAACACCACTTCGAAATAAACATCAACAACACGATTATGTTTTTGATCCCATGCCGCCGTATCAGATGATTCAAAGTAAATATCTCAGTAAAGAAGAGCTTTATAGAATCACATTGCTGGAAGAAGCGCTCGAGATTTATTGGAATAAGAAGCGAGCCGTGTTGACGTTAAAATATATTTCTTATCAATACAGCATCTTTGATTTTCTCCTCGGACTCGGTGAATATTTTAATAAACATCGGGATTTTCATCAACATACGTTGTATGATATTTATGATATGCTATTTGAATTTGTAGAGCTTAATTACAGTCAACATGTTCACCTCAAACAAATGGTGGCCATCGACTATTATGCGCAGTCGAAAGTGAAACCTCAGGAACGTTACATGCTAGATCTTCCACAAAAGGAAAAGGTTGAATTTATTGAATCCAATAAACTAAACCATCATCAATATCGATTCATTGTGTTGCCTATCTCTTTCAATTACGTAAAGCTATTAGAAACCGGAATCATTTCTCCGGCTACACATCCGCTCATTCTCCAATACAATGGAACGACTAAACCCATGCTTCTGCAAGGTGTTTCTGAGATGGTGTATAAAGAGTAGACAAGGCTTTGCCTTCTTCACATTTATTTATTGAGTTAAATTAGATTGCATGCATAATTAAGATTTAGCCTCTCCCCAGCCCTCTCCAAGGGAGAGGGAGTTAAAAAGAATTAGTCGAAAGCGAATTTACATGTCTACTTCTCGCCCTTTTATGAGCAAATTGAACTAACAACTCCTCTGCGAAAACTTTGCGACTTCATACCTTCGCGAGAAAATTTTGTGCACAACTCCTCGCGAAAACTTTGCGACTTTGCGACTTTGCGAGAAAATTTAGCATAGCGCAGCCTTAGTGCTCCGCATCTGCCTGCCAACAGGTACTAGAGAAAAAAAAGTTCGCTTGATATTAATTTGATTTTACAGCTCCCTCTCCTTCTATGTTGTAAAACAAGTTTCAGACTATTATTTTACTATTTTTACTGAGTAAACCCAAAGAGGAAGTGGGCTCTGCTGGAGAGCAACCCATCAGCAATAGGGTTTATGACGTAAATATACACTAAGCCTCTT
>JANOPQ010000226.1:0-3183 GCA_031421935.1 Bacteroidota bacterium | reverse complement strand
AATTGCAAATATATCATTTTCACTTTCCCAAGGTTTAGAAAAAATGATGGCTCCTTTATTTGACACTAAAGAAATATTTTTTATTTTCTCTACCCCGCCCCAACGCACATTTACATTTGTACTTGCCGGGTTAGGCCAACATTGCATTCTGTTTTTCTCATCTATAAATTCATAACCCATTCCGGTAGCCACTAAAGTATCACACCCGCTTCCCACTGCAACACCAATGTTGTAGTTGGGCATGTCAGGAAGACATCTGTGAGTTCGGCTTCCTGCCAAATAAAAACTAAAAGGGGTAAAATTGCAAGCCGATCCAAAAGAGTCGGGAGAATTGATTACACCCAGATACATAGTTGTTGTATCGAAACAACAAGTATCACTAAATGGAAAATAATGAGAAAAACCAGCCAAATAAATTTTATTATCAGGAGATCTTTTTAACTCCATGGGGTAATAATAAATTCCATTTATCTGTGAAGAAAACGTATGAATAATTTTACGCGACAATCTTATATTCGTATCTAACATATCAAATTGTAAAATATAAGAAGTAGAAGGTGAGCTAGAATATCCAGCAGATGCATAAAAATATTGACCACTACTTGAGAATTCACCCATTCGGGTAAAACTAATTGGGGGTCCTGCTGGAGGGGAAGCAATTAATTCTTGTACGATTACCTGATGATTATAAAACAATCCAGTACAACGGTCTATTGAGAATAAATCAAATAAACCACCTACAGTTAAGTAAACTGCCTTGGTTCCTTGGGGATCAAATACCAATTGGTCAATGTTTGAATAGGTGAGTTGACCAATGTTTTGAGTATATGGGCCGTGAATTCCAGTTGGATCTAATAAAAAACGATACCATAAATTTGAGGGTATTTGCGAATTTGCATTACACTCCTTAATATATATCCACCAATCGCGACCATTCCCGTGCCTCATCACATTCAAACTATTTGACAAATCTCCTTGCAATAAAGGAACATTTAGTTGCAACATAGAACCTGTACCTCCATTGGCGTATAAATCAATTTTAGAATAATAAATAGCATATTGAAAAGCACCTTGCCCCCATAACAATTGAATAACAAACGCTTTGGTGGAATCACCGGGCAGAGGAACAATTTGCATTGTATTTTGAATTCCGTCAACTTTTAAACCTGTAGTTAAGTTCAGTTTCGATCCGTTAGCATTAAATATCCTACCTGCAAACGTTCCACTTACCATATTTAAATCTTTTTCCCTTGCGGAAGCATAAAAAAAAGTGTTGGGTAATTGAAGTACAGATGATGTTTCACCGGAGACAATTCCTTTAGAAGCTACGGCAGTTCCATTTACGAAATCGATGCGACAGGAGTCGCCCCAAATCCAAGTTTGGCAATAAGTATCCAACGGGATACTTATTGCCAAAGCAAGGACAAAATTAAAAAGGAAGTTTTTCATTATTTCACAATAATAAAATCACCCGACTTTGTTTTCTTTTTAATCACATTCGGATCCAACTTGTCAGGACAACTAATTTGCCGGCCTAAATTGTCGAAACAACGAGGTGTTGTATTTTCTTGAATATTCAATTCTTCATTCATGATTCGTAATCCAATATTTATATCATCCACTTCTAAATTAAGAATCGCACGCGCATAAAACACTCCTGTGCCGTAAATGGACGAAGGGAGAGAAGCGAATGGCTGAGTAGAAGGTATTGATTTCATAATTTCACAATTTTATTATTTTATTCATTCATCACCATCAACTTCTTCCTAAATTTTTCTCCACTTGTTAATTGCAATTCTACCACATACAAAACCGATGTTAAAAATTGTATCGGAATTTCCATCACATCAAATTCGCTTTGCCAAGGCATCGTTAAAACTATTTTACCAGCATTTGAAATTAGCGATACTTGTTTCACTTTATCAATGCCACTCCATCTAATATTTACATTTGAACTTGCAGGGTTAGGCCAACAATGTATTCTGTTTTTCTCCTCTATAAATTCATATCCTAATCCTGTAGCTACTAAAGTATCACATCCGCTACCAACGGCTACACCGATGTTATAGTTAGGCATATTAGGAAGACATCGATGTGTTCGATTTCCATCTAAATAAAAGCTGAAAGGGGTAAAATTGCAAGCTAAACCAGCAGAATCCGGTGAATTAATTACGCTTAAATTCATAGTAGTAGGGTGAAAACAGCATGTATCAGAAAAAGGATAATTAAATGAAAATCCGGTGATATAAATTTTATTATCTGGCGCTCTTCTTAACTCCCAAGGATAGAAATCAACTCCTTGAACTTGAGGAGTAAAAGTATGGATGATTTTTCGCGATAAGGCAATATTGGTATCCAACATATCAAATTGTAAAACATATGAAGTAGAAACGCCTCCATTGTATCCTGCAGTCGCATAAAAATATCTCCCATTCAATGAAAATTCTCCTAAACGAGTATAATAAAGTGGAGGGTAATTAAATATAAGTTTTGGAAAAATAATCTGATGATTTGAAAACAAACCTGTACATCTATCTACATCGAATAAATCAAACAATCCCTGTTGTGTTAAATAAACGGCTTTTGTTCCTTGTGGACTAAAAATTAATTGATCATTATTATAATACGACAATTGGCCAATATTTTGTGTATAGGGCCCATGAATTCCGGTAGGATCTAATAAAAAACGAAACCATAAATTTGATGGATTTAGTGATTGCGAATTACACTCTCTAACATAAATCCACCAATCGCGACCATTACCATGCCTGATTATATTCATGGTACTAGATAAATCTCCTTGCAATAAAGGAATATTTAATTGTAACATATTACCAACTCCTCCATTTCCATACAAATCAATTGTAGAATAATAAACAGCAAATTGCGCAGGATTTGAATATAATAACTGGAATACATATGCTATAGTAGAATCACTCGGTTTTGGCACCATAAATAATGATTGGCCATCTCCACCCTTAACTTTTAATCCTGTACTTATATTCAACTTTACACCATTTGCATTAAATACTCTACCAGCATTTGTTCCACTTATCATATTTAAGTCCTTTTCTCTCGCCGAAGCATAAAAAAAAGTGTTCGGCAATTGAAGTATAGATGATGTTTCGCCAGAGACAATTCCTTTAGAAGCAACTGCAGTTCCATTCACAAAATCGATGCGAC
>JANOPQ010000225.1:0-16019 GCA_031421935.1 Bacteroidota bacterium | reverse complement strand
TTCATCGGGTGATGCATTAGACATGACTGGAAATAAAGTGGAGATGGCTTTTATTCAAGGGAGAATGATTGATTTGGATAATTACCAAAAAGAGTTGTATCGTCGATACAAAGAAAAGTATTCTATTAAATAATAATTTTTTAGTACAAGAAATCGCAATTTTTAACACTATAGGCACTAGAGGACACTGGAGAATTTTGGCAAAACATAAAGAACACTAGAAAACACCCGATTTAATTCTTTTGTGCTCTCTAGTGCTCTTTTGTGTCTCTAGTGTTTAAAAAAGAAATTATGTTGAAGCATTAATCACTTCGTAGGCTTTAAATATTCTTGTAACGAAACCACATACTCCTCAAATGCTTTTCTTCCTTTCGAAGTAACAGAACAAGTTGTTAATGGATAATTTTCTTTGAAACTTTTCTTTACTTGTAGATATTCTGCTTCTGCCAATTTGTTAATCTGCACACTCAAGTTCCCTGCTGTTGCACCTGTTTTCTCACGGATATACGTGAAGTCCGCTTCCTTCACATTCATCAGCAATGACATTACCGATAAGCGCAACTGTTGATGCAATAAAGGATCGAGATCGTTAAACATAACTTTCCTTAACGTTACGCGGACTCAATTTAGAGGCTTTGTTATAGCGGTTTCTTAAAATATATCCAGGGATAATATATCCTAACAATACGGCTATACCAAGAATCAATAATTGCAATTCAAATCCAACAAAGAATGCTGTGACAGCTAAAATCCAGTTAATGATACCTCCAATCTGAAGTGGGCGAAAATTAATGGCACCCCCACTAATGTATAACCAGAATCCGTAAACCATCATGACAAGCGGGTAGGTACTGAGTCCGAGCTTCGACATAAATCCAAGAACAATAAATAGGGAAACTAGAAAAGCAACCAGCACATGTTTCATGAATTCATCTAGATGCGTTTTTACTTTTTGTGATTTTTCCTCACGAATACCTTTTATAAAACTAATTATTCCACCTACAGGCATCAGCATCCAAGCAAGGTATGGTTTTTCATATCCAACTTCCATCAAAACATAATGCAGAATGCAAGCGATAAATACCAACCATCCCCACAGTAAGAACCAGGATCCGTTATCTCGTAAATCTTGTTTAGTAGATTCAATCATTGAACGGATAATTCGCAAACTTTCTTCGTTGCTCATCATTGATTTTTCGTTTTCCATGATATTGATTTTTTAATTGTTGTCGCGAGGCTTCGCGATTGTAGTGGATGAATACAATTATTTTTTACTGTTAATTTCAGCTAGTAATTTCAGTGCACGATCTTTTCCCCAAGTTGGCCATGCTGGATCATCGTGTTTGTCGTTTTCATATTTCTTTAAAGCAATTTCTAAATTGGTTTTTGCTACTTTCATTCCACCACCTGCTTCTTCTGGCATATACATATACGATTCACCGAGTACTAAATACACACGAGGATTTTCTGCATTCAATTTTTTTGCTTCTGCATATCCTTTCATTACATCCGGACCTAAGGTTGCACCAAGTGATGGATTCATGCCAATACGCATTCCGTAAATCATGGCTTTTAATAAAACAATTTCTGATTCATTCGGTTGAATGGAATTAGCCGTTTTAATATATTCTTCTGCTTTGTTCAACATCTTACTTGCCTCAGCAGTATCTTTTTTCTCAATTGATAACACTGCATTTTGAAACGAAGCGTGGTACTGAGAAATCCAATCTGACTGAGAAGAGTTCGCAACGGTTTCAATTCCTTTTAACAAAGTCCCTCTAGATTCAGGTGTACTTGATGTATCCATGAAACTTAGGTAGCGCAACAAGAACCGACGCGTTTTTTCAGTTGGAACATTCTTGTCTGCTTGCGCAGCAACTTCTTGATAAGTGCCTACTAGAAGTAGAGCCGTGATGAGTGAATAGATAATTTTTTTCATGTTTTTTTTGTATGATGCAAATATAAAGTAGTTTATAGCATAAACCAATTTATGAATTCAATTTAAATCATATAATATTGATAATCAATAATAAAAAATCAATAAGGAGTTGAGAAGATTATAAAGAAGACGCAAAAAGTCCTAGATAACATCAAAAATCCAATAAGTTCCAACTACTGAGCGCAGCCATTTACCATCCCGATAGCTATCGGGACACCAATTTACCAATTCGCCCCAGAAGTACAGTCCTTCGGACAGACTTCTGGGCGCGGCAATTTACTTCGCGAACACTTCGTCCACCCAACCTTTTCCCCAGTTGTCTTTTTCATCTTGACTCCAAAGTTCTGGATAGAATATTCTTTTTTGAAAGCGGGGAGGCAGGTATTTTTGCCAATTCGTTCCACCAGTTGCAGCGATGTCGGCTGGATTCGCTTGTAAATATTTTGCTGCTGAACGATAATGCACCAACGGCCAATTAATATTTACATTCACATCCAATTGCTTCATGGCAATTCGTAAATCTTCTCGATCCTGATCAACTTGTGGTAAAGATTTAAAAATAGCCCACATGTTTGTTGTTTGTAATCGTTGTGCAGTTTCAATGAGTTGCTTCGAATATTTTTCTTCAAATTGTCGAAGCGTAAGTGTTTTTTTACCAGTCGACAATTCAGTAGCACCTGCTTTCCAGTAAATATGTTCAAACATTTCTTCTAGAGAGGAATTCTTCCCTTCAAATGATGCACGAACATCTTTATCTACTAATCGAATAAAATCAGTTGCATAAATTTCGATGGTACGATATTGTGCACTTTGAAATCCACTAGCAGGCAATAAACTCATTCTGAATTTTTGGAACTGCTCGCGTTCCATTCCATCGCCCATAATATCGAACGAACTCGTGAGCACTGCGAAATATCGATTCACACGTTGTAGTCGGGCAGCCATAAAGGTTGCATCCGGACCTTTATCTACGATTTGTTGCAACTCATGTAGTGCTAATTTAAAATATAACTCCGTCACTTGATGATACATAATAAACACTTCTTCATCTGGAAATTTAGTGCGAGGTTGTTGAAGGCTCAACAGTGTATCGATGTGAATATAGTCCCAGTAGGTACATACATCAGCATACAAAAGTCCATCTAGGTAAGAAATTAAATCCTGCCCCATGGCTGTGTATTTCTCCTCAAGCAGCTTGATGCGATCGATAATTGGTTGTGGTAGACTCATGGAGCGAAATTAGTAAATAATGATTTTGGGTTGGATTGATAATTCTCACAATAAAAAAAGGCGAAGAACTGATTCTCCGCCTTTTAAATTTTTATTGGATATGATTAATCTCTTCGACCCATATAAATCATTACATAGTACATCAACGTTGCTAACGCAGCTAATGCAGCAACCACATAGGTCATGGCTGCCCACCACAAAGCATCTTTCGATTGCTCATGCTCCTGTGATGTAGTAATTTTCGCACTTTCTAACCAAACTAAAGCACGTTTGCTTGCATCAAATTCAACTGGTAGCGTCACAAAACTGAATGCAGTAGTGGCTGCAAAAAGTGTGATTCCTAATAATAATAAACTTGGGAAAGTATTTACTAAAACAATTCCAGCAAGCAATACCCAATGCACCCATTTGGAAGCAAAACTAACCATAGGTACTAATGCAGAACGTAATTGTAACATGCTATAAGCACGCGCATGTTGTACGGCATGACCACATTCATGTGCAGAAACGGCAGCAGAAGCAGCGTTTCTTCCATAGTATACATCGTGACTTAAATTTACAGTTCTGTCGAGTGGATTGTAGTGATCGGTTAATCTTCCCTCAACAGATATAACTTTTACATCGTGAATATTGTGATCACGTAACATTTTCTCGGCAATTTGTTGTCCACTTAAACCCGAACTAATTGGTGTTTGTGAATACTTTTCGAATTTGCTTTTCAATTGGCGACTCACTAGCCAACCAATTATCATAAATGCAATCGAAATTAAATAAATCCCCATCATGGCTTTTTCAGTTTTTAATTTTGTTGTTATTAGTAGAAACGATTGTTCCTGCTTTTTGTTTTACACTTTCAGACTATCAATTAGAATGCCTGTGCAAAGTTAATGTCATTCCGTCATTTATTCCCAACGGAAAAATTTAACCGCCAAGGCATATATCAAAATACCCCAAGCTGAAATAACAGCAAGCGGAATTAGGATGTCACCTAACCCAGCACCTTCAAAGGCAACAAGTCGCATGGCATCATTTAAATAGGTGAGAGGCAATACTTTACAGATGGGTTGAAGCCATTCAGGAAAATTTTCGATCCCGAAAAAAGTCCCCGATAAGAGAAATTGAGGTAAGGTGACAATGTTCGCTAAGGGCGGAATGGTACTCTCACTTTTGGCAATTCCAGATACCACAAAGCCAAATCCCATAAAGACAATAAGTCCTAAGGCTGACAAAAACAGCATCGTGGCGAAAGTCGCAAATCCATGAATGAGTGTAAATCCAAAAGCAAAATAGCCAACTAATATTAAAAAGGCAGCACCCAAGAGTGCAAATACAAGTCTACTGATGGCTTCTCCCATGACGATAAAAGGTTTACGAATTGGTGTCGCAAAAAATCTTTTTATCACTAAAGTTTGTCTTAAATTAAAAAACACAAATGCTGTTCCGAAAACACCAGAACTAAGAAGTGAAAATCCAAGTTGTCCAGGTAAAATAAAATCAATCGTTTTATATTCTCGAACCTGAATTTCTTTCGAACTTAAAACGACCATGGGTTTTTCCATGGCAGCAGCTCGCAAATTTGCTTTGTCTACCAAATGTTCTAGCATCGATCGAATAATGATTCCTTTCTCGCGCGATGCCATGTTCGTAGTGACTTCAACGTTATATGAAACGGTATTGTCAGCTAACCTTTTTTGTATGTTGATGATGGCATCAATATCTCCTTTCTGTAAATTATGATCAATCTCTGCTTTCGTTAATCCGGGAACTAAATGAATTCCTTGCATACTCGCAATACTATCAAAAACCGGATTTTTTAAATCACTTTCTCCAGCTAAAGCTACATCTAATCGAATACCTCCGCCATTTATAAATCCAAATACTAAAATAAAAATCAATGGAAATAACAACGTAAAAACCACCGCCGACGGACTGCGCATGATAGACCTAAAACTCGCTCGAGCAATAGCCATCATGGCTCTGTATTGTGAATAATTATTTTTCAATTTTTATTTATTTGTACGTAGTTAGTTTTTGTGACTATAATTTCTATTCACGCTATCATGAGCTTCTGGCTTCTAGCCCTGATGTACTTCACTTCGTTCCGACATCAGGGTGAACTTCTAGCTTCTAGCTTACTCTCGACAAGCTCAGGGTGCTTCCCATTCTCCCATTCTCCCACTCTCCCATTCTCCCATTCTCCCATTCACCCTTCGCGCCACTCATGTCCTGTCAAATGAATAAACACATCTTCCAAATTTGCTTTCTTCACTTCCTTCTTTCTTTCAAATCCTGTAGCCACCAATTGATCGATGAGCGCATCGGGTGCATCCAGTGCAATTATTTTTCCGGCTTCCATCACCGCAACACGATCACATAATTGCTCGGCTTCATCCATATAATGAGTAGTAATTACAACCGTAGTTCCGTTGTCCCTAATTTTCCGAATCAAGTCCCATAAATTTCTTCGGGCTTGTGGATCTAACCCCGTGGTTGGCTCATCTAAAAAAACAATTTTAGGTTGATTGATTAAAGTCGTTGCAATACTAAATCTTTGTTTTTGTCCACCACTCAACTCTTTGAATTTCGCTTTGTATTTGTCTTCAAGGCCCACTTGCTTTAACATTTCCATGGGATCAACTTCTGCATTATACAAACCAGCAAACAATTCAATGAGCTCAGTTAAAGTTAAACTGGGATAATAACCTGCTGCTTGCAACTGCACTCCAATTATTTTTTTAATTTCATTGGGATGTTGATCAATACTGAATCCAGCTACTGTAACTTCACCCGAAGTTTTTTCGCGTAATGTTTCAATAATTTCTAATGTGGTGGTCTTGCCAGCACCGTTTGGCCCTAACAGTCCAAAAATTTCTTTATCATAAACTTCAAAACTCACCCCTTTTACGGCTTCAAATTTTTCGTAACTTTTCTTTAAGTTCTTTACAACAATGACCGGTGTGGAGTTCATAAGCACAAATATAGAACTATTTGTAAGTGGTAGGGATTTATTCGAAAAGGATGAACATTTTGGATGAAAATTAGGATGTCCGAAAGTAGGTCCATCGTTTTCTGATTTTCAAATAATTCATATCATTTTCAAATTGATAAGCTTCTTTTTCGAAGGAAATGGAACGATATGCTTGATGATGATTCTTTCCCTTCATCCTAAAATAAAGGTATTCTGAAAGATACCAAATATAGAATGGAAGAATTAATAGTTCTAGTTGCTGTTGCAGATGGATGCGTTCATGGTTAATCAACGTAGACGAAAGTGAAAAATCTTTTTGCTTTAAAAGTATAAATGGAAATAGAGCCATTCCTGATACCGGCAACCAGGCTGCAATAATTTTAAATCCTTTTAACTTCATTTGCTATTATCCTATTCTCATGTTTAACGAAATGGAATAAGTTCTAGGTGCTTGTAAGTCGGCGGGACGTGTCATGAATTCTTCGTTCAACACATTTTTGACAATGAAATTGCAACGTAAAATTTTAATGATTTGCCAACCTATGCGTGCATCAAAAATCCAATTGTCTTTAGGTTGCTGTTCACGATAAGTTTTTACACCGGGAATGGTTCCTTCAAATGCAGCATCAATATTTTCAATGTTAGTATAATATCGTCCACTGATACCAATACTAAGTTTTTTGTAGCTGGTTTCACTATCAAATTTGAATAAGTTTCTGAATCTGTATTTTAATATGTTCTCTTTGGATGAGTTTCTCGCTGTATCTCGCGATGCTAAAAAATCAGTTTGAATGGGATCAATCCAAGTATATCCAGCCAATATAGTTTGACTTACACTTCCTATTTTCCCTTCTCCCGCTAAGTTAATTTCAAAGCCAGAGATGCGTGCGTTGCCGATGTTCACCGATTTAAATCCTAATCCAAACAACGGATCAACACCAGGCTTTCCCCATGGACCAAAAGTGAATTCCATCATATCACTAAATTCAGTGATGAAATAACTTACATCGGCCAATCCACGCCACGATTTTACTTGAATGACTTGCTTCAATCCAATTTCGGCCGACCATCCTCTTTCAATTTCCAACGAATCGTTCGGATAAATTACAATGCTTCCCACTTGTGTGCGGATAAATTTTTCGGCGATGGAGGGAAAGCGAAATCCTTGTCCATAGGAGCTGCGAATAAATCCACCATTCCAGGCTTGATAACTTATACCCGTTCGAAAGAGATATTGCGGATCAAAAGATTTTCCCGAAATTTTTCCTTGCTCAATTCTACCCCCGATGCTCACATTCAATTTTCCGAAATTTCCATCTCCTTGCGTATAGATCGCCATGTTTTGTCCATTCTGTTTGGCATATAAATCGCCATTCACTTCGGTCTTGCTGCCTGATGTTCCAACGGAAATATTAATGTTATCTTTAATTCTACGTTGTAATAAATATTCTGCATAATATAAATTCGATTCAGCACCTTGTTGCGTATTATTTTCATTCTTTGTATAAAAATAACGAGTTCTTAATTTATGCACCCATTTTCCTGGACTATAAATAACATAAGGATCTATCGTAATGCGATCGGAAGTATACTCGCTTAATGTTGATCCGGGTAATCCAATGCCTCCCAATGGTAAGTAGGCGCCAGTGGTATCATCTTTCCAAATTAAAAAAGTTCCGCCTTTCGATTGTTGAACGTTGGCGGCTAGTCCTACCGTTAGTCCTTTAATTTTTTCGATTGAATAACGAAGATTAGTATTGGCACGAATTCTTTTTTCCGTTTCACCTTGACGATAGCCTTCATCCTCATAAACATGTGCTCCTAATACAACAGAAAGATTTTTAAATTTTTGTCGGTGTGCAATATGTGCGCCACTCGTCATTTGTGCTTCATTGCCCCACCATTTTTTATCTGCGTCTTTTGGTGTGTCATATATTCCCGTGTATAAAGTTAAAATAGTAGTAGGTTTTTCTCCAGGCATGGCAGTACGCATATTAATCACACCGTTCAAAGCAGAAGAGCCAAACAAGGCAGAGGAAGCTCCTTTCAAAACTTCTACTTGTTCCATTTGTTCAATGGGAATAAAATTCCATTTTACATCATTGGCATCGCCCGCTAACATCGGCAGATCATCAACCATCACCAATACTCTAGATCCTGCTCCATAGCTAAAGCCGGAGCCGCCTCGAATATTTGCTTGCCCATCAATTACCGTTACCCCAGGTACTTGCTCGATGGCTGTTTCTAAAGAATTTTCAACTCGTGATTCCAATAACTTGGCAGGTAAAATTTCCATCGATGTTACGGTTTGTTCAAGACGTTGTTCGAGTCGGCCTGCCGTTATTACAACCGGTTTCCAGGTGTTGGAGATTTCGTTTTTGGAAAGTAAAATGGTAAGTTCAATGGTTTTGAGAGGTTCAATGGTTACACTTTTTTCAATGGGTGTGTATCCTAAAAAGCTAAAAACAAGAATTACTTTTCCGGGTTGAACTTTCAATTCAAAATAGCCGTTTGCATCGGCTATGGTTCCTATTGCGCTATTTTTCAAGGCAACACTCGAAAATGGAAGTGATTCATTGGTGATAGCAGCTTGAATTTTTCCTTTGATAATACCTTCTTGTCCATATGTAATTGTGAAAAAAAGAATGAAGATTATTGAAAGGATATTCTGTTTATTTTGGGTCATTGGAAGGCTTCAAATTTATTTCGCCCAAAAGATCATCATTTTTTTATTAATACCAATTGAATTAATAATTTAGTCCAATGATTTCTTGTATAATACCGACCTACATAGACTTGTGTTTAACTGTTTGTAAAATTTCATTTGTAGCGTCGGTATAATATCTATATTTGCAGCGTCCCAATCGGTGAATTTTATTCAATCCCGGCGGTGATTTTAATATGGAACCAGAAGAAGAGTTATTACATCGTATTGCATTAAGTTTATTACCCAACGTAGGTCCTGTTATCGCTCGAGCCCTATATAGTCATTGTGGTTCTGCTGTTTCTGTATTTAAAGAGCGGAAAGCTTTATTAGCAAAAATCCCCGGTGTAGGGCCAAAGCGGATTCAAAATGCATTCAATGAATCTGTTTTGGAGAGGGCGGCAAAGGAGTTAGCATTTGTTAAAAAGCATAAACTTCAAGTTTTATTTTATACGGATGAAGGGTATCCAAATCGGTTGCAGCAATGTGCAGATGCGCCCTGTCTTTTGTATTTTAAAGGGAATGCCAATTTAAATCAAGGTCGATTTGTTGCTATTGTAGGAACTCGATCATCCACTACTAACGGTGAGGAGGTAACGAAAAAGTTGGTGGAGGATTTGCAAGGATTGGATGTGACGATGGTGAGTGGATTGGCTTATGGAATTGATATTTGCGCGCACGAAGCCGCACTTCAGTTTGGTATTCCTACCATTGGTGTTACGGCTCATGGCATGGATCGCATCTATCCACAACTGCATCGAACCGTCGCAGGAAAAATGTTATCACAGGGTGGAATTTTAACAGAGTATCCGAGTCAAACACCTCCCGATCGAGAGAATTTCCCTTCTCGAAATCGAATCGTTGCTGGAATGTGCGATGCTGTAGTTGTTGTTGAAGCAAGTGAGAAAGGCGGCGCACTTATCACTGCTGATCTAGCGCAAGGATACGATCGGGAAGTATTTGCCTTCCCTGGTAGAGTGAATGATGAGTTCAGCAAAGGGTGTAATGCCTATGTTCGCGATCAAAAAGCTGCACTCATAACTTGCGCACAAGATTTAATTTGGTTGATGGGTTGGAGTGATGAAAAAAAGAAGGAACAAGTCATAAAACAAACTCAGTTATTTTTTGAGTTGAGTGAAGATGAAAATCGTGTGGTCGATGTGCTCAAGGAAAAAGGGGAGTGTGGTGTTGATGTAATCTCATCTGCCACTGCGCTGCCATTTTCAAAGTTAGCGAACACACTTTTGCAATTGGAGTTAAAGAATGTGGTAAAATTAAAAGCCGGAAAGAGGTATAGTTTGTAAAGAGATTCCGGATTTGAGTAATCAACCTTTCCATTGAAGCCAATCAGAGATATGAATTACTTTTCTTTATATCATTCTTGTGAAATATCTTGTAAAATTATTCTTTTAGTTTCCTTTAATAAAAACAGTTTTAAAGTAAAAATTTTGTGGAAATGCAGATCCTGAAGAATTACTATAGTTAGCTCTAATCAAAAGTGTATCGAGAGAATATAGGTAGTTAAAATGTATGGTAGTATTTCCAAAATAGCTCCAGTCGAAAGGTAAAATTTGATAATAGTTGTTTTCATAGGAGTAAACATTTATTGATCCTTTCTCAATCATATTGCTGTCGAGTTCAGCAAATGGTATTTTTATGATTTTGTAAGAGTTTATACCTGCTACTCCTAGAGTTGTCCAGTCTTGAGGTGTAAATGTTAAATGATACGCCGTAACATTTGCATTTCCATTGGTTCCGTTAGTTCCATTGGAACCTGCTGGACCCGTTTCTCCAGGATCGCCTTTTTTGGTACATGATGTTATAATAATGCAAATAAGGAAGGTGAGTAGATGTTTCATGATTCAAATTTTTATGTGGAAGAAGAAGCAAGTTTACTAAGAATATTTTACATATTGGATGTAGATTTTATTTGGACTTGCTAAACAAGTGTTTTTATAATAATTCAAATCGATTTTAAAGATACTCTTAATTGGAATTGCGATATAGAATTGTATGTCGAGGTCGTAGAAATAACTATTTGATCGTTCCTAATTTGACTATTAATCGTACCTTTACCCTCTAAATTACCATTTATGTATACCACCCTACAACCCATCCTTGCTAAAGAACTTCAAGAAATTAAAGAGAATGGTCTCTATAAAAAAGAACGAGTAATTAGTACACCTCAAGGAGCCGATATTACCGCCAATAACTTAGAGGTGATAAATTTTTGCGCGAATAATTATTTGGGATTATCGTCCCATCAACGAGTGCTTGACGCAGCTAAAAATGCTATCGACACGCATGGTTTCGGAATGAGTAGTGTTCGATTTATTTGTGGTACACAGGATATTCATAAAGAATTAGAAAGTAAAGTTTCTGAGTTTTTAGGAACAGAAGATACCATCTTGTACGCTGCTGCATTCGATGCGAACGGCGGAGTTTTTGAACCATTACTCAATGAGCAAGATGCCATCATTAGTGATGAATTAAATCATGCGTCTATCATTGATGGAGTGCGTTTGTGCAAAGCGCAACGTTATCGTTATAAGCATAACGATATGTCGGATTTAGAGGAGCAATTAAAAGCAACTCAACATTTGCGTCATCGCATGATTGTTTCCGATGGAGTATTTAGCATGGATGGTACCATCGCCCAACTGGATAAAATTTGCGACCTAGCCGATCAATACAATGCACTTGTAATGATTGACGAATGCCATGCCTCTGGATTTATGGGAAAAACAGGCAGAGGCACGCATGAGCATTGCAATGTGATGGGACGTATCGACATTATTACCGGAACTTTTGGAAAAGCTTTAGGCGGTGCGATGGGTGGATTCACCTCGGGCAGAAAAGAAATTGTAGAAATGTTACGCCAACGTTCTCGTCCCTATTTATTTTCTAATTCGTTAGCTCCAAGTATTGTGGGTGCCAGCATCGAAGTGTTGAATATGTTGAGTTCAAGTACAGCTTTGCGTGATAAATTATGGGAGAATACCGACTATTTCCGAACTCAAATTTTGGCTGCCGGCTTCGATATCAAACCCGGTACTCACCCTATTGTTCCTATTATGTTATACGATGCCAAGTTGGCTCAAGATTTTGCAACCCGTCTCTTAGAAGAAGGAATATATGTGGTTGGATTCTTCTATCCCGTTGTGGCTAAGGGGAATGCGCGCATTCGAGTTCAGATCTCAGCTGGACACGAACGCCACCATATCGATCAAGCCATCGCTGCTTTTACAAAAGTTGGAAAAGAATTGGGTGTTTTGAAGTCTGTATCGGCTTAAGTTTTATTTTTGTCCCTCTTAAAATTGATAAGCAAGAGGACTTTCAACTAATTGCTATTAAATCGGGCCTATAGCTCAGTTGGTTAGAGCGCCGGACTCATAATCCGTCGGTCGTAGGTTCAAGTCCTACTGGGCCCACCCCAGAAGTAGAGAGGCCAAGAGAGTATCTTGGCCTCTTGCTTTTATTTCAAAAGGGAATTTTAGTAAAAAATTAATATGTGTAGGCCTCACACTTCTGGGCTTGGCCCTCCGAAACCCGGAAGTGTAACGAAGTTTCTACTTCTGGGCGAAGGAGGACATTTTTGTTTTAAGAACTTGCTTAGTTCTTGGCTTTTTATTTTTTCTTCGGATTGGGATTTCTTTTAAACTTAAATTCTCATTGGCCTCACACTTTTGCCCAGAAGTGTAACTCAGTTTCTACTTCTGGGCTGGGCCCTCCGAAGCCCGGAAGTGTCACGAAGTGTCTACTTTATGGCTGGGCCCTCCTTAGCCCGGAAGTGTCACGAAGTGTCTACTTCCGGGTAACGAAGTTTCTACTTCTGGGCTGGGCTGGGCTGGGTTAAGAAGTAGAGCGGCAGGAGAATTCTTCTGCCTCATTGCTTTTTGGCATTTTTAATTTGGTTAAGCATTATTAATTATTGTGGCCTCACATATTTGCCCAGAAGTGTCACGAAGTGTCTACTTCCGGGTAACGAAGTTTCTACTTCTGGGCAAAGGAGAGCAAAATCTTGATGATTCAATCTAGAAAAGTCAAAGGATTTCACAAGAGAAAGAACATTTTTTAGATTTACTCTTTGTATATGCTAATTTAATTAAAAAGAATATTAAATTTAGGCGCCAATTTGTGCTAAACGTATTTTGATACCCCCTTTCAAACCAACCACAGTATGACGAAAAAAGATACATCTTTCGTAGTGCCTGATGAAATAATAATGCAAAAAATTTATTTCATCAGAAATCAAAAAGTAATGTTAGATTCTGATTTAGCGGAGCTTTACGGTGTAGAAACAAGACGCTTAAAAGAACAAGTTAAACGAAACAAAGAACGCTTCCCTGAACGTTATATGTTTGAATTAACGCAGAAAGAAGCCGAAGCTTCAAGATCGCAAAATGCGACCTTGAAAAGAGGTGAAAATTTAAAATACTTACCTTATGCTTTTACAGAACATGGCGTAATGATGCTATCAAATGTATTGAAAAGTAAACGAGCAATTGAAGTAAGTATGCGGATAATAGATGTATTTATCATGCTTCGTGAAACTCTTTCTAATCATACGGAATTGCGTTTAGAAATAGAACAAATTAAAAAGAAGCTCCATAATTACGGGAAGAATATTGAATTGGTTTTTCAATATTTGGACGAATTACTGGAGAAAAAAGAAAATCCGAAACCACGAAAGGAAATCGGTTACAAAATCCAAAAGAAAAAATAATGCGTTTTCACTCGAAGAGGATATTGAAATGCAAAGGCGCTATAATTACTGGTACAATGAACTTGGTAATTTAAATCACGATGAACAATAAGATTGAAAACATTACCTGGACAGTAAGTGGTAAAATTGATAAAATCACTCGAACCAATGGTTCAACCAAACCCGATTTAGAATTTGCATACGATGCACAGGGCAACCGTATCAGAAAAATTGTGAAGCCTAGCGGAAGTTTAAGCACTCCTACATTATGGACCACTACAGATTACGTACGTGACCCCCAAGGCAATGTTTTGGCTGTGTATAATGGTCAATTTGTATCAAGTGCTCATGATTATAAATTAAAGGAAAGATATCTTTATGGAAGTTCACTTGTTGGAATGGATTTACATGAAGAAGATATGTATGTCACAACAGCCGGAATTCCATTGCAAAATGGTGATCCTGCATTGAAGCAATTTCAATTGTCCAATCATTTGGGTAATGTTTTAGCAGTAGTGAATGGTGAAAGAAAAGCCATCCCCGATAACACAGGAAATGCTATTGATCATTTTGAAGCACAACTCGAAAACAGTTCAGACTACTATCCTTTTGGTTCTTTGTTAAGAGAACGAAGTACAAGATGGGTTTGGATAAAGGGCGCAGGATACCATCCTGTTACTAATCCAACAGCAGTTGAATTGACCTTGGTAAACATGAATGAAGATCCAGCTAATATTGCAATAGATGGGAAGAGTTACCGTTTCGGTTTTAACGGTAAAGAAAACGATAATGAAGTGAAAGGAACAGGAAGCCAGCAGGATTATGGCTTTAGAATATATGATCCAAGATTAGGAAAATTTTTAAGTGTGGATCCATTGGCGAAACAATTTCCATGGTACACACCATATCAGTTTTCAGGTAACAAAGTCATAAATTCAATTGATATGGATGGGGCTGAAGAGTTATTAGTTATTAGATGGTACGACAATGATAAATACATTGGACAATCGTATATCTATGTGCCAACAAGTCAAAGAGTTCTTGAAAATGGAGTTGTTTATACCCAAGCTCAATATAATAATCAATCTGATAGAGAGCTTTGGAATTTAGAGAATACTAAGAATAGAGATGGTCATTGGAACGTTAGTACTCAAAGATCTGAGAATTTTACTACAGAACAAAAGCAGTACATTTTTATTGATAATTCTGAAAATATCCAAGAAGGAGTTTTATACTCAGAATTACCACGAAATAAAAAAGAAGGCAATAGGTTGAGTCAATTGAGAACAGATTTTGAAGGGGTTCCAGGTACAGCCAATAAACCTGGACTTAATTCTACTATAGTCGACTACCCAGGTAAGTTAATTTTGAATTATAAGTTAAATGATTCAGATGTCGATGGTATTACAAACAATGGTCCTTTAGTTGAAGGTTATAAACGATATTTGAGAGACAACCCCGATTTTAATTTGTCAGTTAATGGTCATACTAGCCCAGAGGGTGGGGATAATATTAATATACCCCTCTCCTTAGACCGTGCTAATAATGTACGTAATAAACTAATCGAGGGTGGTATCTCTGGAAGTAGGATTAAATCGCAAGGCTTTGGATCAACCTCAAGGAATTGTCAAGAGAATTCAACAGATTGTTATGAATCAAATCGTAGAGTGGAGGTGACAGATGGCGTTCCAAAGAATTAAATGTTTTACACAAATGAAAAAGAGCTTCAGTAATAAGGTAAAATTTATTTTGATTATTTTTTTACTTTTAAATTTGAAGTGTAAAGTGATTCTAAGCCAGAATCTTCATTCTGATACGGTTAATTTTTTTACTAATAAGTCTAAAAGTAAGGCTGGCCGTTCATTAGTTCTTATTTCGGATTCCGGTGCTTTTAGAGCCGTGAATAGTTTGGAAAATGAGAAGTGGAGTGGTATACAAATTCAATATCTTCCAAATGGAAAGGTAGGGTCTATTTCGCAGTATTCTGGTTTATGTCAAACAGGGGAAGCGTTTGAATTCCATGACAACGGGAATATTAAGTCTTATTTCAATTTTAATGATGTCAAGATAGATACTTGCAAGAAAAAAGTATATTGTTATTGTGTTAAAAGCGGTGGTATAGAGAAATATGATAGTACATATTTTCCATTATATTCAGTAATGAATGGAATCAAATATTATTTTAGTAATTCCGGCACCCTGGAATATGGGGAAGAATATCAGAATAATTCCCCTACGGGTTTAATTTATTATTTTGACACAATCGGAAATGTTATTAATACAATTTACAAAAAGCCGGAGTGTGATTGTGAGATTATTAAGTTTGATTAAGTAAAAAATTGTTATCCCAATCTGTAAATTAATAACGCACCACTTCTATCTTAAAAATGATGTAAAACTAGTGCTTCTATTTTTAAAGAAATTGAAGAACAAATGGCTCAACGTTCAGCATAAATATCAGGTATGTTGATTA
>JANOPQ010000224.1:0-39869 GCA_031421935.1 Bacteroidota bacterium | reverse complement strand
CGTGCAGAAGCTAAAATTTCGGTGTTCGATAGTGGCTATTTAGTCGGGGATGGAATTTGGGAAGCCGTAAGATTGTATGATGGTGTATTGGTTTTTTTAGATCAACACTTAAATCGTTTATGGAGTGCAGCAGCAAGTGTCGGACTCGATTTGAAAATGACGAAGGCAGATTTGAAAGCAAAGATTCAACTTACGCTCGATGCAAATCAAATGACCGATAAAGTGCATGTGCGAATTATGATTACACGTGGTTTTAAGAAAACACCATCGCAAGATCCTCGACTTACCATCAGCGGACCCAATATTGTTATTATCGCCGAGCATAAAACTGCTTCAACGGAAGTTGCTCAAAAAGGAATAACATTATTCACCAGTACAATTCGAAGAGGTTCACCTGACTATTTAGATCCTCGATTAAATTGTCATAGCAAACTTCATGAAGTGCAAGCACTCATTCAAGCACTCGAAGCAGGAGCTGATGAAGCGTTAATGTTAGATATTAATGGTTTTGTCTCTACGTGTAACGCCACCAACTTTTTTATTGTACGAGGAAATGAAGTATGGACATCTACAGGCAAATATTGCATGAATGGAATTACGAGAGAGAATGTAATTCGTGTTTGTGAAAAGCATAGCGTTGTTTGTCATCAAAAAGATTTTTCTTTATTCGATGTGTACAGCGCTGATGAAGCCTTTGCTACAGGCACTTTTGGCGGACTTACTCCCGTCGTGAAAATTGATGGACGTATAATCGGTGATGGAAAACCAGGTAGCATGACCGCACAATTAAGTACTTGGTATGCAGAGCTTGTGAAAGAAGAAGTGAAGAAAGCAAAGGATAAATAATTTTATGTCGATCGAAAATTGCAAAAGAATTTGTTTGTGGTCGGGACCTAGAAATATTTCCACTGCCTTGATGTATTCCTTTGCGCAACGTCCCGACACACTCGTTTTTGATGAGCCATTATACGGACATTATTTAAAAAATACAGATGCTAAAACGTATCATCCTGGTGCCGATGAAATTTTATCTTCCATGGAAACGGATGGAGAGAAAGTGATTCGAATGATGATGGGAAATCATCCAAAGGAAGTTGTGTTTTTCAAAAACATGGGACATCATTTGTTGAATCTCAATACAACATTTATGCGCTCGGTATCCAATGTGATATTGACTAGAGATCCCGCTGAAGTTATTCCTTCATTCGCTAAAGAAATTGAGAATCCGAGCATGATCGATATTGGATTTGAAGCGCAAGTTCATTTGCTCACTTTGTTGCAGGAGATGGGTGCCGATGTTTTAGTCATCGACTCGAATACCATCCTAAAAAATCCAGAACAAGAATTACGGAAATTATGTGATAATATTGGCATTCCATTTTATACTGAAATGTTAAGTTGGGAAATGGGTGCTCGACCTGAAGATGGTGTATGGGCAAAGTATTGGTATAAAAATGTACATAACAGCAGCGGTTTTCAACCCTATGTTGCTAAGGACTTGGTATTGGAGGATCGTTTTAAGCCGCTTTATGAAACCGCATTACCTCTTTATCAAAAATTATTGAGTGCCGTTTAGAATCTGGGTTCATTTTGATTTATTAAGTTTGTAGCATGGTCATCACCATTACTGAAAGATTAATTATTCGCGAATTATCTGTTTCTGACTCACCATTTATAATGGAGTTGGTGAATACACCTACTTGGTTGAAATTTATTGGCGATCGTGGTGTGAAGAATTTGGATGACGCTAAATCGTATTTAAGAAAAGGCCCGTTAAAAAGTTACGACGACAATGGTTTTGGATTGTATTGGGTGGGCTTGAGAGATTCCAATGTACCCATTGGGATGTGCGGCCTTATCAAGCGTGCTGATTTCGATAGTCCAGATATTGGTTTCGCTTTTTTGCCTCAATACGAAGGAAAAGGATATGGGTATGAGTCGGCAAGTGCTGTATTAGATTATTGTAAAACAGAGTTCCAAGTTAAAAGAATACTGGGCATCACCTTAGAAGCAAATACGGCTTCTGTTCGTTTACTCGAAAAATTGGGTTTGAGCTTCGAAAAGAAATTTATTTACGAGACTACAAAAGAAGAGTTGATGTTGTATGCGTTGAATTATTAATTACATTTTTATTTAAAAGCTCTAGTTCTATTACTTCTTCGTTATTGAGACCCAATTCTGAATTCATAATTCTTAATTCTTAATTAAACCATGTCCTTCACCATCGCCATCTCCAAAACCCGAACTCCCTTTAAATCGAATTATTGGTTACAAGGATTTCTCTTCATCTTTTTAGCAATCTGGGCCAGTACTTTGGTTGGTACCAGCGATCTGAATAATTGGATATTGGAAAATGTTCTTGTATTTGTATTTCTACCTTTTTTAATGATCTCTTATAAAAAGTATCAGTTTAGCGATGTGACTTATTTGCTGTTTTGCATTTATTTATGCTTGCATGTTTATGGATCAAAATATACGTATGCCGAAAATCCTTTGGGGTATTGGCTGCAAGATTATTTTCATTCTTCCAGAAATCATTATGATCGCATTGTGCATTTTAGTTTTGGATTTTTATTGGCTTATCCCATGCGTGAAATGTTTTTACGCTGGCTAAGTTTTCCAAAATGGGTGTCGTGGGTGCTGCCCATTGAAATTACATTGTCCATCAGCGGACTTTACGAATTAATAGAATGGGCGGTGGCCGATGTGTTTTTCAAAGCACAAGGAGATGCATACCTCGGAACACAAGGCGATGTTTGGGATGCTCAAAAAGATATTATGTTGGCATTCACAGGAGCCATTTTAGCAACAACACTCGTGACAGTTGTAAAGAAAGTATTTAATATTTATGAAAAATAGAGAATGTAAATTTATTTTTTCTTTCTTTTTGACACATTAAATAATTGGATCTCATCATCTGCAAAAGCCACCAGTAAGTCTCCTTCTTGATCACTAAATAGATCTACCGTGTACTCCCCTTTATTGGGAATCAAGGCATCCATTCCTGAATGATAACATCTTTTAAAAATGTTATTGAGTATAAGAAGCGAGAAGGCAACAAATCCATTATCCTCTATTTTAGTTGGATTTTCAATCTTAAGAAAATCAAGAGAGTCTTTTGGGTTTAGACGAATCATGATCGCCGTTGATTTTCCTTCAATTTTCTTTTTGGGGATTGAAAACGAAGCTTGTCCTATAAGTAAATATCCAGAAACGCCAGAGTTAGACGTGAGGGTTACGTAACGGCAATCTTTACAATCATAATTTATTTTACCTGTGTTAAGTGTAAAATGAGTCGCTGTAAATGCTGGAAGATTCTCCCAATCTATTTTTTCACTTTCTACAACTTGACAGAAGGAATAGTGGCAGTTGATTAAGAGCAGAATGAACGAAAGCAAGATTTTTACCATGATGATTTTTTTAAGTGAGTAATTTTTCTAACCATGTAAATGTCACAACTTGGTGTTAATTAAACAAGAGCCCATCCATAAAATAAAGCCGTAACATATCTCTGTGTGGGATTGCTACGGCTTTATGTACAAAGCGGAAAAGTTTAATCTATTTTACTAATCAGAAAAGCTAATCTTGTTTCATTAATCGGAAGGTCGATCGGTGAATCCCGCTTCCTATAATTTCTAATAAATATAGTCCAGCTGGTAAATCAGTTAAACCAAGGATCATTTTGAAGGTGTTTCCCGCATTTTCATTTCTGATTTCTTGCCCTAAACTGTTTATAATTCTTACGCTTTCAAGCCGTATTTCTGGACTCCATATTTGAGCAAATTCATTTGCAGGATTGGGATAAATGCTCAAACCGGGAATTTCAGTTGGGTCATCTAAACCAATCGACTGGTTGTTTATGAAGAAAGTCGTGAAGGTGGCAGTATCAACTGTCAATGCTTGTGAGCTGTGGGGCCAAACCACTACTACATTGTTTCCTGGTCGGAACACCGATCCATCAAATAAGTATCCACCAGGAGGGAAAAAGCTAAGCGTATCTCCCGGATTGATCGTGAATATCGTGGTTTGATTGTAATAGATGTAGGAGAAAACATTGCTATCTGTTCTGAGTATAATCTGTAAAGGACCTGTATAAGCTGATGTTCCTATGTTTTCTACCGTAGCGCCAAGAGGTAGAATCTGACCATCATATACAGTATCAGGCCAATTGATGATGGCATTTACTCGTAAATGCGCCTGCCCAGAGACAACTCCTGCATTTAGAAGGAGTAAAAAGAAACAAGTCTTGAGGATTCGTTGCATTTCTTGGGATTCAGGTTATTTATTAAATCAAAGCTACGGAACCGACATGGTACTAGAAAACATATTTTTTTTATATCTTACGCGTTCAAATTGTATCGAAATGGATCATCTTCCCCGTTTAGTAAAATCGCTCAATAAGGAGCAGGTAAGGTACTTTAAACTCTTTGCTAGTCGTACACAACAGTCGTTTGAACGGAAAGACATCCAGCTTTTCGACTTTTTAAGGAAGAATGATGAGGACAAAGAGGAAGCATTCATGCAAAAACTTTATACCTCCGATTCGAAGAATGCTTGGTATCGTTTAAAGAATCGATTGCTGAGTGATTTGAATAAATCATTGTCGGTGTTGCATTACGAAGATGATGCATTTGTACACGCTTGTCATATGCTCGCGTTGTATAAGTTTTTTTTTAGTAAAAATTTGTTGGAAGAAGCACGTTATTATTTACGCCGTTGTGAACGCAGTGCAGAGTCGATTGAGAATTATGAATTGCTGGATATTGTTTTTGGAGAATACATTCGTCTTTCACATGAGTCGTTACAAGTAGATCCTCAAAAATTCATCGACAAAAGAAAGGAAAATCGTCAACGATTGGAAGACATTCGTGCTATTGATGATTTATTGGCCGTAGTAACGTATCGATTGAAAACAACACAAAATTTTGCGCCAGATCGCAATCCATTTCTTGATCTTTTAAAGAAAACTACTGACGATTTTATCAAGGACCGTGATTTAAAAAATAGTCCTCAACTTCGTTTTCGTATCTACCGTGCCGTTAGTCAAGTTTTATTACAACGGCACGAGTATAAACCCCTCGAACAATACCTACTTTCTGCCTTTAAAGAATTTGAGAAAGATGAACTCTTTAATCGCTCAAATCACGATACCAAGTTGCAGATGTTAACCTATATCGTAAATACATTGTTTAAGACGGATAAGCTAAAACAAAGTTTGCTTTGGGCGGAGAAGTTGAAGGTAGCGATGGATGAATTTAATCAATTGCTTTTCGATAAATATTTTTTCTTTTATTACAATGCACTCGTAATAAATTATTCGGTTTTAGATCCAGTTCAAGCCATCACAATTCTTGAGGATTTAAAAGATCAGTCGCGTATTAAATCGAATGCTTATTATTTATGGTTTGTGTATTTGAATTTGGCCGTTTTGCATTTTGACCAAACGAACTATAAAGTGGCGATTAAACATTTTGGTAAACTTTCTTTGTTAGATGGATTTAAAAGCGCTGATGCCTCTTTGCGTTTGAAAATTTCGATCGGTGAATTACTTAATCGATATGAATTGCAACAAATGGATGTACTCGAGTATAAAATGAATCGACTCAATAAAGAGTATAAAAAACTTATCACCGACGAAGATCACTATGCCGAAAGAGAGATCCTCGAGATCCTAAAACGAATGTTAAATGTAGCCGATGTCAAGAAGGATGTTAAATTGATGGATAAAATGAGGACATTTTCCGATTGGACACGTAAGAATTATGAAGGGGATGGTGTCATCATAGACTATGGAAACTGGGTAAGAATGCACATTTAACTCCTTTTATGTCTAATTTTATTGATATATTGGAGTTTATCTTATGACTTGGTGAGGGTTGTCAGCTACGTTACTTCTATATTGAATGCGTAATTATTTGTGAAAATCAACTTTTAGCTTCGGAAGTCAAAAAGTACTTTTGATTCATAGTTCAACCCCAACCACCAGTACCTAATGAAAAAGCTCACCTTATTACTTGCCTTCTTTTTATTCTTCTTCAGTCAAAATGCATCGGCACAATGTCAAGCGTCTTTTGTTTTTAATCAACAAGCGGGATCGAATACGATTTCATTTGTAAATACCAGTAGTGGAAATTATTCAGCACTGTCATGGTACTTGGGTGATGGAAGTACAGCAAACACATCCAACGTTACACATACATATGCACCCGGAATTTATGGTGTCTGTTTAACCGTTTGGGATAGTATTAATGGTTGTCAGTCTACATTCTGTGATACTCTTTATATTAATACTTCTACAACTTGTCAAGCGAGCTTTACCACCACGTATCAAGGAAATCTTATTCAGTTTTTAA
Source organism: Bacteroidota bacterium (assembly GCA_031421935.1). Classification (GTDB taxonomy): domain Bacteria; phylum Bacteroidota; class Bacteroidia; order AKYH767-A; family OLB10; genus JAJTFW01. The sequence continues at coordinate 33,516 of JANOPQ010000224.1, read as the reverse complement.
ATAATTCAACCGGATCTTATACTCAAGTATATTGGGATTTTGGTGATGGTACTAATTCAACAATCATCAGTCCATGGCATCAATTTGCACAACCTGGTGTATATACCGTTTGCTTAACCGTAGGTGATAGTGCTACTTCCTGTTTCGATACGTATTGTCAAACCGTCGCCTATCAAGGATCCGGAAATTGTGATGCTTCATTTACCTCAGTTGACAGTGCAGGCTTTACTTGGTTTTTACCAACTGTCTACAATCCTAACTATTATTATTACTGGAGTTTTGGAGATGGAAATTCATCCACTCAAATTTATCCCGTTCATCAATATGCTACACAAGGAACTTTTTTAGCTTGTTTAACAGTTATTGATTCTGCAACAAATTGCTTTGATACTTTCTGTGATTCGGTTTCTAATTTACCGCCTTCAGGATGTGCGGCCGGATTTAGTTATCAGGTTTCGAATGGAACAAGTTACTTCTATGGATATAACACTGGGCTTGGTAGTGTCGCTAATTACTCTTGGAGTTTTGGAGATGGTACTACGGGTACAGGAAGTAATCCAATTCATAATTATAGTACGAGCGGAAATTTTACAGTTTGTTTAATCATTCAAACATTTAATGGTTGTATTGATACTGTTTGCAACCTAATTCAAATTCCGGCATTCAATCCATGCAGTGCAATCATTTCATATCAAGCTTCAAATTATAATGGTATTTTCTCAGGCAGTTCAACAGGCGGTGCTGTTACTTCTTGGGCTTGGTATTTCTCTGACGGTACCACCGCATCTGGACAAAATGTAAATCACACTTTCCCTGATACTGGATTTTATAATGTTTGTTTGTATATCACTACATCCAATGGATGTTTTGATTCAACTTGTCAGCAAGTATATATACCTGGACCGAATGGAAATTGCGATGCGCAATTCCAATATTTTGATAGCCTTGGTACTTATTTCTTCTTTCCAATAAATAATCCTAACTATTATTATCATTGGAATTTTGGAGATGGATTTGTGAGTAATGCAATGTATCCTAATCATTATTATTCTTCAAGCGGATGGTATAATGTATGTTTAACAGTGATCGATAGTTTGAATAACTGTGCTGATACATGGTGCGATTCTATTTATGTTCCCAACTCTGCTGGATGTCAAGCTTACTTCACTTATTCAATAGATACCGTAACAGGAGCAGTAAGTTTTACGAATCAATCTCAAGGCGCATTTATCAATAGTATTTGGTCGTTTGGCGATGGCACGAGTTCTACTTCAACATCCCCTTCACATGTCTATTCAAGTCCTGGAACTTATCTTGTATGTTTAACTATTTTAGGAAATAATTGTCAAGACTCTTACTGTGATTCTGTGGTAATCGGTTCTGGTGTCAATTGCATCCCGCAGTTGTATGCGGTTCCTGATACCACTTTTGGAAATGGAAATGTTTATTTCTTTATCGGAAATACATGTCCAGGCTGGCAGTATGTTTGGAATTTTGGAGATAGTACCACGGGTGCTGGAACTGGTCCTTTCACACATCAATACAACGCAACAGGATGGTATACGGTATGTATTACAGCGTATGATAATTTTGGCAATTCCATTACCATCTGTGATAGCGTATATGCCTTACGGTTAGCTTCCGGTATTGATGAAACTATTCTTTCTTCTTCATTTAATCTCTTCCCTAACCCTTCTCAAGGAACTATTAATATTCAATTCGAATTATCAAAATCCACGTCTTTTTCAATTGAGATCTTAAGCATTCAAGGACAACTGATCCAAAGCAGAGTACAGGAACATCCCTCAGGCGTATCACATATGCGCTTCGACCTATCTGCTTTGGAGTCCGGAATGTATATGATCCGTTTAAAAACTGCTGAAGAACAAATTAATTCGCGATTTTCAATTCAGCAATAATCCGCGTTGACCGGAATGCGGATCGCCTCCTTGTAGCTTTTGCTACGGGGAGGCTTTTTTAATGGATAGATTTGTAAGACCTACATTAGGTTTTTGAATTTGACAGTATTATTGAAAAGGGATTACAATGTGATGGTTGCAGGGGCCATCTGCCCGGTAGCTTAGACATATGAGTTTGCCAAAAAAAACGTTACTTTGTAACCTATTCTCACTATGCCTACTTTATCCGTTGTCATTATCACCTTCAATGAAGAACTTAATATCCTTCGCTGCTTGCAAAGTGTGGAAGGGATTGCAGATGAAATTATCGTGGTGGATTCCGGATCCACGGATCATACTATTGATATCTGCAGAAGCAGGAATGTAAAAGTGATTCATCAACCTTTTTTAGGGTACATCGAGCAAAAGAATTTCGCAATGGACCAAGCTTCTTCTGAATGGGTTCTTTCTTTGGATGCCGATGAAGCACTTTCGCCTGAGTTGAAGTCAAGTATTCAGCAAGCATTGGTGAATCCATCTGCTCCCGGTTATCTGATGAATCGTCTCACCAACTTTTGCGGACATTGGGTGAAGCACAGTGGTTGGTATCCCGATCGAAAATTGCGACTTTATCAAAATGGGAAAGGAATATGGGGCGGAGTAAATCCGCACGATCATTTTGATTTGTTTGAAGGGAAGCCTTCATCATTACAAGGCGATCTTTTGCATTATTCCTACAACACCATTTCAGATCATATCAAGCAAATTGATCGTTTCAGTACCATCGGTGCCAAAGCCATGTACGAGAAAGGAATGAGTTCCAGTATTGCAAAAATTATTTATAAACCCATTGCACGCTTTCTTAAAAATTATATTGTGTGGTCGGGTTTTCGAGATGGACTTACCGGATTTATTATTGCAAAGAATAGTGCACATGCCGTTTTTCTAAAATATTTGCGCTTGTATTATCTTCAAAAAGGAAAAACAATATGAAGGTGTTGCATGTCTCCACACCCATGAGCTGGCGAGGTGGTGAGCAACAAGCCGCTTATCTTGCTCTTGCATTGAAGGAGATGAAGGTGGAGGTAAGTATGCTAACTCCGTTCAATTCGGCTCTCTCAGCGCGTATGCTAGAAGATGGAATTACCGTTATTAATTTTGAATCTCGCGGGATCTTGGATTTAAGTCTGGCAAAGAAAATTGCAAGAGTTTGTAAGGCAGAAAAGTTTGATGTAATTCACACACACGATTCACATGCGCATAGCGCTGCTGTTTTGTCGGCTGCCGTATTTAGTATTATTACACCATTAGTAGTAAGTCGACGAGTGGATTTTGCTGTATCATCCAATCTGTTTTCAAAATGGAAATACAATCATGCATCCATCAAAAAAATTATTTGTGTTTCCGAAATGATTTTAAAAATGACGGCACCTTCCATTAATGATAAGGAAAAGCTTACTGTCGTTCATTCAGGAATCAATACGACAAATTATAAATTTACATCTGAAAGTAATTTGTTGAAAGAGGAATTGAATCTTCCGCAAGATGCACTTCTTGTGGGCAATCTAAGTGCCCTCGCCGATCATAAAGATTTTCCAACTTTTCTAAAAGTGGCAAAGGAGATAATTAATGCAAATCCTTTAGTTCATTTTATAATAGCAGGTTCAGGCGATGAAAAAAGTTTGATTGATAAATTTATTGAAGAAAATAAATTGTCTTCACGAATACATCTTCTCGGATTCAGAAAAGATATTACAAAGGTGATGAAGTCCTTAGATGTTTTTTTAATCACATCTAAAACAGAAGGGCTAGGAACGATTGTTCTAGAAGCTTTTGCAGCAGAAATTCCAGTCGTGGCTACTCGTGCGGGTGGAATTCCAGAATTGGTGAGCGATGGTGTTACGGGCTTGTTAAAAGAGGTGGGTGATGTTAGTGGATTAACAACTGCTGTACAAAAGGTACTTGCTGATCACGAATTGAGAACGAAGTTCATTAACAATGCAAAAATAAAAGTACAAGGATTTTCTTTTCAAGCAACCGCTCAAAAAACATTAAGTATTTATCAAGAAATTTTCAAAAGATAATTGGCAACCGATAATATCCATATCAAGCAAATTGTTTCTTCGTTACCTGATACGCCAGGCGTATATCAGTTTTACAACGAGGATATGGGAATTTTGTATATTGGAAAAGCTAAGAATTTAAAGCGAAGGGTTAGCAGTTATTTTAATAAGAATCACAACAGTACGCGTATTACCATGATGGTGCGACAAATTGTAGATATCAAAACGATTCTTGTTGAAACCGAGTACGACGCTTTATTGCTCGAGAATAATCTCATCAAAAAATATCAGCCTCGCTACAATGTGAGCTTGAAGGATGATAAAACGTATCCTTGGATTGTTATCAAGAAGGAAGAATTCCCTCGCGTGTTTTATTCTCGTCGAAAGATTAATGATGGAAGTACGTATTTTGGTCCGTATGCATCCGTCACAATGATTCAAACCATGTTGGACCTCATTAACAAATTGTTTAAACTAAGGACTTGCAATTTGGTATTGTCGAAGGAAAACATCGAAAAGAAAAAGTTCCGACTTTGTTTAGAGTATCATGTAGGGAATTGTTTAGGTCCTTGTGAAAGCTTGCAATCGAAGGAAGATTATGATACATCAATCACGGGTATCAAGGACATATTAAAAGGAAACATCAATAATGTAATCCGTCATGTAGAAGATCAAATGAAAGAACATGCAGTAAAGCATGAGTTTGAAGACGCTCAATTATGCAAAGAGAAGATTGAAATTTTAGAGAAGTACAAAGGTCGAAGCGTGATTGTGCATCCTACTATTCATAACATCGATGTCTATTCTTATGTAGATGAGATGAATTCGGCCTTTGTGAATTATATGAAGGTGATGAGTGGTGCCATTGTGCAATCATTCACTTTAGAGTTAAAAAAGAAACTCGATGAGGCACCTGCTGAGTTGTTGAGTTTAGCCATTGCGGAACTGCGTCAGCGTTATGAAGGCGACACGAAGGAAATAGTGGTTCCTTTTGAACCCGAGTTGGAAATCCCGGGCGTGCAATTTATCATTCCTAAAATTGGTGACAAGAAAAAACTCCTCGACCTCAGCGAAAAGAATGTACGCTATTTTATGAAGGATAAGATGGAGCAAGCCGACAAACTCAATCCCGAACATCGCATCGAACGATTGATGGCTGTGATGCAAAAGGAATTGCGCTTAACGGAAAAGCCTTATCATATTGAATGTTTCGATAATTCTAATTTCCAAGGCGACTATGCCGTAGCAGCCATGAGTGTTTTCAAAAACGGTCGACCATCTAAAGCTGATTACCGCCATTATAATATTAAAACTGTTGTTGGTCCTGATGATTTTGCGAGTATGGAAGAGGTTATTTATCGCCGCTACAAGCGCATGAAGGAAGAGAATCAACCCATTCCTCAACTCATCGTAATTGATGGCGGGAAGGGGCAATTATCTGCTGCGCTAGCGAGTTTAGAAAAATTAGAATTACGTGGAAAAATTAGTATCATCGGAATCGCGAAGAAGTTAGAGGAAATTTATTTTCCGGGCGATTCAGTGCCCTTGTACTTAGATAAGAAAAGCGAGACATTAAAGATTATTCAGCAATTGCGCGATGAAGTGCATCGTTTTGGAATTACCCATCACCGTAATAAAAGAAGCAAGGGTGTTATTAAAACAGAGCTTAGCGAAATCAAGGGAATAGGAGAAGCAACAACCGAAATTTTGTTAAAACATTTTCGATCGGTGAAAAGAATCAAGGAATCTAAGTTCGATGAACTAACCGCCGTCATCGGAACGGCGAAAGCAAAAATTGTACAGGAGCATTTTAAGAAAGAAGAGTAATCGTTGATTAATATTCTTCAATGAATAGAAATTCAGTTTTATCACTAAAGACACAAGAGATCACAAGAGAACACTTGAGGTAATTTTTGATTTATAAAGCCCCTCGCCCCTTTTATACTGCCTGCTGAGAAAACTTTGCGCCTTCACGTCTTTGCGAGAAAGATTATCGTCGAAACTCTGCTGAGAAAACTTCGCGCCTCTGCGCCCTTTGCGAGAAACACTAGAGTCGAAACTCTGCTGAGAAAACTTCGCGCCTCTGCGCCCTTTGCGAGAAACACTAGCGTCGAAACTCTGCTGAGAAAACTTAAGTGACAAAAAAACCCGTAATGTTTTTATTCCTAATACTTCACTCCCAAACTATCTAAATCTTCAATACTAATGGATGGTGGCATAATTCCATTCGAAATTCGATACAACATCAATGCTCCAACCGCTTTCGCTTCTTCTTCGTTGTTAAATCCTTTGTTCCCTTGAATAGCTGGAATAGAATTTTGATGTATCATCATCTTGCCTTCTTGATAAATATCAAAACCATAGCCTTCCAACCCATTCGCATTTTTAAAAGTCTGCATGAAAAAATGAGAAGAGGCGGAATCGGCAGTTGCAATAGCGTCTGGAATTTTTGATTCTACAATGGAATCCGCACAAGACTCATGTCCGTTTTCAGATAGTGGATTTGTGCATGATGCAAATGCTACCCCAATTAGAATTGCAAATGAAATTCTCATCAATTACATTTCCGACAAAGCGTTTTTCAAGAAATCGATGACGTTTACTTCCGTAGCATCGATGTTTTTAATTTCAGCAATGTACCAGCTAATCCAATCACCCATATGTAACAAATACAAAGAACGTTGTAACTGTGTAGCACCTTTTGCTTTCATCTCAATGAGCGTTGCATTGTTGCGCTTTACTACATCTCCAGAAATCTCCATTCGCTTTTGTGTGCGGAAATAATCGTCTTCACAACGGAACATCAATACAACGGCTTCTGGATGTGGCTCGGTCCAACCTACTAATTCGTTATGATTCATCTCTGGTAAAACGTTATGCCAACAAAGCATTTTACTGTTTTCGTTGATCTGTTGACGGAACCGTACCGCTACGCCTTCATAACGCGCTTCACAATAAATGATAGGAAGTTTACCTACCAATTGTTGTGCAATCGCTTTCGATTCTTTTTTAATAGTTTCTTCTTCTTTATCTAAAAGTTGAACAGCATCACTCAAATCTTTACGATACGAATCATCAATCAATCCATGAAATCCGAGAATGTATGGAAGCTGTGTAAACGAATATCCAAAGCAAGCACGTGGAGGCATCCCACCTGGAATGTTCACCACATCCAATCCTTTTTCTTTTGCAATGGCTCCAATCTTTCCGCCAGAAGTAACACAACAAATTTTAGCACCTTTTTCTAAAGCGGCTTCCATCGCCTGCAAAGTTTCTTCCGTATTTCCAGAATAAGATGATACGATTACTAAAGTATGTTGATCAACGAAAGCTGGAAGAAAATAATCTTTGTTCACCAAAAGAGGAACTCGCAATGCTTTATCAGTTACTTGCGCAACAATACTTCCTCCAATTCCAGAACCACCTAAACCAGTGACTAAAACATTGCGTATGGGATGCGTTGCTTTACTAAGTGTTGCATTACTTCCAATTTCCATGGCCTCACGTACGTGTTGTGTAAATGCGGCAACTAGTTCATTCATTAACATATTCTCAAGATTTATAAGGGCAAATATATACGAAGTAGGAATAGGAGTGTTTCGGAACCAGCATCATTTATGAGCATTCATTTCGGGCTAACTACAAATTTGTGAATTTATATTGTTGCTGGCTCATTCTGGCTAAAAGTGATAAAGCGATCTTAGTTTTTCTGAATGATTTATCTATTCCTAAAGTTAAGTTTTTAAGCTTATGAAGATATTAAATGATCTGATAAACAATCACTAAAAGCGTATTTGGAGATGGCTAACCAACCTGCTTTTTAGCTTTTTCATCCAAAAATCGATGATAGAAAAATACATTTAAGAGGAGGAGTTCTAATCCGTAAAACACATCTTCAAAAGGAATTGTCAGGAATCGAAGCCCAATAATATGGGATTCGTTATACCAAACGACGGGTGACTCTAATCCGGTACCAGTTAAAATTCCATTAACGATAGAAAAGGGAACCAAAAGAACAACGTAGACACTCAAAAATGAGGAGAGCCATTTTACTTGAAAATAAAATTTTAAAATTAGTAATAGAATTGCCAAACTGATAAACGTAACTGAAGTGTACAGATGTGATAAGTAAATAATTCCAGTGACGAATAAGAACAAGACGAGAATAATTATTATATATCGTTCAGTTCTTTCCGCCCATTTCAATCTAAAGAAAAGTTGCAAACAATGATAGGTAAAGACACAAGAGAATGGAATGCAAATGAAAAAAAGAACTTCTTCAATGGGTAAGTGCAAAACTTTAATTCCAGAAATGTAATTTTCATTAAATCCCCAAACACCTAGTGAGGTGAAATAGCTATCCCACAATATAAAGGGAATAGCAACAAGTGTGCTTGCTTTAAGAAAAGAAAGGAAGTGAAGATGAAACTTCAGCTTTTTATGGAAGGAGAATAGAAACGGAACTAGAACTGTAAAAAGATTAACGTAGAGATAAAGCGATTTCATTCTGCGTTGCTCGGTTTCGAATTTTTAAAATACTTGATAGGCACCCATAACATACCAAAACATTCGCCTTGCTCTTTTCCAAGATGTTTATGATGTATTTTATGAGCCCTGCGGATCGCTTTGAAATAATCGTTTTCTAAGTGACGAATAAACTTAAATCGTTGATGAATAAAAATATCATGCACAAAGAAATAAGTAAATCCATAAAAAGTAATACCAAGACCTATCCAGAAAAGTTCGTTAAATCCAGCTTGCATACCAAAGAAGAGACCGGCTATTCCAGGTAAAGCGAATATAAGAAAAAAGAAGTCGTTATGTTCAAAGAATCCATTCGATTCTTTATGGTGATGGTCTTTATGCAATACCCAGAGTAATCCATGCATAATGTATTTATGGGTAAACCAAGCAACAAATTCCATACTTAGAAAGGCGGTGAGGGTGATGAGTATATTAATCATTCTTTTAGTTTTTAAAGTAATTTTTCAGTGTAATTTCCCGATAATTAAATATTTCTTCTATTTTTTTTCGGATGAAAAGCCAATGAGCAATTTTTCCCAAGTAAGAGAATGGAAGTTGGTATTGGATACGATCGTACATCATGATTCCTTTTTCTACAGCCTCAAAGGTATGGGTATGTTCCCATTTTTTATAAGGCCCTTTAATTTGTTTGTCGGTAAAGGAAACTTTATAATTCACTCGATCTATTTCGGTTTCCCAATTCAGAGGGATGCCAAGTAAAGGACTCACTTTATATTTTATTTTCATCCCATTATAAATTTCGCCAGTCCCAGTTGCCGTCATGATTTTAAAATTCATAGCAGGTGGAGTAATTTTTGACAGATTATTCGGCGATGAAAAAAACTCCCAAGCCTTCTCAAGGGGTATGGGAAGAAATTGTTTTGTTTGTAATTGATAATCTTTCATTTTTGAATTAGATGTAATTTAGTTTTGTTTGGAATAGACTGTTGATCATTAATCCCATTTTGTAGGGGTTGCTGATTCGAATTCTCTCCGTGAACACTCGTTCTGCAGGAACTGATTTTATTTTTTTGAAAAGTGAAGTGTAATAAACATACGCTAAATATACACCTCCTTTTGCTGCTGGAGGGAGTTTTCTAATTCCGATGAGGGCATATTTAAAATCATCTTCTATTTCTTGTTCAATTATTTTCTTGGATTCATTGGTGAATTGCGATAAGTCAATGTTTGGGAAATAGCTTCTTCCTAGCAGATAATAGTCATCTTTTAAATCTCGTAAAAAATTTACTTTCTGAAATGCGGATCCTAACCGCATCGCATAGGGTTTTAATTCTTCATACATTTTTAAATCTCCAGAGGTAAAAACATGTAAACACATCAATCCAACGACTTCAGCCGATCCTAATATATACTGCTCATAATTTTCTTGAGTGTAATGTACTTTTTCTAAGTCCATCTCCATGCTTTTTAAAAAAGTTTCAATGAGGTCAAGACTAATATTATTATCATGGACACTTTGTTGGAATGCATTGAGTATAGGATTCAATGAAATTTTATTTTCGATGGCTTCAAACGTATCTTGCTTGAATTTATTAAGCAAGTACATTTTATTATAGCCTTCGAAACTATCAACAATCTCATCGGCAAATCGCACAAAGCCATAAATGGCATAAATAGGATCGCGCATTTTGTGATTTAAAAAGTAGATGCCAAGTGAGAAACTTGTACTGTACTCTTGCGTAGTAAGTTTGCTGCAAGCAATGGATACTTTATCAAACGATGCTTTCATGTTTTTCTTTTTTGGATAATTGTTGAATGACTTGTTGAGCAGCAATTTTTCCTGATATAATGGATGGCGGTACTCCTGGACCTGGAACTGTGAGTTGTCCAGCATAAAATAAATTGTGAAGATGTTTGTTTCTGATTTTAGGCTTAAGAATGGCGGTTTGTCGAAGTGTGTTTGCTAAACCATATGCATTTCCCTTGTATGAATTATAATCTTCAATGAAGTCATTTACGCAATAGCTTTTTTTGTAATCGATGAAGGGTGTTAAATCTTCACCGCATTGCTCATTTAATCTTTCCATGATTACCTGAAAATATTTCTCTCTCATTTCTTCAGTATCTATTAGTCCGGGTGCAATGGGCATGAGTAGAAAAATGCTTTCGTGTCCAATGGGAACAATGGTTTCGTCAGAGCGCGAAGCACAGCAAGCATAGAATAAGGGTTTGGTTGGCCATTTCGGATCCGAGTATATTTCTTTGCTATGTAGGGTCAAGTCTTCGTCGAAGAACAAGGTGTGATGCTGTAAGGATGGAATTTTTCTGTTAAATCCTAAGTAAAATATTAAGCTAGATGGAGCAAAAGTTTTCTTCGACCAGTATTCTTCAGTGTAATTTCTAAATTTAGATGGTAGTAATTTCGCTTCTACATGATGATAATCAGCTGCGGCTACGATGGCATCACAAGGAAACAATTTTCCATCAACCAATAGTGCATTGGCTTCGTTGTGTTTAATTTCTATTTTTTCTACATTAGCATTGTAATGAAATGTAACACCTTTCATTTCTGCCAAATCTACCATTGCTTTCACCACACTGCCAAAACCACCTTCAGGGTAATGTGTACCAAGTTTAAGCCCAGCGTAATTCATCAAGCTATAAAGTGCTGGCGTATTTTCTGGAAGAGCCCCAAGAAAAAGTATGGGAAATTCCATCAAGGCAATAAGCTTTGGATGCGTAAAGTAGTTTCGAATATGTTTACTAAAAGATGAAAACACTTGTAATCGAAAAACACCTTTCATTAATTCGATGTTCGCAAATTCACTAAGTGATATTCCGGGTTTGTAAACCAAACTTTCCATCCCCGTTTTGTATTTGTATTCGGCCTCTTCCATAAATTGATCGAGACGTAAAGCACTTCCCGGTTCAATCTCTTCGAAAAGTTGCCGAAGAGAAGTATAACGGTCAGGGATATGGGTTGTGTCGTTTTTTCCAAAAACCACATCAAATGCAGGATCTAATCTTTTGAGGTCGTAGAAGTCTGAAACGGGATGCCCGAAGTCTCCAAAGTATTTTTCAAATACATCAGGCATCCAATACCAACTCGGACCCATATCGAATGTATAGCCCGATTCGGTCTTAAGCTGACGAGCTCTTCCTCCTGGCTGGCTGTTTTTTTCAAATACGTGAACCTGATAACCTGCTGAGGCTAAATAGGTAGCAGCACTAATTCCAGAAAATCCAGCACCAATAACTGAAACAATAGACATTTTTTGTATATATATTTACGTCAAATCATAAACAACTAAGTAGTTTTAAAGTTTTAAAATTAAATCATCTACGGTTTTAATCCATTCTACTTTTTCGTCAAGATGCAGTTTGGAGATGAGCCGGGCATTACCTGAAATTAAAATTTTACAGCTTTTAAATTTGAAAATCAATGAATTGATATATTCTTGCGCCTTGGAGGGTTGATCATAATGGATGAAGAAAGCTAAAATATGCGTAGCTTGAACTTCATGAACGGTCGAAATTAAAGATTCAAAAGGTAGGTTACTGCCTAAATAAATGGATTTTTTATTTGACTTACAAAGTAAAAAATGTGAAAATAGGAGTCCGATTTCATGAAATTCACCTTCAGGCATACAAAGCACCCACATTTCTTCCTGTTTTTTTTGAGGCGGTAAGGCACTGGTGGCCGCATGAATTTTTTGGAGAATTAAATTACTCATGAAGTGTTCTTGACTGGGCGGGATGCGTTCACCTGCCCATAAAATTCCAACTCTATTTAAAAATGGGAGAATAATTAATTTATATAGCGTAATGAAATCAAATCGCTTGGCCGCTTGATGGTAAATTAACTCAAAGGTATTAGCATCATAGTTAATGCCAGCAGCCGTTAATTGCAAAATATAATTTGAAGCATCGGTTTCATCAGAATGTAAACGTTCAAATTTCTCAATTACTTTTCTTGCTAGCTCTTCATCACTCAACAAACAAAATTTTGCAACTTGTGATTCCCCTTCAATTAAACTGGCAATATTTAAAAGACGTTTTAATTGATGTCCATCGTAGTACCTAGTATTTCCCAACGATCGATTCGGTTGAAGCGCATTATATCTTTTCTCCCAAATACGAATGGTATGTGCTTTAATTCCCGAGAATTGCTCGAGCTGGGAGATGGTGAAGGAATTCATTTTTTTACGTGTAACAAATATAGTGGTTTAGATGGAATTCTGAAATTTAAATGGATTCAAATTGAATTAAATAGGACTCTGCATTGAATACTGAATTGTTTTTCGGTATTGATAATATAAATATTCCCCTGGTATTTAATAAAGCAGGCCTGGAGATCTTCTGAAAAGGAGTTGGAGAAAAACCAATGACGTTGAAAGCGTTGAATAAAATGGTGTTGAAAAGGGAACTTTAAACTCAAATCATTTTTTCGCTGTTATTAGACGAACTTAAGTCAGTTTTTTTTATTCCTCGGCTGGAATATCATCAATAAAACCAGATAACCGTTTTTCAATTTCTTTTGGAGATGGAAGCAAGTTTCTATATTTTTTTGGAAGCGTTTCGGTCAATGTATAACTAGCTATTCCTATTGGATTCGTTGTATTCTTTAATGCATATTCTACTATCGTTTTATTTTTGTTTTTACAGATGATAATACCAATAGAAGGGTTTTCATCTTCTTGTTTTATTGTATCATTAAGCACCGTTAGATAAAAATTTATTTTCCCTGCAAATTCGGGTTTAAACTTTCCTGTTTTCAGTTCGATTACTACCAATGATTTTAATTTTCTATGATATAAAAGCAAGTCAATAAAGTAATCTTCACCACCAATATTTAACTTATATTGGTTTCCGATAAAAGAAAAGTCTCCACCCATTTCCATTAAAAATTTTCGGATTTTTTTCATTAGTTCAAGCTCTAATTCCTTTTCATTATGGTTTTCTGCTATTTCTAAAAAATCAAAGTTGTAGTCATCCTTTACAGCTAGTTTTGCCTGGTGCTTATATTTTTCGGGTATTGCTTTATCAAAGTTGGTTTGATTGAGCAAAAATTTCTCATAGCTATTACCTTCTATCTGATGGATAAGAACGTTTTTTGTCCATCCGTATTTCTTGGTCATTTGAATATAAAAGTCCTTCTCCAAATTATTTTTGCACTTACTCAAAATCACAAGATTATGGCTCCAACTTATTTCTCCAACCAATGGTTGGAGTTTTACATTTTCCTTATATTCAATATACAATTGTCTCATATACCAAAGGTTTTGGACGGAATAACCATGTACTCCAATAAACTCATTCTGTAAATCTTTCGACAATGTTTCAACAATGGATTTTCCCCAACCATGCTGCTTTTGCTTTTCAACAATGCTTTTGCCTATTTCCCAATATAAATTCAATAGGCTTTTATTTACCTGTTTCATGGCTTTATATTGTGCCTGATGTATTTTTTCTTTTATTTCAGATAAAAATATTTTGTATGGATCTATTTTTATTTTGCTCATAGTAGTAATGGCTATAAATTAAAGCAGGCCTGGAGATCTTCTGAAAAGGAGTTGGAGAAAAACCAATGACGTTGAAAGCGTTGAATAAAATGGTGTTGAAAAGGTTGGTTGTTGACGCGTCATTTCCTGTATTCATAGAAGATCCCCAGTAACACTTCCTGCTTGTACTGTAATTTTAATGTTTGCTCAGGGAGATAGGTAAGTGTTGTATCGAAGCGCAGTTGAACATATTTTAAGAACCGAATGCATAAACGATTGCTGATGTCGAATTGAATATGTTGTGCGGTCATTGCATTTAGAAAAAATTGAGAGCGATGTTGTAGTAAAATAAAATCTTTGTAGAAGTACTCGTCCATGTTTAAAAAGGCACTGAATCCGTATCGCGAGTAAATTTGACTGTGTTTTGATTTTAATAAAGGAAGCTCTTTAAATGCGATGGATGTGCTTTGCTCAGGTTGTATGTTTACTTGCAAGGTTGCTGGCGCTACAAGTAAGTTACTGTTTTCTAGAAAGTCGAAGGAGAAACTATAACCAAGCGTAATGGCAGCAGGATTCATAAATCCACCTCTCCAAATTTTTTGCTCTGCCGTTTGTTGCCATGAATTCATCCACTGTGATTGCATTTGGAAGAAGTAAGTATGTGTCATTTTCTTCGATCTTTTTTCCATCCATCTTAAATGAATCTTAAAAGCGTCTGTACTTTTTATCCATGCAGAATCAATGTAACTGGTATAACCTAATTGCGTCTGCACAAAATGATCGCGACTCCATCCCGATGCTACTGTTTTTCGAAAACGCGCCTCTCCATATGCTTTGAATAATACAAAACTTTGCGAGCCATTCCACCAAGTTTTTTCACTCGTATAACTGCTACTTAAATCAGCGCGTACAATCATTCTTTTTGTTAATACAGAATCTGTATTCGCCATGACTGAAAGCAAATGAAATGTTAGGAGCAAACTGAAGAGAATATAACGGGGAAGCATATACATTTTTTAAGGCAATAGAATTTCAGGCCACGAGGGTAGCAGATTTTTATAGGGAATAGAATAGGAATTACATCCTTGAAGAATTCAGGACGCTACCTTAAAGGAAGTGTGATGGGTATTTCGAGGTGGCGACGATATACATGTTGCTTTATTTGTTTGCCGTTCCGAAGGGTTTCGTTGTCCCGGCCAAAAACCAAATGCATGATGTAGTAAATTTTCGCTAAGAAGTCTAGAATTACTTTTACGAATGTAGATGGATTTATTCGCCTTTTAATTTTATTTGTATCCTTTTGTTAACAGGCTAATGTTAAAAGCAAATGAGATCGCATGAGCAATATAATCTTTTCTTTTTATTTCATTTTGTTTCTGTGAAAAATTCAAACAAAACCATTTCATTTACAATAAGACGTAGCCCTGCTATCTTCGTAGAAAAAAAATGAAAAGAAAAGAAGGGGCGTAACCCTGCTATTTTCGTAGAACAAAAATGAAATGAAAGAAGGGGCGTATCCCGTCAATCTTTGTAAAACAAAAATGAAATGAAAGAAGGGGCGTAGCCCTGCTATCTTCGTAGAAAAGAATGAAAAGAAAAGAAGGGGCGTAGCCCGTCAATCTTCGTAAAACAAAAATGATAAGAAAAGAAGGGGCGTAGCCCTGCTATCTTCGTAAAACAAAAATGATAAGAAAAGAAGGGGCGTAGCCCTGATATATTTCCTAATCATACCATTCAAATAAATATTTTAGGTCATATTCAATATCAAATTTTTCAAGAAACTGTAAATATTCTTCTTTAAATGTTTGTTTTTTATGATGTGTAGGTTGATTCAAAATATATTTCACGACATTGTCAATATGCGACTTTGAATATGTAAATGCACCAAATCCATCTTGCCAAGCAAATTTTCCGAGTATATATTTTTTTTCGTTCAACCATCCTGAAGATCCTGATTTTACCTGCTCCATCAATTTTGAAGGCGCAATGGTTGGATGCATACCAACAAAGATATGTGTATGGTCGGGATTGCAATAAATAGCAAATGTTTTACATTTATGGTTGTTAATGATGCCACACATGAATTTTTCCAATTCATCCCGAAAAGATTCGTTAATAAGATTTGCTCTGCCTTTTACCGTGAAAACAAATTGTATGTATAATTGTGTGTAGGTGTTTGCCATGGTTTTCTTATGTCAGGGCTACGCCCCGTTGATTGATTATATGTTTTCGATTTTACGAAGATTATAGGGCTACGCCCCTTTAATTGGTTATTTTTTTTCGATTTTACGAAAATGACAGGGCTAAGCTCTAATAAGAAAATACTCTTGTTCTTATACGCCTGATTTTTTCTGCCCTGTACTAGTTTTTTAATTAGGGTGTTAAAACTTCCATTAAGGCCAAATCTCGTTTGGTTAATTGTTTTCTCTGTAAAAATGAATTACATCTTTGATGAATTCAGGACGCTACCTTAAGGGAAGTGTGATGGGTATTTTGAGGTGGCGACGATATACATGTTGCTTTATTTGTTTGCCGTTCCGAAGGGTTTCGTTGTCCCGGCCAAAAACCAAATGCATGATGTAGTAAATTTTCGCTAAGAAGTCTAGAATTACTTTTACATATGTAGATGGATTTATTCGCCTTTTAATTTTATTCGTATCCTTTTGTTAACAGGCTAATGTTAAAAGCAAAAGAGACCACCGCATGGGTGATCTCTTTATATAAATTTTATTCGGTATGATTATCGTAACATCTCATCAATCGTTCCTGTAGCTACGCTGTGATATCCAGGTCGAGCTTTTGCATAGATGGCTTGGGCCTTCTTTTTCCCTTCCGATGTTTCAGCAAGTGCCGAATACAATGGCTTTAAGAATTTACGGCGACCCACCGACGTTAGGAATTTTTCTAAGGATGCATCGGCACTAGCATAGTTGCTGCGGATGCATATCTCCAACCATTGACTTAATATTTCACTGTTGCCACTATTCGTGAAGTGAAATTGTTCGTCTAATAATTTCATTTTTTCCAACGATAAACTGTCAGGTAACGTTCTTAAGAAGTAGACCCAATGATGCGTTGTCCAACCTTGTGGATTTTCAATTTTCTTTCCTTCTTCAAAAGCTTTCACAACTGCATCTACTTTTTGTAATTCCACGGAATGTACTTTCGGGAAGTTGTCGGGCAAGCCTGGACCATATACCCAAATGTTTTCTCTGATTTTTGTGTTGCGCAGTTTTCCATCTCCTTGAATTAAATTTTTCTCCAAGTAATCTAAAAAATCTTCCGTCGTGATACTTTGAAAAGCATGCTCTGCAAAATATTGTTTTATGAAATTATCCCAACGTTCGCGCCCTACCGCCATTTCAATATTGAGTAAAAAGAATCTTCCTTTCTCATAAGCAATATCATTCATTCCATCATCTGGATCTCTCCCTGCTAAGTTTAAATACAAATGCGAATCGGGATTATCAGGTCCCATCGCTTCTACAGTCTTTCTTAATTCGCCCTCTGCAAGGACTGTCGCCATGTCTTCAAAATCTTTTCCATATAATTTTTCCATGATACGCGATTCAAAGTAGACCGTGAATCCTTCGTTTAACCAGAAGTCATTCCATGTAGCATTCGTTACTAAGTTTCCACTCCAGCTATGCGCAAGTTCATGTGCAATTAACGATACTAACGAACGATCGCCTGCAATAATGGTTGGAGTAGCAAATGTGATGCGCGGATTTTCCATCCCTCCAAAAGGAAAACTAGGAGGTAATACTAATACATCGTAACGTCCCCATGCATACGGTCCATATAATTCTTCTGCAGCATTAACCATCTTCGGTAAATCTACAAATTCATATATGGCCTTATCGATGGTAACGGGTTCTGCAAAAATCCCACTTCGTTTATCATAAGCATGAAATTTTAAATCACCTACGGATAAAGCCATCAGATAAGAAGGAATGGCTTGCGGCATATTGAAATTGTAAATACCATCTGGATGTAAAATAGTATCGTTCTCGGCACTCATCAACGCCATCAAACCAGGAGGACATGAAATTTTAGCTTGATAGGTAAATCGAATGCCTGGAGAATCTTGTAACGGAATCCACGTACGAGCTAAAATAGCTTGACTTTGTGTAAATAGAAAGGGATGTTTACCACCTGCCGTTTGTTGCGGAGTGAGCCATTGCAATGCAGCAGCAGATGGACTTGTAGAATATGTAATTTTTACTTTTTTTGTATTCGGTTTAATATGCACAATTAATTCGCTTCCTAGAAAGGGAACAGCAGGCATTAATTCATATTTTGTGATAGATCCATCATCTAAAGTAATACTATCAATTTTTAAATCTCTTGAATCTAAATGCAGCTGATTTACTTTTTGTAAATTTTCAATTTGAAGTGTCGCTGTGCCGCGCAATTGCTTCGCATCAAAATCAACTTGTAGATCTAAATCTAAATTTCGAACCACAGCTTCAAGTGGACGCGCAAAGGAATGAACATCTTTTCTGGACATATTATCTTCTTTAGTTTTTGATGAATTAGATTGGCAGGAAGCTATACTCATAAGAGCAAATGCAAGTATTAGTAGTTTGTGCATAATGTTGCGAAGGTAATAGATCTCATTTAAAATTGGTAATTCTTGTGTAAACGAATCTGTTTTATCGACAAACGTATCTGGAGGATCGAGAATCTCACCAAATTTTCCATCTATTTTTTAATTCCTTCATGCAATTCTTGTACTTTTGTACGAATGAAAAATTGGAAACAGAGATTGTTGCGATGTGGTAAAATCCTTTTTATCAGTTTTTCTAGTTTTTTAATTTTGGTAATTCTTTTTGCATTTACTACAGGTCCTTATTACCTGTATCATTGGTTGGGAACCAGTAAAAGTGAATTCCATTTTCAACCTCAATGCATAATTATTATGGGCGGTGTTGGGTATCCGGGTGAGTCCTCATTAATTCGTTCTTGGTATGCTGCTGAAACTTGGAAGAAAAATCCATCTGCAACTGTCATCATCACACAACCTGCCGCTGCTTGTATTCGACTTGAACTTAGTGATGCATGGGGGATCCGAAAAGATTTGATGATTCGTGGTGTGGATAGTACCAAGATTCTACTTGAAATAAAAGGTAAAAATACAAGAGAAGAAGGAATGGAAGTAATGCGTATTTTACCGGGAGCAGAAAAACAATTTTGTGTTCTTATTACTTCTCCAGAACATATGCGAAGATCCATTCTCACTTTTAAAAAATTGGGCTTTCAGCAATTGGGAGGTATTCCTACATGGAATGCAATAGGGCACATAGATCTTGGTTATAAGGATAGTAATTTAGGAGGAAATAATGTTCCTCTGCCCGAAGTAGGGGGGAGTTTGCAGTTGAGATATCAATTCTGGAATCATTTGCGTTATCAAGTGATCTGTTATCGAGAATTGATAGGATTGGCTTGGTATCAGTTGCGAGGATGGATATAGCATGAATTTTTAAAGACAAACTTGATATTCAATGTGAATGGCCTTATCTTTATTATTGCAATCCTCAGACACAAAATGGAATTGTTGTATATGAAATTTGATTTATGAATAACAAAGTAAAAAATATTTTAGTAACCACTTTATTTCTAAGTATAGTCCATACCGTAATAGCGCAAAAAGTATTTTTGGCAACTGGAGCTATGGTTCATTTTTTTAGTGAGACTCCGTTGGAAAATATTGAAGCCAAATCTCAAAGTATGACGTCGGTGTTTACGACGGGTTCAAACAAAATCCAATTTAATGTTCCTATGCGGACTTTTAAGTTTGATAAATCGCTCATGGAAGAACATTTTAATGAGAAGTATGTGGAGTCAGAAAAATATCCTAAAGCTACCTTCAAAGGAGTGATTAATGAAACATTGGATTGGTCGCGCGATACCGTTGCGTCCATTACCGCCACCGGAACTTTTGAATTGCATGGAGTGACAAGGGAAATCAAAGAGAAAGGAATATTGAAAATTGTTGGCGATAAAATCAATTTAGTAGTCACTTTTGATATCAAATTGGCCGATTATAAAATTAGAATTCCCAAAGTGGTGACTACAAATATCTCAGAAGTGATTCGTGTAAATATTGAGTGCGATTTTAATCCTTACGTAAAAAAGTAATTTTCTTTTTTCGGAGAGATGAGATGATTTACATTAAGCTTTCATCAGCATATTAATAATTTCTTCCTTGTGCCCTCATCGATGACCTATGTAATGCTTAATAACAATTTGATTGGACTATTTTATATGTAGCGTTGGTATAATTTTTAAGTTTGTGCATTATTCGATGTGATGAAGGAATTTAAAACAGAGCAAGATACAACGACCCATCTCATTCAATCTGTGACGGAAGGGTTAGCTGTAGATTCTGACGCTGCTCCTGTAAAAAATGTTTTTCGCTTTCAGGATGAAGAAGAGTCCATCAATCCAGCAAAGGAAGATTCGGTTGTTCAAGTGTCTAAATCACTACAAGGTCCACGCATTTTTCAAGGCCATTTGCTACACCCCCAACATCCCAATGCCCAGCCACTCACCAATGAAATTGGCGATTGGTTCACCATTTCTTTAATCGTTTTAGTCGCCTTATTTACTTGGTTTCGCTTCTTCTATTATCGCATCTTCCGACAACTATATACTGCATTTTATAACCTTACCACCACCAACCAAATTGTGCGGGATGAGAGTGTTTTGTTGCAACGTGCCTCCCTCATTTTATCGATTATCTCCTATATGTTGATGGGATTATTCCTGTATCAAATAAGCATTTTTCTGGATTGGGATATGGGTGTTTTGCAGGGAGGACTCATGCGATTCGTCTTTTTATCACTTTCCGTGGCTATTGCCTATTCTGTAAAAATGATTCTCTTAAGGTTCCTAAGCACCGTTTTTGACCTTGAAAAACCAGTGGCTTTTTACATTTTTAATGTCTTTTTGATGATTATGATGATAGGCCTTTTGTTATTGCCAATCAATATCTTACTCGCCTATGGACCCCTCCAATACCGCTATTGGATTCTACTTATAGCAGTAGGCATTATAGCACTTCTTTTCTTGTACCGTTTAATCCGAGCCATTGGAATTTGGATCGGTATTCCGGGCTTCTCTCTATTTTATTTGTTTTTGTACCTTTGCACATTCGAAATCGCCCCTTTACTGATCATTTGGAAAATGACAGGTATGTAGGACGAAGACGAATGAAGTTTGGAAATTACCCCATTTATCAACGACCCTTGAAAGTAAAGTCCATACTAGTTACACAGCCGAAGCCCGAGTCAGAGAAATCGCCTTATTACGATCTTGCGAAAAAGTACAACTTGAAAATCGATTTCAGACCCTTTATACATGTAGAGGGAATTGCTGCTAAAGATTTTCGCAAGGACAGAATAAACATTCCCGACCATACCGCTGTCATCTTGACGAGTCGCCATGCGGCCGATCACTTCTTTCGTATATGCAATGAAATGCGTATTACGAATATGGAGGAGCTGAAGTATTTTTGTATTTCAGAGTCAACAGCATTTTATTTGCAGAAGTACATCACTTTCCGCAAGCGCAAAATTTTTAGCGGAAAGCAGAATATTAATGACTTATTGGAAGTATTAAAAAAACATAAGAAAGAAAGATTTTTATTGCCCTGTTCCGACATCGCTAAGGAAGAAATTGCAGACGCCTTGAATGCACATGGTATTATGTTCACCAAGTCGACCATCTACCGAACCGTTTGTTCCGATCTCAGTGATTTGGCAGATGTGAAGTATGATATGTTGGTGTTCTTTAGCCCAGCCGGAGTCACTTCTCTCTTTAAAAATTTCCCCGATTTTAAGCAAAACACCACCCTCATTGCTGCTTTCGGATCGCAAACATCCCAAGCCGTTGTGGAGGCAAATCTTCGTCTCGATATTCAAGCACCCGTTCCCGAAGCCCCATCTATGACAATGAGCATTGAGAACTACTTGAAAAAGAATAAATAACAAATGCTCAAATCCGTTGAGCAACCCTTTCCTAACCTGGCCCTCTTCTAATCATAAACTTATTGCCGTGCCCGGTCATGCTACCTCTTGATTCCCTTCCATTAAATTCTCTCTCTTTTAACGAAAAGTTAAAGAGTAGAAAGGTATTAGATGCCCTTTTTATAGAGGGAAAAGTGCTACATGGAGGTCCAGTTCGTCTGCTTTATATGGCTCAGCCTTATGCCGATGATTCCCCAGTAAAAATGGCAGTCACAGCTCCGAAAAGAGCGTTGAAGTTCGCCCACGACCGCAACCGAATGAAACGCCTTATGCGAGAGGCATATCGAATCAATAAACATGATCTCATTCGCTACTGCCATCAAAAGAAATTAGGCTTAGCCATATTGTTCATTTCTCGGTGCAATACACCCCTCGATTACCACGTTACTCAAGAGAAAATAATCCTACTTTTGAAGCTGATTATTCAAGACCATGAAAAAAGTACTAAGTAAATTCTTTCTTGCCTTGATTGCTTTTTATAAAAATGCAATTTCACCACATTTAGGACCTGCCTGCCGTTATACTCCTACCTGTTCGGAATATGGCGCAGATGCCATCAAAAAATATGGTCCCTTCAAAGGCGGATGGCTCGCCATTAAACGAATACTATCTTGTAACCCTTGGGGTGGACATGGTTATGATCCCGTTCCCTAATATTAATTATGAAAGAAAAAATTTCTAAAAATTTCCGTCGCTTCCGAATGTACATTCTTGCTCTTGTGGTGGGGATGGGTTTGTATTCGTTTAAAAGTGCAAACGATAATTTCTTCGAGCTAAGTCGTAACCTCGATATTTTCACAACCGTACTTCGTGAACTCACGGTGTATTATGTGGATCCTACCGATCCGAAATTGTTGGTGGAGGAATGTATCAATTCGATGCTAGAAAGCTTAGATCCTTACACGCAGTTTATTCCTGAAGATGCAGCAGAGGATTATCGTTTTATCACAACAGGACAATACGGTGGTATTGGTGCATTGATTGGACAACGTGGAGAAGATGTAATTATCACCGATCCATACGAAGGTTTTCCTGCACAAAAATCAGGATTACAAGCTGGCGATATTATTCGAGCCATTGATGATAAAGCAGTTAAAGGAAAAAAGTACGATGAGA
This sequence comes from Bacteroidota bacterium, assembly GCA_031421935.1. GTDB lineage: Bacteria > Bacteroidota > Bacteroidia > AKYH767-A > OLB10 > JAJTFW01. The sequence goes on along the minus strand of JANOPQ010000224.1, from coordinate 10,423 downwards.
TCTCAAAGATGTTAAAAGGGCAACCGAATACTCCTATCTCTATAAAAGTTGAAAGAAAAGGATCTGCCGAGCTGGTTGCATTGAAGTTGTTGCGAGAAGAAATTACAATTAAAAATGTTCCCTACTATGGAGTAACGGATGATCAGTTTGGATATATACGTCTGGGAAGTTTTACCGATGATGCAGGACAAGAAGTGAAACATGCCGTTGAAGATTTGGTGAACAAGCAAAAAGTAAAAGGATTGATTTTGGATTTGCGCGGTAATCCAGGTGGACTTTTAAATGAAGCCGTGAATATTGTAAATGTATTTGTTGACAAAGGTCAAGAAGTAGTAAGCACAAAAGGAAAAGTAAAAGAGTGGGATAAAGTATATCGTTCCTTGAATCCAACAGTCGACACTAAAACTCCACTTGTTGTATTGGTAAGTAGTGGTTCTGCATCGGCAGCAGAAATTGTGAGTGGTGCATTGCAAGATTTAGATCGTGCCGTCATTATTGGTCAACGCACTTTTGGAAAGGGATTGGTGCAAACAACTCGACCACTTACTTACAATTCGCAATTGAAAATTACTACGGCTAAATATTATATTCCGAGTGGTAGATGTATTCAAGCACTCGATTATACGCATCGCAATCCCGATGGTAGTGTAGGTAAAGTTCCTGATTCTTTGATCTCGGAATTTAAAACAAAGATGGGACGAAAAGTTTTTGATGGTGGCGGAATTTCTCCAGATTTTGCAACCGAAGCACCAACGATTAGTAGCATATCAAGATCATTAATCAATAATTATATTTTGTTTGATTATGCAACAGAGTATAAACTTTCTCATCCAACCATTGGTAACGCAAGAAGCTTTACAATAACCGATGAAGAATTTGAAAATTTTATCAAATGGCAAAGCAGCAAGGAGTATGAATATACTACGGAGAGTGAAATCATGCTGAAAGAATTAAAAGAAAAAGCAGAAAAGGAAAAGTACTTCGAACATATTAAAGCAGCGTATGAATCTGTGGAAAAAGTATTGGCTCATGATAAAGCAGCTGATCTTCGCTTAAACAAGCAAGAAGTAAAGTTGCTTTTGGAAAATGAAATTGTTTCTCGTTACTACTATCAAAATGGTCGTATCGAAGCAAGCTTTAACGACGATCCCGATATTCTTTCTGCTATCAAAGCCTTGAAAGCACCATCTGTCTATCAGTCGATGTTGAGCCGTTCGTATTTACCATAGTATTCAAGCATTTTTTCTTGTCCATGTAATTCCTCAAGAAAATAGTATTATTCGGCATGTCCATTCTTAGTTTAGAAAAGTAGCGATGACTTCATGAATTCCGAAATGAATATAGTTCATAGAGTAGGTGCCGCTATCTTTTTTTTCGGTGTGATCTTAACTGCGTTTTCTATGCCTTTGTGGAATTTAGGAATGAGTTTAGGGCAATTCACTATGGCGGGTGGATGGTTGCTCGCTGGAAATTTAAAATCCCGTTTACAATTCGCTAACAAGCAAACCATTTTTTGGTTGTATGTGGGATTGTTTTTGATGCATGTATTGGGATTATGGAATACAACCGATTTCAAATACGCGATGAAGGACATCATCGTAAAACTTCCTCTCTTACTCATGCCTTTACTCATCGCAGCCGGGCCTCAACTAACGGTGAAGCAGGTACGAATTTTATTTCATTTTCTCTTTTTAGGGGTCTTGGTGTCTACAATAACAGGTTGGGCAACTTACCAAGGTTGGACTGGAAAAGAAGTACACGACTTCCGCGACTTAAGTGTTTTCATCTCTCATATTCGACTAAGTCTATTGATGGATGTTTGCATCGTGATGAGTTTATACTATGCGAATGAATCGAAGTCGATACTAGTAAAAATAGGATATGTAGCTTTTATGAGTTGGTGTGTTTATTTTCTGATTTTATTGCAATCTATCACGGGAATTTTATTGCTGGTCATTTCATTCACTGTAGCTATTCTTTATTTTGGATTTATGAATAAAAATAACGGCGTGAAAATGGCAACATCTATTTTTTTGTTGATGGTATTATTTGCCGGATGGAAAAGTTACGATGCCATTTTTGTTCAATCCATTCAATCGTATGAAGAAGAAGCCAATTCTAAATTGAATTTCACAGCACGTGGAAATGTTTATCAAAATGATTGGTCGAGACAAGATGTGGAGGAAGGCAGGTTAGTGTGGAGACAGTACAGCGAATGTGAAATGGATACGGCTTGGATGGCGCGCAGCTCACAAAGAGTTTGGGATCTCGATCAGCAAAGTCACATGCAATTAGTAACGTTGATGCGTTACCTCACCTTTAAAAATTTGTCGAAGGATGCTGCAGGTATTCAACAATTGTCGGAGGAGGATGTACTACTTATTGAAAGAGGATTTCCTACTTCTGAAGCGGTAGAAGGAAGGAATAGTATTCAGTATCGTCTTAAAGAATTAGCATCAGAATATCGAAACTATCATTTCAGCAATGACGCAAATGGACATTCATTAGCGCAACGATTAGAATATTGGAAAGCTTCAAAAAATATTATTCAGAAGTATCCGCTTACCGGTGTAGGCACAGGTGATGTTCCTGATGCATTTAAAGAAATGTATAATGAAATAAATTCCAACTTGGCAAAAGAGTGGCGACTGAGGGCACATAATCAGTATTTAAGTTTCGGTGTCGCCTTTGGATGGCCAGGATTATTGTTTTTTATTTTCGTTTTAATTTTTTCTGTCCGATATGCTTCCCAACAACAAAATTATATTTACCTCGCTTTTCTCCTCATTGCCATAGGGTCTTTCTTCAACGAGGATACGCTCGAAACACAAGCGGGTGTGACTTTCTTTGCCTTTCTAAATTCTATCTTTCTTTGGGGAAAGTCAAGTAGAGTCAATGGTACTTAACAAATTGATTGGAGTGAAGAATTTTATTCCCCTTTTTATTTTGATGATAGTCACGAGTCTTTGCGACTAGATGTTAGTAGTTCGTTCTTTCTTGTGTTTTTTCTGATCTGTTTTTTTCTATTTTCATTTTGTCCTTCAGAACTAAAATAAAGTTTGCTATTAGCCAGTTTAAGTAACCAGCAAACAGAAGTGATTAACCGTCTGCAAGTAAGCGATCATCTAGTAATCAAGAGTCAACATCTAAAAATTAGTTAAGGACGTATATAAATTAACCTTCATTCAGCACCTACAACCTCTATCCACCACAATCACGAACCATCGCAACTAACACCTGTCCCGTAGAACTGCGGGATTCAATTTCACCCTCCTAATACTTTTTTTCACCAATAATCAACTATTCTTTACCATCTATTCACCCAATTCCCCTCAGATCGACCGAAATTTATACCCGAGTAATTGGACCTAGTCGCTCCGTTCCCCAATGGCAGACACAAATTCACAGCAACTTATTGTAATTCAACAGTATCTGGACAAAGGCCAGACTGGCGAAGCTTTGAGCGAGTTGTTAGTTTTGTTGGCTCGTCAACCAGAGAATGGAAGAGCACAAGCAATGTACGGTAAGATATTGATGCTGAACCTAAAAGACTATCAATCGGCCGAAGAAGCTTTCAAAATTGGGATGCGCCACGCTGCCTCCTATCCCGATCTATATTACGATTATGGAGAATTGCTTTTGCGGATGGATAAAGCAACCGAATCGGTGGCCGTTTTAAATAAAGCGTTGGAAGTTCCCAGTATCGATAAAGACAAAATTTATGGACTTTTTGGAAAGCTTTATGAACGTCAAGCCAAATGGGAAGATGCCATTGAATATTATACCAAAGCAATTTTGTATTCCTTGTCGGATCTAACGGTGGAGGAGTACCGAAAAGATGTGGAAAGAGTAAAATTTAAAATGGGAATGTGATTAGAGTAGGAGATGGCGAAGCCCCGAAGTCGCAGCGAAGCGAAGTACTTCGGGGGAGAATCGGAGAGTGGGAGAAGTGAGACGGGAGTGCTCCCTGAGCTTGTAAATCAATGGCAAGTGTGGCTGAGCCTGTCGATGCCAGCTTGTCGAAGCCAACCAATATGCTGCCCGCGAGTTCCCTCGGGCAGCGGATAAATAAAATGAAGTTGGCTGAGGTTCTCGACGTTGGCTGAGGCTCTCGAGGCCAACCCTATCAATTATTCAAAATCGCTTTTATATCCGGCAAGAAATACAAATTACTCTTCATAATTTTCCCGTCTTCACGGTAAAGAGGTTGTCCATTTTCATCGAGCTTACTCATATTGCTTCGATGAATTTCATTAAAGACGTCAACGATTTTATGTTGTAATCCGTGCGCGATGATGGTGCCACAAAGAATATAAAGTTTGTCTCCCAAAGCATCCGCAATTAATGTGATGTCTTTGTCTTTCGCAGCTTCTAAATATTCATCGTTTTCTTCAGCCATCAAACGATGACGAAGTTCAATGATTTTATCACTGATTTGTATTTCCGGTTGCTCATGGTAATCGAGTCCAAATGTTTCGTGAAATTCTTTTACAGCGTCGAGGATGGATTGAAAGCTTTGCATTTTAGTATGTTTTTCGTAAAAGTAAAAGTTTTTTTCAAGTTTAAAAGTAGTAGTTAATAAGTCCTATTAAAATCACTACTCAAATAGAAATTTCCCTTAAACACAAGTCCGCTAAAACGGACCACAGAGGCTTTCACAAAGGTCACAAAGCCCCACTTCCTTGCGATTGTAAGGCGAAGCCATTAATAATTCTCCCTTAAAGATTTGCCAACTTACCAACTTGCCAATTTGCCAATTCCCTACCTTTGCAACCGTAATTTATAAGATAAGCAAAATCGTATGTGTGGTATCGTAGCAGTATTTGACATCAAAAATAACAGCACCGAATTACGTCCTCAAGTGTTGGAGATGGCAAAAAAAATTCGTCATCGTGGTCCCGATTGGTCGGGGATGTATAGCAACGACCACGTGATCATGGCGCATGAACGTTTAGCTATTGTGGATCCATCTAGCGGTAAACAACCTTTGTATAGTGAAGACAAAAAGATTGTACTTGCCGTGAATGGTGAAATCTATAATCACATGGAGCTACGCGCTGGATTTCCAAACTACCATTTTTTAACGGCCTCCGATTGTGAAGTGATCATCGCTTTGTATCGTGAAAAAGGACCGAAGTTTATTGAAGAGCTCAATGGCATCTTTGCTTTTGCTTTGTACGATGAAGAGAAAAATACTTACCTCATCGCGCGAGATCATATGGGAATTATTCCATTGTATATGGGATGGGATAAGTTCGGACATTTTTATGTTGCGTCAGAGTTGAAAGCATTGGAAACGATTTGCAATAAGATTGAAGAATTTTTGCCCGGTCATTATTTATACAGCGCAGAAGGTACCACACCAGTAAAATGGTATCAGCGTGAATGGAATGATTACGAGAATGTAAAAAATAATACAAGCAATATTGAGGAGTTAAAATTAGCGTTGGAACAAGCCGTGCATCGTCAGCTCATGTGTGATGTACCTTACGGTGTGTTATTGTCAGGTGGATTGGATTCATCCATCATCTCGGCCATCACTAAAAAATATGCAGCTAAACGAATTGAAAGTAAGGATACACAAATGGCGTGGTACCCGCAGTTGCATTCTTTTGCTGTAGGATTAGAAGGATCGCCAGACTTAGCAGCTGCACAAAAAGTAGCGGATCATATCGGCTCCATTCATCACGAAATACATTTCACCATTCAAGAAGGATTAGATGCTATTCGTGATGTGATTTATCATTTGGAAACGTACGATGTTACTACCATTCGTGCATCAACACCGATGTATCTTTTAGGAAGAGTGATAAAGTCGATGGGAATAAAAATGGTATTATCAGGAGAAGGCGCCGACGAAATTTTTGGTGGCTACCTCTATTTTCACAAAGCCCCAAATGCACAAGCCTTCCACGAAGAAACGGTTCGCAAGTTAGGTAAGTTACATTTGTACGATTGCTTAAGAGCCAATAAATCGTTAGCAGCTTGGGGTGTTGAAGGACGTGTTCCTTTCCTCGACAAAGAATTTATGGATGTGGCGATGCGATTAAATCCAGAAGATAAAATGGCAAAGGATGGCAAGATGGAAAAGTATATTTTACGAAAAGCTTTTGAAGATTTATTACCCCAAAGCATCGCATGGCGACAAAAAGAACAGTTTAGTGATGGTGTGGGCTACGGATGGATTGACACGTTGAAAAAAGTTGCGAATGAAAAAATTAGCGACGAAGAATTAGCGAAAGCTAAATTCCGTTTTCCTGTGCATCCTCCGATGTCGAAGGAAGAGTATCATTACCGAAGCATTTTTTCAGAACATTTCCCAAGCGAAACAGCCGCGTCTTGTGTTCCATCGGTTAAGTCTGTAGCATGCAGTACCCCCGAAGCCTTAGCATGGGATCCTTCTTTTCAAAACATGAATGATCCAAGTGGAAGAGCTGTCAAAAGTGTCCATAACAGTGGATATTAGTTTTAAATGGATGAGTGACGAAACACATTTCTAGTTACTTATAATCGAGATCTTAAATTGCTTTTAGTTATCAACTGAAAACCTATCCTCAGAAATTTTCTATGCAGAATATATGAATTATGTAACTTTATTACATAATTGTGTAAGGGTATACATCTAAACCTCATATATTTTTGCTTTGTATTTATTAAATTAAAGAGACAAAATAGTATTGTCGGAATTAACTCTATGGAAATGTTGGCGGTTAAGTTATAGATGGGTTGCAACGCTGAATTTTTTAATGGGCATAGCAAATTTTCAATTGTGGATGTGTATCATATTCTATTTCGGTAAAAATTCAATAAATTTTACATGGATTTGTTAAGAGGAAGTGTAATTTTTGGCACATAGTATTTGTAATATATAATATTGAAACTTGCCAAATCAAATGATAGCAAGAGTAATGAAATAAATGGAATTTACTTATGGCCTTTCAAATTAAGCAGTACTTTAAAGAAAATAAGAAGGTAAGAAAAACACTGCTCATCGTAGGTTTGATATTAGTTTGCGTTCCTATAATCGTTATTATATTTATTTCTCCTATTACAAAGTATTTAATTGAGAAATACGATGTGCAATTTACGGGTCGTCAAATTGAAATGAAAATGGCTTATGTAAACCCATTCACGGGTTACATTCATTTAAGTAATCTAAAGATGATGGAAAGTGAGAGTGATAGTGTTTTCTTTTCTGCGGATGGGATTAGCTTAAATTTTTCCATGCATAAATTATTTTCTAAAAGTTATGAGATTACACATTTGGATTTAGACCAACCTCGATTTTCGATTATCCAAGAGAAAAATGAATTAAACTTTAATGATCTAATAGAAAAATTTACTCCAAAAGAGCCTCGTGATACTACGAAAGCCCCAGTTCAGTTTAATGTGCTCGATGTAAATTTAAAAGATGGTAAAGTTTATTTTCGAGATAAATTGATTCCGATTAATTACTTTATTCAGCATGTTAATATTCACTGTCCAGGTATTAAATGGGATTCGGATACCATAGCCACTGAATTTTCTTTCGAATCAGGAATGGGGTCAGGTCGAATGCAGGGAGACTTTGCATTAAATACAAGTAGCAAGGACTATAAAATGTCAGTGGTAGTTACAAAGTTTGATTTAAATATAATTGAACAGTACCTAAAGGATTTAACAAATTATGGAACTTTTTCGGCATTCCTTGACGCTGATTTGAAATCGATAGGGACAATCAAAAAAGTAGAAAATGTTACTACATCAGGAAGTATTGTTATATCTGATTTTCATTTCGGGAAAAGCCCGAAGGAGGACTATGCCTCTTTCGAGAAATTGGCTATCGCAATTAATGTAATTAGTCCTAAGCTAAAAAAATTCTATTATGATTCAATATCGCTTACTAAACCTTATTTTAAGTATGAGAAGTATGATTATTTAGATAATCTTCAAACTATTTTCGGACAAAATGGATCGAATCTAAAAGAAGCTGATAATTCAGAAGCACAGTTTAATTTAATCATTGAAATTGCAGATTATATCAGAGAGCTATCAAAGAATTTTTTCAGAAGTCATTATAAAGTAAATCGGTTTGCTATTTATGATGGCAATATAAAATATAATGATTTTTCTACTGCAGAGAAATTTTCTATTGGGATGTATCCGTTAAATATTCTTGCTGATTCAATAGATAAAAGTAATGTTAGAGTAAATGTAAAATTACTTACCGGCATAAAACCATTTGGAAGCGGTTCCGTATCTTTAAGCATCAACCCGAAGGACAGTAGTGATTTTGATCTTAATTACCATTTGCATAATATTCCAGTAACGATGTTTAATCCCTATGTCATTTCTCAAACTTCATTTCCTTTCGATAGGGGTAGTGTTGAGTTAGAGGGTTCATGGCGTGTTCGAAATGCTGATATTAAGAGTGACAACCATCTGATTATTGTAGATCCTCGAGTCACTCAGCGAATAAGAAATAAGGACGTGAATTGGTTGCCCATGAGATTAATTATGGCTTTTGTTCGTGAACGAGGTAATGTCATCGACTACGAAGTTCCCATTTCGGGGAATTTGAATGATCCCAAATTTCATTTGCGAGATGTAATCGTGGATGTTCTTAAGAATATATTTGTTAAGCCAGCAACCACTCCCTACCGCATGCAAGTAAAGAATACGGAGATTGAGATAGAAAAATCACTGACTTTAACTTGGGACATGAGAAATAGTACGCTGAATAACAAGCAAGAGAAGTTTGTTGAGCGTATGGCTGAATTTTTGGAAAAGACACCCGATGCTTCCATTTCTATTATTCCGCAGTATTATTCATTAAAGGAGAAGGAATATATCTTATTTTTTGAGGCGAAGAAGAAGTATTATTTACTAACAAATAAAATTGATGAGCATTCATTAAGTGAATCCGATATTGAAAAAATTGATAAAATGTCTGCTAAAGATGCTCAGTTTGTCCAGCATTTAAATAAAGTGCTGAAGGACACCCTGATTTTTACAATCCAAGAGAAGTGTAGCAGATATATTGGCTCCTCAATAGTGGATTCCGAGTTTAAGAAACTGAATGAAAACAGAAAGAGCATATTTATAAACTTTTTTAAGAAAGAGAATGTAGAGGGCAGAGTAAAAATTGCCCAGGCAAATACCGTTATTCCATACAATGGTTTTTCATTTTATAAAATTGAGTATAAAGGAGAATTACCTAAATCACTTTTGAATGCCTATAATGATATGAACCAGTTGAATAATGAGTCGCCACGACGCAAATACAAGAATGTGCGATTGAAAAATAAAGGTTTATTATAAGGTTTGCGGTTTCTAATAAAGGCAATATAAACTGTAATTTATTCATGAATTTTATTACATATGCACTTAATTAAAGTTTTTATTGAAATGCATTGTTGGCTTTGCAAAATGTGTGAATAATGTAAGTTAATCCCAAAATTATGTAACATTTTTAGGTCCTAGGATACCTTTCTTTATACTATGAAAATGTGCTTATAGATTCATTTTCACTGCAGACTTATAGAAGCAACTTTTAGCAGTTAGTTCCTCTAAGTCTTGTAAATATTTTGTTGTGAAAGTTAGATAAAGAGTGCTGCTTTTTTTAGCAATTAGGGCAGATTATTGTGTATTAATTCTTAAATAATGATGGTCTTGTTAGATTCAAGATATTATGAAAAAATTTAATTCAGCGATTGGAGTAAAAGAGTTTACCTCTAAACAATCTATTAAGCTTACGGAGAAGAGTATCGATCAAAAGAATAATGCATATCGTATTTTTACAAATTTATCGGACGTATATTTATTTATCGTAAATATAATTAGGGAAACGTTTTCACGGGATTTTGAATTCAAAGAATTTTTTAATCAGTGTTTTCAGATGGGATTAAAGTCGCTCCCATTGGTTTCAATTACCGGAGCCATCATGGGACTAGTACTTACTATTCAATCTCGACCGGTACTTGTCGATTTTGGTGCGGTTACCATGTTGCCAGGGATGGTAACAATTTCCTTGATTAGAGAGATGGGACCAGTGATAACAGCATTGATCTGCGCTGGAAAAATTGGTTCGGGAATTGGTGCAGAACTGGGATCGATGAAGGTTACAGAGCAAATCGATGCGATGGAGGTTTCATCTACTAATCCGATTCGATTTTTAATTGTAACTCGAGTCTTGGCTGCTACATTGATGATTCCATTACTGATTTTATATGCAGATGCTTTAGGTATTTTAGGAAGTTGGGCAGGAGTAAATCTTAAGGGTGATGTTTCTTTTGTTTTATTTTTTTCGCAGGCATTTGGTCAAGTAGAGTTTATAGATTTTATACCCGCTGTTATAAAATCATTCTTTTTTGGTGCTGTTATTGGTTTAGTAGGATGTTATAAAGGATATAATGCAGGACGAGGAACTGAAAGTGTTGGCGTT
>JANOPQ010000223.1:0-8312 GCA_031421935.1 Bacteroidota bacterium | reverse complement strand
TTTTACTTGTTACTTTCTTTTACGTGAAAAGAAAGTAACCAAAGAAAGCACGCCACCCAACACCAACCAATTTTTGCGGTTTCTGCTTTCTATTTTCTTTCGCAACCACTGAACAATCTATTGTGCTATCTCTTTACTTCATCGGTTTAGCAAAAATCGGTTCGCGCTGTTGCCTGGACGACCTCCGCTCCGTACCGAACGAAATTCCTTTTTATTAAAATTTATTGCTCGAAGAATGCCTCCATTTATATATAAATAATTGGATTACACAATATGTATAAATGGTATAATTATAATTCTAACGAAGTTTGTGAGCGATCCTGTTTAGGAGCGGGCTCAAACAATTCCGGTTGCTTCTTTCTCAATAACTTTTCTTGATCTAACGTTGCAGGCAACACTTTCAAAATAGGGAATTTCGTAATTACATTTCCTTGCGCTCCTCTTGCTTTAATCAACTGACTTCCGAAATGAATCACAGACTCCAGATTTCTCAACTTCGGCTTTGGTTTTAACTTCACGATTACCGTTGGGCCATCATCTGATCCACTCAACTCGAGGAACAACACTTTACTTCCTGGAGTGCCTTTCGTTAAATCATAGGCTTTATCACGCGTAATTCCACCCACTTTAAATCGTTTCATCATCACGGCTCCTTTCGGTCCATCTAGGTAAACCAAATTGTAAACGATATTTTCCTCTTCATCCTTTCGGAAAACATTTACTTGAATAATATCTTTTCCAACAAATGCCTTTTCTGAAATGCGTGATACCATCAATTTACCGTCAGCCGTGATGGTAATGATATCATCGATATCAGAGCAATCACAAACGAAGTCGTCTTTCTTCAATCCTTTTCCAATAAATCCTTCTGCTCTATTTACATACAGCTTCGCATTATTGATAACCACTTTAGAGGCAACGATCGCTTCGAACTCATCAATTTGCGTTCTTCTTTCTCTTCCTTTGCCGTATTTCTTCAATAAATTTCTGAAGTAGTTTACGGCATACGTTTTAATATTTTCAAGATCGTGACGAACGGATAACATCTCTTCGTCAACACCTTTGATATGCTCATCCGCTTTAAACGAATCGAACTTAGAAATTCTCTTGATTTTAATTTCGGTGAGTCGGGCTACATCTTCATCCGTAATTTCACGGAAGAATTTTTTCTTATATGGTTTTAACCCTTTGTGAATCGAATCAATCACTTCTTCCCACGTCTCACATTCTTCAATGTTACGATAAATTCTTTTCTCAATGAAGATCTTTTCCAAAGAACTAAAATGCCAATCCTCCTCTAATTCTGCGAGACGAATTTGTAATTCACGACGCAACAGTTCCTGTGTATTTAAAGCACTCAATCGTAACATTTCATTCACCGAAAGGAATAGCGGCTTTCCATCCACAATTACACATGCATTCGGCGAAATACTCACTTCACAAGCTGTGAATGCATACAGTGCTTCAATCGTTTTATCAATATCTTCTGAAGAGTCGGGATGCAAATGAATCACAATCTCTACACTGGAAGAGGTATTATCTTCTACCTTTTTTACTTTGATTTTACCTTTGTCGTTTGCTGCAAGAATCGAATCAATGACTGAAGACGTAGTGGTTCCAAAAGGAATTTCACGAATCACCAATGCCTTCTTACTTGACTTTTCAATGACAGCACGAACTCGAATTCTTCCGCCTCGTAATCCTTCGTTGTATTTTGAAAAATCGGCGACGCCGCCCGATGCAAAATCAGGAACTAAATCTACTTTTTTCCCTTTGATCGAATCAATAGAGGCTTCAATCAACTCACAAAAATTATGAGGTAATATTTTACAAGCTAATCCAACGGCAATACCTTCTACTCCATGTGCCAAGACCAATGGAAATTTCACCGGCAAGGTAATAGGCTCTTTATTTCTTCCGTCGTAAGAGCTTTGCCAGATACTTGTTTTCGGATTAAAAACTACTTCCAATCCAAACTTACTTAAACGCGCTTCAATATAACGGAAAGCGGCTGCGCTATCACCAGTATGAATGTTTCCCCAGTTTCCTTGAGTATCGATCAGTAAATTTTTCTGACCCATTTGCACCATCGCATCACCAATACTCACATCGCCATGCGGATGATACTTCATCGTATGTCCGATGACGTTAGCTACCTTATTGTAGCGACCATCTTCCAACTCCCACATCGAATGCAATACACGTCGTTGAACGGGCTTTAAACCATCGTCCAAATAAGGCACCGCGCGTTCTAAAATTACATAGGACGCATACTCTAAAAACCAACTCTCATACATGGTCGACACCTTACCGTGGTGTTTGTCGGGACCATTTCCGTTTCCATTTACGGGGATTATCTTTTCTGACATTAAATTTCTTTCTCTAATTAACTATTTATCGATCTCAAAAAATTAAACGGCTATTGCTGTAGGTTGAAGTTCTACGAGCGATTCATTTTCATCTTGCGGTTCCAATTCCAATTCTACTTTCAAATTATTGATGATGAAATCTTGACGCTCGGGCGTATTTTTCCCCATGTAATAATCCAATAATCCATGCAAGGAAGTCTCGCCTGCTAAGGTTACAGGATCTAAACGCATTTTCCTTCCGATAAATGCTTTAAACTCATCGGGCGAAATTTCACCGAGTCCTTTAAATCGCGTGATCTCTGGCTTCGCACCTAACTTTTGAATGGCAATTTGCCTTTCTAAATCAGAATAACAATAAATCGTTTCCTTTTTATTTCGCACGCGGAACAACGGCGTTTGCAAAATATACACGTGGCCATTCTTCACTAGATCAGGGAAGAATTGCAAGAAGAAAGTCAATAGCAACAACCGAATATGCATTCCATCCACATCGGCATCGGTAGCGATTACGATTCGGTTGTAGCGCAAGTTCTCAATAGAATCTTCGATGTCCAATGCATTTTGCACCAAATTAAATTCTTCGTTTTCATAAACGATTTTCTTGGTCAGTCCAAAACAATTTAAAGGCTTTCCTTTCAAACTAAATACCGCTTGTGTATTTACATCGCGCGCGATGGTGATGGAACCGGATGCAGAATCTCCCTCGGTAATGAACAAAGTAGAATCCAATCGTTGAGGATTTTTTAAATCAGGAAAATGCACTCGGCAATCGCGCAATTTTTTATTGTGCAGGTTTGCTTTCTTCGCGCGTTCGTTGGCTAACTTTTTAATTCCAGCAATTTCCTTTCTCTCTCTTTCGCTTTGCAAGATTTTTTTCTTCCAAGCTTCTGCAGTTTCTGGATTCTTATGTAAAAAATTATCTAAATATTTTGATACAAATTCATTGATCCAGTTGCGGAGAGAGGGTCCACCGGGATATGTATTTTGAGAACCTAACTTCGTTTTCGTTTGTGATTCAAAAACGGGTTCTTGAATGCGGATGCTGACTGCAGCGGTGATAGAAGTACGCACGTCGCTCGGATCAAAATCTTTTCCGTAAAAATCACGTGCTGTTTTTACGATGGCTTCACGGAATGCGGCAAGATGTGTACCACCTTGCGTAGTGTGTTGACCATTCACGAAACTGTAATAATCTTCTCCGTAAGTAGTAGTATGAGTAAAAGCAATTTCAATATCGTCGCCGCTAATGTGAATCACTTTATACAATGCTTCATCACTAATATTCGCATTCAACAAATCGAGCAATCCATTCTCACTCATGAATTCCTTTCCATTCACGATCATCTTTAAACCCACATTCAGATACGTATAGTTTCTGATCATCGGCTCTATAAAATCCAAGCGGAACTCATAATCCAAAAAGATATCTCCATCGGGTTGGAAAGTTACTTCCGTACCATCATCTAAATCCGTATTCTGATTATTTTTTTCCTTAGATAAATTTCCGCGTTCAAATTCAGCCCATGTTGTTTTACCATTTCGAATACTTTGCACTCGAAAATAACTGGACAGCGCATTCACGGCTTTTGTACCTACTCCGTTCAATCCAACTGATTTTTGAAACGCCTGACTATCGTATTTACCACCGGTATTAATTTTACTTACACATTCAACTACTTTACCCAGTGGAATTCCGCGACCGTAATCGCGCACTCTTACCTTACCATCACGCACTTCAATCTCGATTGTCTTTCCATAACCCATCACATATTCATCGATACAATTATCGATAACTTCCTTAATCAGCACGTAAATACCATCATCCTTCGCAGACCCATCTCCGAGCTTGCCGATATACATACCGGGACGCAGCCGAATATGCTCCTTCCAGTCGAGCGACTGAATACTATCCTCTGTGTAATTGTGATCTAATGTTGCTTGCTTCTTCGCCATTTCTTAGTTCTCTATTGTCTTTTACAAATACGGGTGCAAAATTCGGAAAATTCAACCGTCGATTTCAAAGTTATTTCAAGGGGGTTGATAAAATCCAGCAGTTTGACCTCCTTTATCAACATATAACCCGTGAAAAAGTAAATGCTTCTCTTGAAGCTATTAAAGATCAAGTATTAATCATTTTCAGGGTTGATTGTATTCCCCGCCTTTCCTGCAAAATAGTTAATAAAATCCTGATTCCAAAATTTGGAATGGTATGAAGTGAAAATTGATTCATCTATATTTAATTGAAATAGAGGATTTTACTAAAAATAGTAATATTAATCTCTATTTAATAAAACAACCCATTTTTACTCTTCTATCTCTTTAAAATCATATTCGAGTTTATAATTCAGGTGATAAATATTGGAATCAAGAGACTACTTATTTCAAAATAACACAGGCTATAAAGATTCCTTTCTATAAATTTGTTAGGCATACTAATTGAAAAATAATTTATAAAATAGACTTTAAAATATCCAATATGAAAAATCAACTTCTCATTCTTTCCATTTTATTATTTGGATTTAGTACGCTCCATGCTCAAAGAACCGAAAACAATTTAGATGCTCAACAAACACTTTCCAAAACGGACAAACATTTTTTCATTGAGAACAAAGGACAGTGGCCGAGTGAAGTACTCTACTTAGCACAGCTCGGTGGATTAAACACTTGGATCACTAAAAACGGAATGCTATATGAGTTTTACAAAACAGAAGAAATTACTTCTTCGATAGGCTCAGAGAACTATAACAAAGAAGAGACTGATTTACTTGATAATTCAGATGACCTCCATACTGAGAAATTTCAACAAAAAGATTACAAACGTTGGGGACATAGATTAGCATATACACTTTTAGGAAATAATACAGAGGTAAAAACACATGGCAAACAAAAGCAAAGTGGCTATAACAATTATTTAATTGGCAACGATGCCAGCAAGCATGCAAGTTATGTAGGACTATTTAAGGAAGCGGTTCTAAATAATGTTTATGATGGAATTGACATGCGTTATTATTTCGACGAAGGTTCTTTACGTTATGACTACATTGTTCATCCTGGAGCAGATCCAAGTCAAATAAAATTTAACCTAGAAGGAAGCGACAAAAATTATTTGAACGAAAAAGGAGAGTTAGTATTTACCACTTGTTTTGGTGAAGTAAAAAATACAGAATTGTATTGCTATCAACAACAAGATAAAATACAAGTCTCGGCTAAGTTTATCGAAAGAGCTAATAGTTTTTCATTTGCATTAGGTACATATAATAAGAATGAAACTTTGATTATTGATCCACTAATATATTCAACTTTCTTGGGTGGAATTAGTGGTGATGAATTAAAGTCCAGCGCATTAGACAGTTTAAATAATGTTTACTTAACTGGATCAACTAAATCTTTAGATTTTGATACCACGTTGGGTGCATTTCAAACTACTGCATTGGGGGACGACGATGTATTTGTTTCAAAGTTGAATTCTACTGGTTCAAACTTAATTTTTTCCACTTACATAGGGGGAAGTACAAAGGATATTAGTAATTCAATTGCTATCGATAATTTAGGAAACTCCTATATTACGGGGAATACCAACTCAAGTAATTATATTACTACTTCAGGAGCTTTTCAAACTACAAATGCGGGGGTCTACGATGCCTTTATTACAAAACTAAATGCTACAGGAACTGCTATAATTTTTTCCAGCTATTTTGGGGGTAGTGGTACTGAATATGGCTATTCAATAGCTATTGACACTACAGGAAGTTCATTTATTACAGGATTTACTACATCCACTGATTTATACATAACACCTGGAGCTATTCAACTCATAAACGAAGGCTTAGCAGATATTTTTATAAGCCAGATAAATTCAACTGGTACTTCCATTATAAACTCTACTTATTTAGGAGGAAATGACAATGATATTGCCTATTCAATCTCTATAGAAAATAATGGCATGGTTTATATCACAGGTGAAACTAAATCAACTGATTTCGATATTACTCCAGGTGCATTTCAAGCTTTACTTGGTGGAAGTGGATATCGGGATGCATTTGTTACGAAAGTATTATTGGGCTCTTCCCTTATTTTTTCCACTTATTTGGGCGGAAATTTTTCTGAAACTGGTTTTTCTCTAACAGTAGACACCTCACAAAATATTTATGTAACTGGAAGTACGAACTCTCCAGATTTCCCGTTAACATCGAATGCTATTCAATTTATTCAAGATGGTTTTGCTGATGTTTTTGTCACTAAATTAAATCCAAGTGGAACAGGATTAATCTATTCTACTTTATTAGGCGGAGGAGGTTTTGATAATGGCAACTCAATTAAGTTAGATGATTCTTTATCTGCTTACATTGTCGGCACAACCAGTTCCAATAATTTTGACATTACTCCAGGCGCTTATCAAACGACTTTTGGAGGAGGTTTTCAAGATGCCTTTATATTTAAATTAAGTTCGTCAGGCTCTGTATTAAATTACTCATCGTATCTTGGTGGATCGAATAATGATTTTGGTATTACAATTCTCGTTGAATCCTCAGATATTGTTCACTTTTCAGGATCGACCAATTCTATTGATTTCCCAACCACATTAGGATCTTATCAAACTAATAATACTAGTACTAACTTCGAAATTTTTAATAGTAAAATGTGCTTGTCCGGTTTAAAATTAACTTCTTCATCTAATACCACCAATCAATTAATTTGCATTAACGCGCCATTGATAACTGTTAATTACTCCGTTGTCGGACTTGCTTCAATTACCAATGTAGTTTTTACAGGACTTCCAGCCGGTGTTTTTGGCACTTGGACACCTAATAATTTAATCATAAGTGGCCTTCCAACAGTGAGCGGAACTTTCAATTATTCAATTAATACTACATTAGATTGTGGAGGAGTTACGGTTAAGAATGGAATAATTACGGTAGATCCTCTTATTGGTGTATTCGCTGCTTCCCTGTC
This sequence comes from Bacteroidota bacterium, assembly GCA_031421935.1. Lineage (GTDB taxonomy): Bacteria > Bacteroidota > Bacteroidia > AKYH767-A > OLB10 > JAJTFW01. The sequence continues at coordinate 990 of JANOPQ010000223.1, read as the reverse complement.
TCCAACGTTATGCATAAACAATCAACTTCCAACAATCAAACATAAAATAGATGGCTTTCCATGGATTAGTAATGTACTTGGTCTTCCAGCTGGTGTTTCTGTTAATTTGTTTGGAGACACGCTTTATATTGATGGCACACCCACTTCTATCGGACTCTACAATTACACTATTACATTAGCAGGTTGTGGATCGAATGTATTTGCAACAGGCACGATTGTCGTGAATTCTTGCACCTCAGTTGATGAACTTTCTAACAACACATTATTTACTCTATCTCCCAACCCATCCTCAGGAATTTACCAATTAACCTTTGCAAAAAGTTTTCCTGACAAAGGGATAATTGAAGTTTTTGATTTACATGGGAAATTAATAATTAGTAATATAAAAGTTTATGAAAATACCATCCTAATCAACCTTGAAAACCAGCCTAACGGTATGTATGTACTAAAAGTGAAAACGGATGATTTGCAAGAAGTAGCAAAATTGGTTAAGATATAAGATAATTGAACTAGGTACTCATTGGAAATTGCACCATGAAATTAATATAAATGAAAAGACTTTTAGCATTAGTAATCTCTCTAATAATTACTACATCTATGTTCGGGCAAGGGGCTTTTGTTAAGGAATTACCTATGCGTGGATTCCCTGCTGATATTGTATATACACAGGATAGTTGCTTTGTAGTACTTGCTCGAACTAATCACTTTCAAAACTCAAACAGTATTTCCGTATTGAAATTTAACAATTTAGGAGATACATTGTGGACAAGAACCTTTAAGCTTCCTACCCCTAATTTTTTTCAAGGTGGTTCTATAGTTGAAATACCTGATACGGGATTTGTCATTGTATGCAATTATAGGGATATACCTTTTACTTTACCTCATGGAGTAGTGTTTTTTTTGGATACAGCAGGAACTCTAATAAATTGGGTTAAACTACAGACTGGGTTCGGCCAAAACTATGATGACTTTAAAGAATGTTCTCGTTTT
>JANOPQ010000222.1:0-4137 GCA_031421935.1 Bacteroidota bacterium | reverse complement strand
ATAGTTCGGATCATCATCACTGTTATGATCGCCTTCCGCTCGAGCATTGATTAAGTACATGGGTTTCTTCGCCCAGAAAGGAGTAAGTCCAAAGTGAAAAAACTGAATCTCATTGGGTTTGTCGTTGGTAATTATAGGAGCCAAAGCACCAGGCACTACATTAAAATTAGGCAAATTAACGCGTGCGGAATATTGCTGCGCAACGGCGTTGAAACGCTTTTCGTAGGATTTGATATTGTCGATTAAGATATAGCGGCCACACATAAATAATGCGAAATGCGAATGAACACGAATATACGCGAAATACGAATAAACACGAAATACGAAAATGCGAATTAACATGATCCCGATAGCAAACGGGAGCGAAACTAAACGAAAATGCTTGCCCTGAGTTTGCCGAGGGGCGAAATACGAATTAACACGAAATACGAAAATGCGAATTAACATGATCCCGATAGCAAACGGGAGCGAAACTAAACGAAAATGCTTGCCCTGAGCGTATCCGAGGGGCTTACCCTGAGCTTTCCGAATGGCGAAATAGGCGAAAAGGTGAATAAAACACGAACTGGAAGCCAAAAGCAAGCAGCCAATTATTAATGAAAGAAAATCTTTAAGCGCATAAGATTAGAGTAAAGATGAAGAAATTACATCGTAAAATAAGTAACATTATCGATCAACCTCGGTCCTTCTGTAAGAACAGCAATACACGCTTGCACTTCGGTGCATTCATTCCAGTTGTGAATCGATTGTAGTGTTTCGGGATTTACAATTTCAAAATACTCTACTTTTAAAAGTGGACTTTGTTGAATGTATCGAATTACTAATTCTTTTACAGCTTCCACGGTGTGAAAGGGAATGAATTCCTGAGCTGTCATCATGCCTTTGTAGATGAGCGGTGCTGCTTTGCGTTGTTCCATTGTGAGCAACATATTCCGAGAGCTCATCGCTAATCCATCTTCTTCTCTTAACGTATCACAACCTATAACGTTGACGGGTAACCGTAATTGCTTCACCATGTTTTTAACGATGGCTAATTGTTGGAAATCTTTTTTTCCAAAATAGGAATCGTGCGGATTTACAATTTCGAACAATCGATTTACTACTGTGGCCATCCCTTTGAAGTGTCCGGGGCGAAATGCACCTTCCATTACTTTTTCCAAATCGCCAAAATGAATGTCGAGCAATTGTTTCCCGTTCGGATAAATTTCATCTACCAAGGGTAGAAAAGCATAATCACATCCCGCTTGTTTGAGTAGATGAATATCTGCTTCGGGCATGCGCGGATATTTTTCTAGATCAATAGCATTATTAAACTGTGTTGGATTCACAAAAATGCTACAGACCACAATATCATTTTCTGTAGCCGCTCTCGCAATGAGGGATAAATGCCCTGCATGCAATGCTCCCATCGTAGGAACAAATCCAATTTTTTTTCCTGCTAAACGATCGGCGTTTAGAGCGGCTTGTAAATCAAGTACGGTGGCGAAAGTAATGGGCAAGGAGGAGGAATTATACTTCGTTAAGGCTTTTTACTGTGTAGGTCGAGGCCGAAGCAATACTCTTATTTGTAATTCATTTTTTCACGATACCATTCGTTGAATGGTTTCTCTTTGGAATGAATGGGCATCTTACGAAGTCCATCTTTCGATTTGAAGAGGCTATCTAAAATATGCTTGCGTGCACTAATGCCTGTCCAACTCATGATCTCACGTTTCAACATTGCTTTTTTCCAAGCATAGTAAAACCATTTCTCGGTACGATTCACATGACCTTTGTCGACAAACAATTTTCTGTTTTGCAATAGTAGACGTGGGATATCAATTTTTACGGGACACACATCTTTACAACTTCCGCAAAGTGTGCTTGCATGACTCAAGTGTTGCATCTCCACTTGTTGCAACGGAAGTGTGACTGCTGCAATAGGAGAAGGGAAATCGCTCACTCCTGCAGTATGATAAACAGGACAAACGGTTTGACATGCTCCACACTTGATGCATGATAAAGCTTGACGTTGTTGATCGTGTGCCAATACATCCGTGCGCCCGTTATCGAGAAGAATAATATAAAGTTCTTCTGGTCCATCAAGATCATCCGCTTGCTTAGGCCCACTAATAATATTATTATAAGTAGCTAACGTTTGCCCCGTACCGTAAGTACTCAGAAGAGGAAGGAATACATCTAAATCGCTTAGAGAGGGTAACATTTTATCGATACCCGCTAACACAATATGTGTTTTAGGCATGGCTGCAGTGAGCTGCGCATTTCCTTCGTTTTCTAAGATCACAACAGCACCTGGATCTGCTATTAAAAAATTACATCCAGTGATTCCAACATCAGCGGTTTGAAACGCCTCTCGTAAATGATCTCGTATAAATCGAACAATGCCCTGTGCTTCTGCATCTGCAGGCAATCCAAGTTTATCGTGTAACAGTAAAGCAATTTCTTTTGTTGATTTGTGCAAAGCAGGCAAAACCATATGCGACCCTGTTTCATCGGCTGCATGAACAATAAAATCGCCGGTATCCGTTTCGGAAAATTGAAAACCTTCATTTTCTAAAAACGCATTCAACCCCATTTCAGAAGCTGTATTCGTTTTCGATTTAATAATTTCTATTGCTCCCGACTTTTTTAAAATTTCTAAGATCGATTCTAAAGCATCGGTGATGTCTTGTGCCCAAATTACTTTCCCGCCTGCTTTGATAAAATTTGATTCAAATTCGATTAAGTATTTATCGAGATTTTCAATCGTTTTCCATCTTGTAAAGGCTGCGCGGTTTCGAGCCAATTCCAAATTACTGTATTGACTACTCCCTTTTTCAAACTGAATTTTCTGCAATTTCGACGCTGACATCGCCCTTTCAGACCATGTATCTCCTTGAATATCAATAATATTTGATGTAGGATTTTCCAAAACCAGCGTTGTCATAGATTCATACAAACCTACAGGAGATAGAGGAGAGAAACAAGGGGTTATACACTCTTTTAAAAATCTTGTCGATAGTATACTGTTATTATCTAAATAGTTCTCTCTTTAATGCGATAGAAACAGGATTTTATGGGTATCCCTAAATACGGGGATATTTTAAGTTTCCAGTTTTTATATGAAAAGAACTTTCTATGTTTGATTTAATTACTCGCGAATTCCTGCGTGTGATGAATATTAAAATCATTGTTGTTCACTTTTAAATTTTTTAAAATGATAAGACAAGTACAAAAAGATAAACTCACTTTTGAAGGAGTTTATACATTAGAAAATCCTCAAGCGGTTTTGGTTTTGAAGGGCGAAGGAGATGAGTTTTTTGGGTTCATTTCAGATGGGCAGCATGCCTATAAAGTAATTGGCGAAATGAATTTGGATTTTTTACGACTCACCAAGGCTGAAGGAGCCGATAAAGCGATCAACTTTCTAGCGATGGATGAAATGGGAAATTTAATGTTGACGGATGAACAACTCAAAGTAGTTTATTTTACAAGATCTGAAGAATCGGTAGATGAAGTCATAACTTCTATTGAAAAGCAAAGAGCCTCCGAAGTGGAAGATAGGATTAAAAGGAGCTCAGATCAGCAGACTGGTTCGACTATCGGAAAAAATTTGGGACAGTATGCAAATAAAAAGTTTTTACATATTTACGATGGAAGTGGATATTCAGCAAAGTGGGCGTATTATCTTTATGAAAATGGTGGCTTCTATTTTAGAAGTAGTGACTCGGGTTTAAGCAATTTTAATTATTCCGATTTTAGTTTCATTTCCTCCGACTTAGATGCCGGTAAATGGAAAATAGAAATTAAGGAAGGGATTGAGTTTTTAGTATTGACCTGGAATTCTGGACAGCAAGTATCTTTACAGATTCAGAAGGTGGAGTTTGGGTATTTATTGAACGGGGTGAAATATTTTTTAGTGAGACATGAGGAGTACGAATAATTTATTTATCGCTGATGTAGAAATCGTGAAAGACGATAATACATTAGGATTTAGTTTTTATTTCCATTACTAAATCTTCCGACTCTACCAATGTCCCCTCTTGTAAAATAATATTTTGAATTTTTAGATCAGATGCCGCCGTAATAGTCGTTTGCATTTTCTTCGCTTCAATGGTAAAGAGGGGGGTGTTCTTTTTTCCTTCTTGTCCCGTCTTT
>JANOPQ010000221.1:0-2095 GCA_031421935.1 Bacteroidota bacterium | reverse complement strand
CCACACGAAAGGATTCGTGCGGTAGCGGGGCCCAAGGCGCAACAGCAGAAACACCATATATAAATACTTATAAATTTGCATCCTAAATTTAACATTTTTTTGTTGTTTTTTATCATAGAATGCGGTAGCGGGGCTTTTAGTTATGATAAATAACCATTATTGTTTATTTCCATAAATATTATATCCCCCCATTGATTAAAATTTAAAATAATTTCAATTAAATTATCTGAATCATAGATTCTAAATTTAGTGATTGATGATTGAATAATACAACCGAACACTTGCTCGACTTGGCTAATATGCATACCTACATTTATTCCAAAAGGTAATTCAACATCAGGAGAGTAAATTATTCCTTTTAAAAAAATATTATTTGTATCTGTTAAATAATATGAAAAAACAGTTTTACTATCATTTGATAAAGAAAGTGTTATCTCCCTGTCCATCTTCGAGTTATCGTGATTATTTACAATCGATTTTTCAGATAATGTGATAACCGGAAATGAATTTGAAATTGTTTCATATTTTAAATTCTGGTTTAAAGCTGAGATGATAAAATCATTGTTTTCGATTTCAGTAACACCATTTACTTTCCTTTTATGCTTTTCTGTTTTTGGATGAGATGATGTTTTTTCAATCAAATTATCATTATTTGCAGCATCACTTTTACATGCTGTAAGTACTATTAGTATTGTTAAATAGATTGTTTTCATAGTTTTCATTTTAATTGCAATTTTTAGTTATAATATTAATTAATTCATTAGGTCCATATCTCTTATTTAATCCTTTGAAAAAAGTAGGGCCAAAAGGTGATTCTGAAGTCTTTATAATTTCGTAATGTAAATGTGGACCTGTAGAGTTTCCAGTATTTCCAGATTTAATAACAATATCTCCAGCCTCTAAAATATCTCCTTGATTTACAATACGTGATGATCCATGAGCGTATAACGTATAAACATGGTCATTATCAATGTTTGACTTACCATGATCTACTATTACAACATTTCCATAAGTATTTGAAAAGTAAGAGCGTGCAACAATTCCAGATGCACTAGATTTTATATCTGTACCAATGGAAACTGCATAGTCAGTTCCCCCATGTGTTTTTGAACATACATCACAATTTCTTGTTGACATAAATAACGATGAGATTCTAGTATTTGGAGGAACTGGAGATTTAAAACAATCAATATTCCCACAACTCACCGGCTCTACCTCACATTTCCCGCATTTATTAAGTTTATGCACATTTGCTCCTGTTGGACTATCATCACAATCAGGGCCAAGTGTGGTCGTTTTGTATGGCCCTTGGGTTTTAGCTCTAATGGTACCGCTATGATAATCATCGCCATCATTGTCTATAAAGTAATCTAAGTAACAATTGCTGGTTACTAGAAGGTTCTTATCATCACAATCGGCGCCTTTGGTTGTTTTTATCCATCCACCACCAGGAGAATCTATTTGGGTTTTTACTGGTTCATCAGCATCGTGCCAGCCATCAGTATCAAAATCATAATACCAAGGTCGGGGTATTTTTTCGCATTCACAAGTAGTTCGATTAACAACTAAATAAGGTCTATCAATAGCTAATCCACTACATACAATAACACCACAACTTTCTGGAGGTACATCAGATGGTGGATCGCTATTATCTTGACAACTAGATGGATCACAAAGACAAGGATCATAAGAATTACTACTTGAATTACAGGGATCATCAATTATGCAGGGATAAGCATAACTTCTGTCATCTGTACAATCGCCAGTATCAACATATTCGCAAGGGTACATTGAACTATTTGGGTCAGTGCAATCCCAAGTTTCAATATCAGGTTCATAAGGCGGATAAATATCCACTTCAGGAAGTTCGTATATGGATTGCCCAAAACTCAATTGACTACACAATAAGCATAAGAACGTGAGGGCTAAAATATATATTTTTTTCTTCATTTGTGCTTATTTTTTAATTAAAATGGTTCGTAATACTTGGTCGTTGTAGTAAAGGTTGAGGATATAGTTGCCTGTAGGAGCATTAAAATCGATCATTTGCTCTTGTAATCCAGTGCTGGTAGTGCTCAAATTTTGCTCGTGTTTG
>JANOPQ010000220.1:0-9892 GCA_031421935.1 Bacteroidota bacterium | reverse complement strand
ATTCATAAGCCACTCTTGATGAAAATTGGAATACTTGGATTAAAAATTCTTAAATTTATAAAATGATTTTTGTAGATGGGTATTAAAAAGAGAAACATACTTCAACAAACATGGATTAAATTCATGCGATTTTTAGCGGGTTATTTTCCAGCAAATAATATTAGAATAATAGCTTTACGTCAATGTGGATTTAAGGTTGGCAAAAAGGTTTATATTGGTCCAGGTTTGGTTTTATCGATGATGAATTCGGACAATACTTGCGAATTAGAAATTGGCGATCGCGTTTCCATTGGGCCAAGAGTAAGTTTAATTCTTTCCTCGGATGCAAATAATTCTTCACTTAACGATATTTTCCCTCCTATTCGCGGAAAAATATGCATTGCAAATGATGCATGGATTGGTGCAGGTGTGATTATATTACCTAATGTGAATATTGGTTCGCGTGCTGTTTTAGCAGCTGGAGCGGTAGTGAATTCAAGCGTAGAAGAGAATACAATGGTGGGCGGTGTGCCTGCTAAAGTGATTAAGAAGCATAGTTGATTTTATGATTAGAAAGAAATTTAGCTTTGAAAATAATTTATAGAGATGGAACACTGATTTACTATGACTATTATGATTTATTATGTTTGATTTCATTTTTATCTTAATCAATGCCAAAAAGCAAACAAATCTTTAAATTAATACGATTCAAAATATTTATTCCGTCCTAAAATTATCAGGATTTGTAATTGGAACTAACGACTCCGTTAAATTAAAACTCTGAATACCTTGTGGAATATAAAATGGAGTTTTACTCCAAGTCTCAATACTATTTCTGTGTTTTATCACCATATAATACGATTGCTGCCATAAAGATGGTGGGAAAACAAAATTGACATATCCATTTGAATTCACTACACCAGTAGCGGTATGTTGAATTGCGAATGGTGTAGTAGGCGCTCTCAATTCAAACAGAATGGTATCGGTTAACTGCAAAGATGAATTTACAACTGGCGCCATTGTATTTGCACCGGTATAAAATCCTTCCACAAATAGTCGTAAAGAAATAGTTACACTACATGGATTTAATGGATCGACCAAATTATAGCTAACTGCTTTTATACAACCATTGTTATCCGTAATTTGAAGTTGATAAATTCCAGCTACTAAACTATCGATTCCAGTACTGTCGGGTACCATGCTTAAAGAACTTAAAATAGTATTATTTTTTACATTCGAAAGGTTCACTTTTGCTATTCCTGAATTTGCTATTGGAGGAAAAGGTTGATAGGTCCATTGATATGTATAAGGTCCTACTCCCCCACTTATATTCACACCAATTACACCATCTTGAGATTGGTTACACGATACTGGCAAAATGGTTTGAGAGGCAGCTATCACTGTAGGAGCAATAAGTGAATATGTGCGTGTAGAAACACATCCGCTACCATCGAATACAGTAACAGTATAATTACCCGATAATATATTTACTAAATCTTCCGTAGTGGCACCATTCGACCATTGATAGGTTAATGGCAAAGCTCCGTTTGCTGTAGTAATGTTAATTGAACCTGTAGTTGCTCCAAAGCACAATGGGTTTACTGTACTCGCCGAAGCAACATTCACTGCAGTAGTTGGACGCAATTGAACATTCATCGTATTCAAAACTCCATTTTGCAAAACCACATTGGTAAATACTTTTGATGTATAACCTGTCTTACTAAATGTAACGGTAAAAGATCCTGCCGTGGCAGTACCTGTACGATACTCTCCATTTAACAATGATAATTCATTGTGGTGTGTTCCGCCTGTAATGATCACCGATACATTTGACATGGGTAATCCCGAACAAGAATCAGTAACTGAGCCCTCTAAATAGCATGCTCGTATATACGTTGGCGTTAGTACAAAGAGTCCGTTATTAATATCTGAAACAATCAAATTTCCAGACGGCAAGAAGGGATGAACGCCCCACGCTCCATTAAATCCGTTTCCGGATCCTTGGGTATAGGTATCATATTTACCGACAGTAATCATGTTTTTAGGTCGGCTCACATCAGTAATTGTAACACCATCTTTATAATAAGAACTAATAGCAAAATTATTTCGAATATAGGTATTATGAATGATGGATCCACTTCCCGGATTACCTTGCAACCTATCCAGAAAAACTATATTGGAAGTATTAGAAACATCGTAGGCTGCCAAATAAGAATTACTAACTTCATCGGTTGTAAACAATACAGAACTCCCATTATCGGCCATCCATGTATTGTGTGTAAAATTATTAGGCGTATTTTGTGAACTAATGAAAATTGGATTCGATTTATTACTCACATTAAATACAGAGAAATATCCTGCATAAATGTTCGCGCCCCACAAGGTATCATTCCGCACAAAGCAATCATGAATATATCGAATATTACCCGAAAATCCAGCAGAAGTGTTAGACAGATACACTGGATTCCATGGATCAGTTAATGAAACGATCAACGCTGCCCCTCCAAACAATTGCGATCCATTCAAATATAAATACGAATCGCGGATATGTAAAGAGTGAATTCTACCTAAGGTACCTGCGATTGCACCTGAGCCAGTCCAATACTTAGAACTTACAGAAGCAGGAAGGTTAGAAAGATTAACAATTTGCAACCCATTACAACATCCTTCTGTGGTAACATAAGCATACTTACCATGAACCTGTACTTCTCTCCAAGAAGAATTTGTTCCAGCAACCGTAAATTTAACGATAGGATTCGCGGGATTGGTTACATCCACAATCGACAATCCATTCTGTGCTCCTACCAAAGCATATTCATTTCCTAATGAATCTACATACCCCCAAATATTGGACAATTGAACAGCACCGCCATAAGGAAGCTGCGAACGAAACTGAACGTTTAAATTTGTTTGTGCTTTTCCTGAAATAAAAAAAACAGTAATGAGCAAAGTGGAGAGTATAATTTTTCGCATACTATGAATTTTCATCGTACAAGGTACGAAAATATACAGTAACATCAAAATCTAATAATAAAGAGTTTTCAACTCAACTCCTTTCCGCTATTAAAAACGGCTTAAGCTTTCACTAAAAAGAGCTCTCGCACCTTTTCCACACAATAATCGATTTCTTCTTTATTATTAAATCGACTGAAGGAAAAACGAATCGTTGGGCGGTTTGGATCAGCACCAATACCCTTCAATACATGTGACCCCACATTACTTCCAGAGGAGCATGCGCTACCCGCAGAACAAGCAATTCCCGCAATGTCTAAACTAAACAATAACATTTCAGCATTTTCACATGGAGGAAAACAAACATTGAGTACCGTATATAAACTATATTCAGGACGTTGATCGCCATGAAATTCGACACCTGGAATGGACGCTTTTAATTCATCCATCATATACTTTTTCAATGCAGAAATTTCTTTAATATCACTTTCAATATGTTCGTAAGCAATTTCCAATGCCTTTGCCAGACCAACAATTCCATATACATTTTCAGTGCCTCCACGCATATTTCGCTCTTGTGCACCACCCGTTATATAGGGTTTAATTTTTACTCGATGATTGATGTACAAAAATCCAACGCCTTTTGGTCCGTGGAATTTATGTGCGGCCCCCGTAATAAAATCAACGGGCAATGCTGCTAAGTCATGAACATAATGTCCTAATGTTTGTACTGTATCTGAATGAAACAATGCATTGTATTTTCGACAAAGGGAACCCACTTTCTCAATAGAAATCATAGAACCGATTTCATTGTTCGCGTGCATGAGCGAGACTAATGTTTTCTCCTCAACTTTTAACAACCATTCCAAGTGATTTAAATCAACTTGACCTGTGCTATCTACATTCACTAAACTCAATTTTACCAAACCTCTTTTCTCCATATCTTCTGCAGTATGCAAAACGGCATGATGCTCAATAGAAGACGTTATAATATGTGTAACACCTAAATCATGCACACAACATCGAATCGCCATATTGTCTGCTTCGGTTCCGCCAGAAGTAAAAAATATTTCAGAAGGAGATGTATTTAAAAGTTGAGCCACTTTTTTTCTTGCACCTTCAATGATGGTCCTTACTTCTCTTCCATACGAATGAATAGAAGAAGGATTACCAAACTGATTAGCTAAAACAGGAAGCATCGCCTCCACCACTAAGGGATGAATAGGTGTAGTAGCTGCATTATCTAAATAAACTTTCATAGTATTCATTGTTTAAGCTTTTGACAACACCCCGCTGAGGATGTCTTTGATATCGGCAATTATTTTTCCTGCCAAATTGTTTGCAGTTGTCATCGATTGACTTTCAGAGTAAATTCGGATGATGGGTTCTGTATTTGAACGACGCAAATGGACCCATTCTTTATCGAATTCAATTTTCACTCCGTCGATGGTATTTACCGGATGATTTTTATATTTTTCGGTAATGTTTTCCAAAATCAAATCTACATTCACATCTGGTGTTAATTCAATTTTATTTTTGGAGATGAAATATCCTGGATAACTAGAACGCAACATGGAACAAGATTTTCCGGACTTCGCCAAATGCGAAAGGAACAATGCAATTCCTGCTAATGCATCGCGACCGTAATGCAGTTCAGGAAGTATCACGCCTCCGTTTCCTTCACCGCCAATCACAGCATTCGTTGCTTTCATTTTCTCTACAACATTCACTTCTCCCACTGCACTTGCTGCATAAGTGCCGCCATGTTTTTCGGTCACATCGCGCAATGCTCTCGTGGATGAAAGATTAGAAACTGTATTACCTTTTTTATGCTGTAATACATAATCGGCCACAGCAACTAACGTATATTCTTCGCCAAACATTTCTCCATCTTCCGAAACGATGGCTAAGCGATCCACATCGGGATCCACTACCAACCCGAGATGCGCTTTATTTTTCACTACTACTTTAGAAATTTCGGTAAGATGCTCAGGAAGTGGTTCTGGATTATGTGGAAAATTACCATCAGGCGTACAGTATAATTCAATCACCTGATCAACACCCAAAGCTTTCAATAAAGGAGGCAATGCAATTCCACCCGTAGAATTCACGCAATCGATGGCTACAATAAATTTAGCAGCTTTAATGGCTTTTCGATCTACCATCGGCAAGGCTAAGATCGATTCAATATGTCGAGCAATGGCTAGTTGGTCAGTAGACAATTTTCCTAATGAATTTACATCTACAAATTCAACATTTCCATTTTCAGCAATATGTAATACATCGGCACCATCATCAGCAGAAATAAATTCACCTTTATCATTTAATAACTTTAATGCGTTCCACTGCTTAGGGTTATGACTGGCCGTTAGTATAATTCCACCTTGTGCTTGATGGTAGGGCACTGCCATCTCTACGGTTGGTGTTGTAGACAATCCCGTATCAATGACATCAATTCCTAAACTCATCAATGTAGAAGAAACCAATCCACTCACCATTTGACCAGAGATACGTGCATCTCTACCAATGACTACTTTACATTTTACTCCAGGATGTGTTTTCTGAATCCAAGCGCCGTAAGCTGAAGTGAATTTAAGTACATCAAAAGGAGAAAGACCATCGCCTGCTTTACCGCCAATGGTTCCACGAATTCCTGAAATTGATTTTATTAAGGTCATATAATTATTTCGATTGTATATCCGGAAAAAATACGAATACAAAGATAAAGTTTAGCAAGCGATAATTAAACACATTTTTCATCTAAAAACGAACAGGTTTACCATCTATCAATGAATAATTTGCACCTCAAAACGATTCAAAAACAGACTTATGCTTTGATAGCATGTCCCATTTTATCACGCTTGGTTTCCAAATATTGTTGATTGTGAGGGTTAGGAGAAATTTCGATGGGAATACTTTCAACGATTTCCAATCCATAACCAATGAGTCCGGCGCGCTTTGTTGGATTGTTGGTCATCAAGCGCATTTTACTGACGCCTAAGTCACGGAGAATTTGGGCACCTACTCCATAATCACGTTCATCCATCTTGAAGCCCAACTGTAAATTCGCCTCTACGGTATCTAATCCTTGCTCTTGTAATTTATAGGCAAGTAATTTATTCATCAGCCCAATACCTCTTCCTTCTTGATTCATATAGAGTATCACGCCTTTTCCTTCTTTGTTAATCATCTCCATAGCTGCGTGCAATTGAGGACCGCAATCGCATCGGCACGAACCAAAAATATCGCCTGTCATACAAGATGAATGCACGCGTACCATTACAGGTTCGTCTTCCTTCCATGTACCCTTTATTAAAGCAAGATGTTCTTCATGACTTTCCTTATGACGAAATGCTACCATATTAAATTCACCGTATGTGGTGGGCATATTCACGGACACCATTCTTTCTATTAAACTCTCTTTTTCGAGACGATATTTAATTAAGTCTTCAATAGAAATAATGATCATCTTAAATTTAACTGCTAGTTCCATCAATTCGGGCAAACGAGCCATGGAACCATCTTCATTCATTATTTCTACAATCACACCACTCGGGAAATAACCTGCCATGCGAGCTAAGTCCATAGCGGCTTCAGTATGTCCAGCTCTGCGAATTACGCCTCCTTTTTTTGCTTTTAGAGGGAAGATGTGTCCAGGTCGGCCTAATTCTTCTGCTTTTGTAGATGGGTTTACAAGTGCTTTAATGGTTTTAGAACGATCAGAGGCTGAAATTCCTGTGGTACATCCATGACCTAATAAATCAACAGAGATCGTGAATGCAGTTTCGTGAGATGCGGTATTCTTATTCACCATCATCGGTAAATCCAATTCTTCACAACGTTCTTCACTGAGTGAAACACAAATTAATCCACGTCCATGTGTAGCCATAAAATTGACCAATTCGGTAGTAGCACATTCTGAAGCCATTAAAAAGTCGCCTTCATTCTCCCGATCAGCATCATCTACAACAATAATAATCTTCCCTGCACGAATAGCTTCAATGGCATCTTCTATTTTATTCAATACAATATCACTCATAGTTCAATTTTTACGCTGCAAAGGTAGGGATTCTACTCCCATGATTTTTTAAACGAAAGATGAATAAACACATAGCATGGACAAATAAACAGAACAAAATTTCTATTTTAACTCAATCCTCCACACTAGTAGTCAACCACATATAACAAATGTAAGATTTGTTGTAAGATTTTATATAAAAACGCGAACCTTAAGGAGGGGTGGGCGTTTAAATTCACATAACCGCAACTCAGAATTGCAATCGTTCTTAAGAAAATTTAAAGTTTTTATTTGGTTTTAGGTTGATGTCAGAAAACGGGTAACCCCGTAAGGTTACCCGCGACTGACCTGATCAAATAAAAAATATTATAAACGGAACCCCGTAAGGTTCCAAAAACACTTGCCCTGTAAGGCATAAAGAAGGTTTTGGTGTTTTTAGGTTGATTGTCAGTAAAGGACAGCCCCGTAAGGCTGTCCTGCCTGGCAAATTCGAGACGAGAAGTGCTCGCTAAAAGCAAACCAAATACTCACAAAAAAAGCTCCTCGAAATGAGGAGCTTTTTTACTTTTCATTAGTTCCAATTAATGAGCGTGTTTTACTTTTTTCTTTAAATCTAATATGGAGAATCTATCTTCATCTTTTCGGATGGTATTCGTTAAACAACCTAATCCATCAATCGTCATTTCTACTACATCCCCTTCTTGCAACCATTGTACAGGATAATTTGCATCATTTAATTTTCCGGTGCCATTTAGCTCGAGAAAACATCCTGTCCCCACGGTTCCTGAACCAATCACATCGCCGGGAATAATATCCACACCGTAAGCACATCTTTCAATAATTTCGGCAAAAGTCCAATCCATTTGTGCCATATTTCCTTCGCTTACTTGAATACCATTTACTTGACATTTCATCGTGAGATTATATCGCTCGCCGGTATGATTTTCTTTAGGCGCTGTTAAAAAAGATTGCAATTCATCGGGCGTCACTAAGTACGGACCGATAGCGGTAGAAAAATCTTTTCCTTTAGCCGGACCCAAATTCAATTTCATTTCTTCCATCTGCAATTGTCGAGCGCTAATATCATTCATAATCGTATATCCAGCGATGTACTGATCGGCTTGCGATGCACGAATATTTCTTCCTCTTTTACCAATCACCACAGCGGCTTCCAATTCAAAATCGAGTTGACGAAAATGATCGGGCATACACCATACATCACCAGGACCTTGAAGTGCATTATGGTTAGTAAAATAAAAGATAGGATACTCATCAAACTCTTCGATCATATCTACTTTACGATTTCTACGCGCGGCGGCAACGTGTTGACGAAATGCATAGCCATCGCGACAAGATGTTGGCTCGGGAACGGGAGAAACAATTTTCAATTCTGACCAAAGATTAGAGGGCATATCTACTTTACCTTCTTTTATTTTGGCTTCAATTTCACGCGTTTCGTTCATGGTTTTCTCTTCACCATCCAACAATTCTTTCATGGTTTGCGAACCAATCTTCCCCAACAGCTTTCCAGCTTCAGCTACATTATATATCTTTTCATTAATGTACAATCCCAACAAATTTTGGCCATTTAGGCGATAAGAAACGAGTTTCATAATTCTATAATTTTTTACAAAAGTAACCAATGGTTAACTTTGTAGAAGCATTCCCATGAAAAATCAGTTGTGAGGTTGTATCTTGCAGCACGAAATAAAATTAAACATGCCTCAATATCATTCACTTGGAAAATTTCCTCATAAACGTCACACTCAGTTTCGCAAGCCAGATGGAACCTTATATTCGGAAGAATTAGTGTCGACGCATGGTTTTTCGAATGTTTATTCCTTGATTTATCATGCTTATGCTCCAACGCTTGTAAAATCGGTTGGTGAGCCTTTTTCTCGTGAGCCTAAGATTGCATTTCAGCGCTTTCTGCGTCATCAAAGTTTTGAAGGATTTCATGTACGCCCAGAAGATGATTATATAGAAAGTAAAAAGGCCGTATTAGTCAATAATGATTTGCATATTTCATTGGCGGCTCCTCGAAAATCCATCAGTGAATATTTTCTAAAGAATGCCGATGCTGATGAGCTCATTTTTGTCCATGAAGGGTCGGGGGTTTTGAAAACTATTTATGGCAATATTAAATTTGGATATGGCGATTATTTAGTGATTCCCCGTGGAACCATTTTCCAGCTTCATTTTGACGATTCCAACAATCGACTTTTGATTGTGGATTCATTTTCTCCCATTGAGACCCCACGCCAATATCGAAATGGATACGGACAATTAGAAGAGCATTCTCCATTTTGCGAGCGTGATATTCGCAAACCTCAGGATTTGGAAACTCATGATGAGCAGGGCGATTTTAGGGTCATGATAAAAAAACAAGGAATTATATATCCGTATAGCTATGCAACCCACCCATTTGATGCAATTGGTTGGGATGGAAACCATTACCCTTGGGCATTAAATATTAAAGATTTTGAGCCTATCACGGGAAGGGTACATCAGCCACCACCTGTTCACCAAACTTTTGAAGCGCATAATTATGTTATATGCTCCTTTGTTCCAAGACTTTACGATTACCATCCAGATGCTATTCCAGCGCCATACAATCATAGCAATGTGGATTCTGATGAAGTTTTATACTATGTAGACGGTGATTTTATGAGTCGAAAAAGTGTAACAAAAGGTATGATCACGCTTCATCCTGCGGGTATCCCACACGGTCCGCATCCAGGTACTGTTGAAAAAAGTATTGGAAAAAAAGAGACAATGGAACTAGCGGTTATGATCGACACCTTTAAACCATTGTGGCTCACTGAGGAAGGATTAAAAATTATGAGCGACGACTACTATAAGTCATGGATTGATGATTAAAAAATCAGTTTTTTTAAACAATATACTCAATACATACACTCCCTTAACGACCATTACCCCATC
>JANOPQ010000219.1:0-52789 GCA_031421935.1 Bacteroidota bacterium | reverse complement strand
TTAATATCGTTTGTGGATCCTTTCTTCTTCCTTGATAAAGCAAGAGAAAATTACGTTGAGCATCCTCGCTCAAATCCTTTATTGCTTCTTGAATAAAAAGCATTTCTTCTGATTCGATTCCGGGTAAGGAGAGTAGTAAATTTTTATCCATGATTATTTAGTTAACAATTAATTTACATTGAATTTTAGTTGATATCTCGAATATTCCAATCGAAGCAATTGTAGGATGCGATGCAATAAAACCATCAACCCAAAACCACCGAGAATATGTGCATTCCAGGAGTGTAAGAATTCTCCATGCAATAAGAATGAAATGGAATGACCCAATCCACATCCCGGACACCATGCAAAACCTAACCAATGAAAAACACAAAGACTCATATGCTCTGCATGCGGATCAATCCCTGCTAAATACGAAATTGATCCGATCCAAATGATCAGCTCGAGCGGGAGTTTTCTAAGGATTTGCATCTGTTAAAAATAGAAAATATGTATCAAACATCAATCAATTTAATAAAGAAGTTGACCAAAGTGTATAAATTAAGCTCCGAAATGAAAATCGATTTTAACACTAGAGGGCACTAGAGAACACAAGAGAACACTTGAGAAAAAAACAAACATACGAGGCAAAAGAGTGCAAACGAGAATTTCTTTTGTGATCTTTAGTGACCTTTAGTGCCCTCTAGTGTTAAAAAAACTGTTTATCCAATTACGATTTCATTTCACGAAAGTTTTGAAAGAACAACGGAATTGTTTCTATCCCTTTCATAAAATTAAAGATTCCATAATGCTCATTGGGGCTATGAATTAAATCGCTATCAAGACCAAAGCCCATCAACACACTTTTTAAGCCTAATTCCTTTTCAAACAATGCAACGATGGGAATACTTCCACCACCTCGAGTAGGAATTGGCTTTTTTCCAAAGGTAGTTTCCATTGCTTTACTGGCAGCTTTGAATGCAATTGAATCGGTTGGGGTTACCACGGGCTCACCACCATGATGCGGAATCACTTTTACCGTTACTCCTGCAGGAGCTATACTTTTGAAATGATCAGAAAAAAGTTGAGTGATTTTATCACTCGTTTGATTGGGCACTAAACGCATCGATATTTTTGCAAATGCTTTTGAAGGCAAAACCGTTTTTGCGCCTTCTCCAATATATCCACCCCAAATTCCATTCAACTCAAACGTAGGACGAACTCCAGTTTGCTCCAACACCGTATATCCCTTTTCACCGTGAACATCGCCCACATTTAAATCCGTTTTATACTCGGCTAAATCAAAAGGAGCTTTGTTTAATTCTGCACGCTCATCAGCACTCAACACCAAAACATCATCATAAAATCCAGGGATGGTGATATGATTGTTTTCATCCTTCATCTTAGCAATCATCTCACATAAAATTTGAATAGGATTCGCAACCGCTCCTCCATAAACCCCACTATGCAAATCACGATTAGGACCGGTTACTTCTACTTCCACATAACTCAATCCGCGCAATCCAACATCAATACTTGGAATATCATTGGCAATGATGGAGGTGTCCGAAATCAAAATCACATCACCTGTTAATCGGCTTTTATTTTCGCGAATCCAAGTTCCTAAATTGGTTGAACCTACCTCTTCTTCTCCTTCAATCATAAACTTCACATTACAAGGCAAGGAATTCGTCTTCATCATCGATTCAAAAGCTTTCACATGCATATAAACCTGACCTTTGTCGTCACAAGATCCGCGAGCATAAATTTTATTATCCTTAATGACAGGTTCAAAAGGCGGTGAATCCCAAAGATTTAAAGGATCAGCAGGCTGCACGTCATAATGTCCATAAACCAAGACTGTTGGCAGTTTAGGATCGATGATTTTTTCACCATAAACAATAGGATGTCCTGGTGTAGTGCAAATTTCCACTTTGTCGGCACCCGCATCTTCCAATGACTTTTTGATGAATTCTGAGGCACGAACCACATCGGCCTTATACTTCGAATCGGCGCTCACTGAAGGAATTCGCAATAGATCCATCAATTCAGAGATAAAACGATCCTTGTTTTGGTTAATATAATCTTGAATGGTATTCATAAATTGGGTAGTTTTGTTGTTGCAAAAATAGTCGTTCTGAAGCTTCGAAAAGAAAATTAGCATGGCTAATTCATTTTAAGTGGCTTTAGCACTCTGAAACATCTGTATTTAAACAATGCTCTCCAAATCAATTCATTCATTTATTGATCGATGCTTATCGGTAATTTTATCCTTGTTTTTCATGCTTTTATTTACCAACGCAGAAGCCCAAGTTCCAACCAATGACAATTGCTCTGGCGCTACTTTTATTTACCTCGATCAAAGTGGAAACACTTGCATCAACGATGATAATTCAACAGCTACGAGTGATGGAATCTCGAATGCTTGTGATGCGGGTGCAACACCGCCCTTACCTGCAGGTGGACATGAAATTTGGTATTCATATGTTGTAACAGGCACTGTAAATACTATTACAATTTCGCCAATTGGATTAACTCCTGCACAAAAAGTTTCGGTAACTGTAGTGAATGGAAATTGCGCTGGCGGTGGCACTCCAAATGTTTGTAATACTGCTTTGACAAATGTAGATCCTGCGTCTGTAGCTTTTACTTCTTTTGCTGGAACACAAATTTGGTTTTATGTAACTTCACTCGAAACTGTTGGAGAATTTTTAGTTTGCGTTTCAAGCACCAATGGATTTATTAATCCAGGTATCGATTGCAACAGTGCAACCGCCCTCTGTAATACCTATGATTTTAGTAGCCCAGGAAGTGCGCAACCTGGTATTGCTGTAACTCCTTCTTGCTTTAACTCTCCTCCCGTTCGACCTTTTTGGTACAAGTTTAATGTGGGTTACAACGGTCCATTAGAATTCACTGCCTTCCCAACGAATATTGGGGGCTTTAGATGGGCTCTTTATAACATTACTGCAGGATGTCCTGGGTCTGAAGTGGCGTGCAACAGCGTATACGATCCTTTTCAAGCATTTGGCATGTCGAGTTCTGTTGTGAATTGCACAGGCAGTCCCTATTGTCCACCCATCAATGTAGTGTCTGGAAATAGATATGCATTGATGATTGATGATACCAGTCAAAGTGGTTCTGGATTTGATTTTACCTGGGGATTTGGTGTACGAATGATGCCTACTGCCGATTTTAATGTTGATAGTTTACTAGCATGCGGTTCTTTAACAGCAAACTTTACAGATAATAGCGAATACAATTCTTCAACTATCTGGTCATTCGATTTTGGAGATGGCAATCCTCCCATCAGTGGTGTAGGTGCCAACTTCAATTTACCGAATCACTTTTATGGTCCGGGAACGTATTTGGCTTCATTAACGTTAACAGAGTTAATTGGATGTTCTCATTCTTTCAGTCGACAAATTGTAGTGAAGCCAAAGCCAGTGGTTACTTTTACAATTAGTGATGATAGTTTATGTTTTGATGGTACCAATGCGGTTACAGCGGATTTTACAGCCAATTCTTCCGATCCTAATATTTTTTACGATTGGGTTTTCCCAAACAACTCGGGATCCTTCGTAACTGGATTTGGACAAGCCACTGCTTATTGGAATACATCAGGAAATATTATTGCAGGTTTACAAATTACAGAAAACGGTTGCGCATCAGACACCACAAAAGATACCGTTCATATTTTTAATTTGCCTACTGCTAATTTCTCAATGCCCGATTCGGGGTGTACGGGTACTGATGTTACCGTAAATTATACAGGCTCGGCGGCAAGTACTGCCACTTATGCTTGGACCTACGGAGGAGGAACCGTAAGCAATTCAACCAATCAGCAATTCGATATCAATTGGAATGCTGTTGGGACTTACTATTTGAATTTAGCCATTGTTGAAAATGGATGTTTAGGATTTCCATATGATGATTCCATCAAAGTTTTTCAAACACCGAACATAGCTATCAACGTTAGTTCTCCAGTTTGTCAGGGAGAGACACTTACTTTCACACCGCTGGCAAGTGGCGCTCCTGCTGGATCCATTTACACGTGGAATTATGGAACAGCAACTTTTGTGAGTGGGACTCCTGCAGATGGAAGTACGGGGACCTTTACTTGGAACACTGCCGGAAATACTTTCATGAGGGCCGAAGCTACTTCATTAGAAGGGTGTAAATCGAATATTGATTCCGTTCCAATTTTAGTTCGCGCCAAGCCCAATGCGAATTTTACAGTGAGCGACACAACAGTTTGTGGTAGCGATACTATTGTTGTCACGTACACAGGATTGATGCCAGTAACTGGGAATAATTTTACATGGGATTATGGTGGAAACGTTTTAAATTTAGCAACTAATCCTTTAGGACCTTATCTTATTAATTTTCCTTCTAACGGCACCTATGCGATAACGTTAGTTACCAACGATAATTTTTGCAACTCCGACACCATTCGAAAAAACATTTTGGTGGGAAGTTATCCTATTTCCAATGCGGGAAATGATTTAACAACATGCTCTAATCAACCGCTTGCCATTGGAACAACAACTACTGCTGGATATACCTACATCTGGACAAACCCCTCTTTTTTAAGTTCGGGAACAATTTCTAATCCGCAAGCAACGGTACCAGTCATTGGCACTGCAGATACAACGGTACGCTTTATTGTAACTACTTCTCTCGGGTATTGCGACAAAAAAGACACGATGTTGCTTACCGTAAATTCAGTACAAAATGCATTTTTTATTCCACCCAATCCTCAATGTGAAACCAATAATGCCTTTGATTTTAGTCCATTATTCGGAGTTGTTCCTGGTGCAACGTTGACTTGGATTATCGGAACTGATACCATCGTATCCCCAACTATTCAAGATTACAATTTCACATCCACCGGACCTAAGTCCATCATTCTGCAAACGCAAACTCCAGGTTGTCCTCCTGATCAATACATTGCCAATGTAGTTGTAAAACCCAATCCTGTTGTAAATTTTAGTGTAAATCAAAGTACGGGGTGTGCTCCTTTAGATGTAATCTTCCAAGACTTAAGTCCAGCCATTCCAAATCCAACTTACTTGTGGAATTTTGGTGATGGTGTAGTTTCATTTATAAATAACCCAACACATACCTATCCTAATCAAGGTGTGTATACACCTACTCTTACCTTAACAAGTGCTGATACATGTAGTACAACAGATACGTTGACTGGAGGCATCGCAACCTTTCCAATTCCAGTGGCTTTATTCACTGCAAATCCATTAGTCGCAAGTGAATTAAATCCGGTCTTTAATTTCGAATCAGCCTTTGCCAACAACGGATGCTATTTCGATTTTGGAGATGGAACGGGTGATAGCAGTTGCAGCACAACGCATGAATATGAAAATGTTGGAAGTTATATTGTCACATTGTACACATTCAATGCAGGTGGTTGTCGAGACACTTTCCAGTTAGAAGTGAGAGTTACACCTAATTACTCCTTGTATATTCCCAATGCATTTACACCTAACAACGATCAAATTAACGACCGCTTATCCATTTATTCTGAAGGTGTAGATGAATTTAATATCAAAGTATACAATCGTCGCGGACAAATAGTTTATGAAAGCAGCAATACTAACGAAAGCTGGAACGGAAAATTTTTAAATGATGGTGAAGAATGTATGTCTGGGGTTTATGTTTACGAATCTTTAATAAAAGACTTCAATCGCAAAAAGCATAATTTGAAAGGACAGATTTATTTGCTGAAGTAATTTTTTTATTTTACGTACCAGCTTAACAGAACAAAAGAGTTTTCGTTCGCTATTATAAATCGAGGCTTCTAGCTTCTAGATTTTTTCTTTCGCAAACAAACTCCGAAGGAGTGAAATGATTATAGAAAAATGCGGCATCCCACCACCCAAAACCCCGAAGGCCGTATGTTTATAGTCGCGAAGCTTCGCGATTAATGATTGGCAATTTTTCGCCGCAAATAATGTCACCCCTTCAGGGTTTTGCATTTTAAAAATATATGCGTTTCTATAATCATTTCACACCTTCGGTGTTGGCTATCTACCGATCAACTTGCATTTGGTTTCAACGAATCAAAACTGCATTCAAACATTGACCTTAGAGAAGTCAAATCATTACAAAAAACGACATTCATTATTTTTTTAACTTGACACGGAAAGGGTGACACAAACTCGTGGGGAACCGCCACTCAGGACCAAACAATAAATTGAAACAATAATTGGATTTTATATGAAAAAAAACATCTCTGAATAAATTGACAATTGTTGTCAATTTATTCAGAGATGTATATGACTTCTAAATTTAATCTAATAATTTATTTCAATTGAATCGTGAACGTATAACCATTAATGGTCACTTTCGCTAAAGCATCACGCAAACCATTTACATAACCATAATCGATTGTGCGTGCATATTTTCCTGATGGTGTAAATACTAAGATACCATCTGTTAAATGTCTATATCCGATTTCCTTTTTTAGAGGAGTAGTTGTTGACATGATATAACTTGAACCTGTGCGAGTAGTTCCGCTTGCTGATCCACTGATGTGATAGATATCGTCTAACCAAGTTCCAGTGGCTTCGCCTGCTGTCCAAACTCTTGTTCTGGTTGAAGTGTAGGTACTTGTACCACCACCTCCAAAATATTGGGGATCCCAAATAATAGAACCATTTATTGTAACCGTATAACTTAACTTACCAGATGTGTTTCTTCCGTTATTGGTTACCGTTTTTGTACCCAACAATTGATTATAATTCACAAAATAATTATCGAATGTAATTGTATGTGTTGAACCAGAGTCGCGGTAAGGAAGTGTCCAACTCACTATAATTTTTCCTCTACGGTAATTGCCATCATTACATAGACAATCTGTTGTGCCAAAATCGACAGTGAATGTTTTTGGTGATGTTGTGGTGGTATCAAATGTAATCGTAGCGCAAGATGTCATTACTTTTTCTGCTGCCCCACCATTCATAACACGATACGATTCTAAAGAGCCATCATAACCTTCATCTGCAATGCTGGCTACGTCCCCAAAAGAGGCATCGGCCATCGCATATTCTACAGATGTAGTACCATCACGGTCATCTTCTTCTTTGTCTTTTTTACAACCTACATAAACGAGTAATGTAGCTGCTACTGCAACAAATCCAAATTTCATTTTATTTTTCATCTTCAAATTATTTTTTTGTTTTCAGGTTCTAGGATGGCGCAATTTACAAAAGGTTTAAAGGAATAATTATTCAAATCAATCAATTACTTACAATGTTAAATACCAATTCTAAAAACCATCACATATAACAACGTGCATACAAGAAATAAAATTGCACAAAAGATGATTTAAGTATAAAATGAAAGAGAGAACTAATTCAATATTGCCTGTTAATAATTTAATGGGATGAGATACGATTAAAAGGCCTGAAGGCGTTCCTTAGGTGTAATTTTGATAAAATACGTTCATAGGAAAGAAAGAACCAAAAGATGCGCAAACTACTGATAATCTGCTGTTTACTTTTATCATACAGCTCGAATGCTCAACTCACAGAAATATTTGTAGAGGAAGACCAAGTCTATAAGAATGCTTGGGAATTGTTCATCAAGGAGAAATACTCTGCGGCTAAAGATGAATTTAATCAATATTTGAAAGAAAAGAAGGGAACTACCCACAATAAAATAAACGCATCGTTCTATGTTTCCGTTTGTGCTTATGAATTGTTTCATCCGGATGCAGAAATCCTTTTATCAAATTTCACGACGAATTATTCGGAAAGCACGAAAGCGCCCCGTGCTTGGTTTTACTTAGGTCGACATTATTATCGCACTAAAAAATATACGAAGGCATTGCCCGCTTTTGAAAAAGCAGATATTTATTACTTGAGCGGAGATGAAGTTCCTGAATATTATTTCAAAATTGGATATTGTTATTTTAACAAGAACGACAATGATCAGGCTGCACGTAAGTTTTTGGAAATTGTAAATGTGAAATCAAAATACCAAACGGCAGCACAATATTACTACGGACATATTGCTTACTCGAATAATAATTACAAAACAGCTTTAGAGTATTTTTCAAAGCTAGATTCATCAGCCACCTTTGGTCCATTAGTACCCTATTACATTACACAAATGTATTTTGATCAAGGAAAATACTCGGATGTTATTTTATATGCAGTACCCGTTTTGGAATCTAAAAGCCCTCAAAATAATGTAGAGATCATGCGTATTGTGGCAGAGTCATATTACCGCAAAGGGGATTATAAAAATGCAATGGTGTATCTCAATGCCTATAGTCAAGCAACACCCACGCTAAGCAGAGATGATCGCTACACCTTAGCTTTTTGTCAATTTAAGTCGGAAGACTTTGCTGGTGCTATTACCAATTTTGAAAAAGTAACTGGATTGCAAGATTCGCTCGAACAAAATGCATGGTATCATTTAGCCGCCTGCTATTTAAAAACAAATAATAAAACAGCAGCGCGAAATGCATTTCAGTTTGCATCGAAATTAGATCACAATAAATTTATTCAGGAAACATCCTTGTTCAACTATGCGAAATTATCGTATGAATTAAATCTTCCTGGCGGACTCACTGCTTTTAAAGATTTCATCGAACGATTTCCAAATTCTAAATATGCAGATGAATCCAATGAATTACTTGCGGAACTTTATTTAAGCACGCGCAACTACAAAGATGCATTAGCCGCACTAGATAATATCAAAACGAAGAGTACGAGAACAAAAGGTGCTTATCAAAAAGTTGCTTATTTCCGTGGACTCGAACTTTTTAATGATGGCGATAATGACAAGGCCATTGGACATTTTGAAAAAGCCATCATCAATGATGTGGATCCAGATATCAAAGCCAAAGCGATTTACTGGAAGGCAGAAATTTTATTTAAACAAGAAAAGTTCGACTTAGCCATCAAGCAGTATCGCTCTTTTATTTTTAATCCAGGTTCGGTGAACACAAGCATGTACAATATTGCAAACTATAACTTAGGTTATTGTTTTTTTAAGACGAACGATTACAACGAATCTCAATCATGGTTCAGAAAATATTTAGCAAAACGAAATCCCAATGAAAATGATATTTATAATGATGCCTTAATTCGAACAGGAGATTGTTTTTATGGAATGCGTGATTTCGACAATTCATTGAGCTACTACAACGATGCGATTAGTGCAAAGGCAAGCTCATCCGATTATGCGCTTTATCAAAAGGGCGTAATTCAAGGATTGCAAGGAAACATGGATGCAAAAGCACAAACGCTTTCTAATCTTATGAGTAGTTATCCGCGATCACGATATCGTGCCGATGCGATCTATGAAAGAGGAAAGGCGTATATGTCGAAGGGAGATGGAACGCAAGCACAAACGAATTTTAGTCAACTGCTCAAGGAATTTCCAGGAAGTCAGTATGGAAAGAAAGCACAACTGAACATCGGATTAATATACTATAACGACAAACAAGACGAAAAAGCCATTGAGCAACTCAAAAAAGTAATTTCAACTTATCCTGGAACACCAGAAGCCACCGAAGCTTTGACCAGCGTAAAAAATATTTATGTAGAAGATGGGAAAGCAGAAGAATACTTTGCTTTTGTAAAAAACATTCCGAATGCAAGTGTAAGTATTGGTGCTCAAGATTCCATCACTTACCAAGTAGCGGAACAGCGTTACTTAAAAAGCAATTTCGAAGATGCTGCCAAAGACTTCAACAAATATCTGACTCAATTTCCTAATGGTGCTTATCGTTTAAATGCAACATTCTATTTAGCAGAGTGTAATTTTAGAAGTAAAAATTTCGCAGAAGCACTATCAGGATATGAAACCATCATTGGAGAACCAAAGAATATCTACTCTGAAAAATCCTTATTAAAAGCAGGGAATATCAATTTCAATAACAAAGAATATATGAAAGCGCTTCAACAGTATGGAGCATTAGAGCGCGATGCAGAGATGCGAGACAACATACTTTATGCACAAACAGGAATTATGCGCGCTAGTTATCTCATTGCTAACTATGGACAAGCCATTGCTTATGCAAAGAAATTGATTGAAGGTGAAAAAGTTTCCAATGAAATAGTAGCAGAATCACATTTGACTTATGGCAGGAGTGCTATGAAACTGGAAGATTATGTTGCAGCGAAAAAAGAATTCACAATTATTTCTAAACAGTCGAGTGATGCAGGTGCAGAATCTAAATACTCATTAGCTCTCATCGATTACAAAATGGGGAACTTCAAAACTTCACAAGCGAAATGCTATGATGTAGCGAATCAAGTTCCTTCTTACGATTATTGGATCGCAAAAAGTTTCATACTTCTTGCCGATAATCACCTTGCATTAAGTGATAAGTTTGAAGCGAAGGCTACGTTACAAAGCTTACTCGATAACTACGAAAAAGATCCATCGGATCCAGAAGATATCAAAGCCATCGCTCAAGAAAAATTGGATGATCTTGTTTTGACAGAAATGAATGAGAACAAAGCACCAGCGCCGCTGCCCGATCCAGAAACTGATTTAAACCAAGAAAAGAACTAGTGCTAAAAGACAAAATGAAGATGAATACTCGCCACTATTTAATCCTGATTGCACTGTGTCCTACCTTGTCTTTCGCACAAACAGGCGGTGGAAAAACTGGCAATCTCGGTAATGAAGATATTAATGTTATCAAAGAATACCAGCCGGTGTTGAATGATGCATTCAAAATAAATATTAATCCCGACAGCGACACTACTACGATTCGCAACCCCAACACTCCCGAATACAAAGTAAGTGCACAGCCCATCAATTCGAACTACAACACGTCACCTATTAAACCTGTCAGAATAAAAGATGATGCTATAAAAAAGTTGTATCATGGTTATGTGAAAGCGGGATACGGTTTAGAGAACATGCCTCTTTTGGATATTTCATTCAATAGTTTACGGTCGAAAAATTTTGACGCAGGAGTTCGATACAAGCATCTTTCTACCAGCGGAAAAATCAAAGATTATGGTTCTCCCGGAAATAGTAATAATAACTTCAATGTTTTTGGAACGCGTTATTTCGAAAAGTTTAAATTAGGTGCCAACCTTGCATACAACAGAGATGTGGTGCATTTTTATGGTTACAAATCACCACCTGAATTATTTTCAAAATCGGAAACCAAACATAGCATGAGTGACTTTGATGGAAATGTAAATTTGGCATCTATTAATTCCGATAAAGACAGCTGGACCTACCAAGCTTCCGTGGGATTTTACAATTTCGAGGATAACCGCAACAGCAACGAGAATAACGCAAAAGTAGAACTAGGAATTGGAAAATTATTAACCAATGCAAAATTCAATTTGCAAATTTCAGGAGAGTTTGGAAAAATTAAACAAGCGTTGTATTCCATCAACAGAAGTATTGTGCGCTTCCAACCTCGTTTTATCATCAATGAAAATTTATTTTCGATTGAAGTAGGTGGAAACGTAGCCATTGAATCGAGAAATAATCCAACAGGAATCACACCTTACTCGAAGCCCATTAAAGATAATAACTACAGACTCTATCCATATCTCAGCACCAGCTATCAAGTGATTGATGATGCCGTGAAAATTTTCGCTACGTTGAGTGGTGATTTACATCGCAACGACTTAAGAAGTTTCAGCAGGGAAAATCCATTTTTCGGAAGCAACGTAGCACTTAACAACACCAACGAAAAATTAGGAATTAAAGCGGGAACCTCCATCAAACTTGAACATGACTTAATGTTTATAGGATCGGTGAAATGGTCGAGAATTAAAGACCAACCTTTTTATTATGCCAACTTCGAAATCCCTTCCACTTTCGCAGTGGTGTATGACAAAGCAACTTTATTAAATTTCAAAGGATCGTTGGAATACAAGAATGCTGAAAAATTCAGTTTTGCATTCAGTGCTGATTACAATAAATACAACACCGACCAATTGAAAGAGCAATTGTATGTTCCAGCATTGCGAGTTGGTATCAGTGGACACTATGCTATTGCTGAAAAAATTTATATAAAAGCCGATGTGTTTTACAACAGCGATGTTACTGGTAACACGTACACTTCCGACAGCTCGAATGTGTATTCGAAATTGGTAAATATTAAAGGTTGGCTGGATGCGAATATTGGAATTGACTATCGATATAGCAAAGTGCTTTCTGCATTTGTATCGTTGAATAACATCGGTTTCTCTCGATATTTCAGATGGTATGAATACCCAAGTTATCGATTCTTAGGAATGGTAGGAGTTACTTATTCGTTTTAGTACTTTAAGTAACTCAGTGTTCAACCTTTGATTAGTGATTTTTTCAACACTAGAGGTCACTAGAGATCACAAGAGATGCTAAGTATAAAAAAGTTGGAGATAATAGATTAAATACCTGTCTTAATCATGAATCCAAAGTTGCGAAAGACTCAGAAACAATATGTGTAACTCCAGAGACTAATTTTTCTACATTAAAATTTATTAAAAGTCCTTTAGGCTTCTGTGCAAGACGTAAATAGGAAAGCAATTGTGCCTTATGTACAGAATGAACTTGTTCCACTGATTTCAATTCTACAACTAGAGAATTTTCAATTAACAAATCTAATATCAAAGGACTTTCAATTCGAGTGCCTTTATAAAAAATTGGCACCAACAATTTTGATTGTACTGAATACCCTTTAACTCGCAATTCTTCAATTAAGCAAGCATGGTAAACACTTTCAAGCAATCCAGGTCCTAAATAAGAATGTACTTCTATTGCACATCCTATTGTAGCAAATGCAAGAGCATTTACTTCATATTTTGAATTAATCATCTTAATAGTATTTTAAAAAATATTTTTATTCTTAACTAATATTCATCACAAATGTACTTTATTACCACAATTCAAAGAGACTCTAACGACTTTACTTTAGACTCTAGTGCACTATTGTGTCCTATAGTGCCCTCTAGTGTTGAAATTTCGCTAAGCTTTCAGGATATCGCGAGCGATAACCAATTTTTGAATTTCACTGGTTCCTTCACCAATAGTACAAAGCTTTGAATCTCTATAAAACTTTTCGACTGGGAAATCTTTTGTGTAACCGTAGCCACCAAAAATTTGAACGGCCTCTGTAGAACAACGCACTGCCACTTCCGAAGCATAGTACTTTGCAAATGCCGACTGACGTGTTACTTTTTCTCCACGATTCTTTAAATCGGCTGCTTGCATCGTTAGCAATTCGGCTGCTTCAATTTGTGTAGCCATATCAGCAATTTTAAATGAGATCGCTTGGAAATTTGAAATAGGTTGTCCAAACTGTTCGCGCTCTTGAGAATATTTAACTGAAGCATCAAAAGCTCCTTTGGCAATTCCAAGCGAAAGTGCTGCAATAGAAATTCTACCACCATCTAATACTTTCATGGCTTGAATAAATCCATCTCCCACATTTCCGAGCACTTGACTCTTGTGTATTTTGCAATCTTCGAAAATCATTTCTGCTGTTTCAGATGCACGCATTCCTAATTTATTTTCTTTCTTTCCTGCTTTGAATCCAGCAGTACCACGATCAACGACAAATGCAGTGATGCCATGCGAATCATTCATCTCCCCCGTGCGAGCAAGAACTACGGCCACATCGCCACTAATTCCGTGCGTGATCCAATTCTTTGCTCCGTTAATGATCCAATGATCGCCATTTTGCTTTGCAACCACTTGCATTCTCAATGCATCGGATCCAGTATTGGCTTCTGTCAATCCCCACGCACCTATCCATTCTCCAGTTGCCAATTTAGGAAGGTATTTTTCTTTCTGCTCTTCGTTACCAAATGCCATGATATGTCCAGTGCATAAAGAATTATGTGCAGCCATCGACAAACCTATTGATCCACAAACGCGCGCTACTTCTTGAATGGCGGTTACGTATTCGAAATAAGTTAATCCAGCACCCTGATACTTTTCAGGAACCAAAATTCCCATCAAGCCCAGCTCACCCATCTTCTTAAAAACTTCAACTGGGAAATGTTGAGCTTCATCCCACTCCATCAATTTTGGGCGAATATTTTTTTCTACAAAATCGCGAATGGTTTGTTTAATTAGCTCTTGATTTTCACTTGACTTGAAGTCCATATTGACGAATTAGTTGAATAGTAAATAAGGTGCAAGTTTACGGAGGATTTCCTCATCCACCAAAGGTATCTTCTTCAGATCTGATGGACTTTTGAATACTCCGTGTTGCTCTCGGTAAGCAACAATTAATCGAGCTAATTGTTTGTTAATATAAGGGTGTCTCAAACTATCGGAAGGTAGACTGTTGATATTAAGTTTTTTATAAGGCCCACCATCCACTTTTACCTTTGAAAAAATGATTTTATAGACTGAATCCGGAATAGATCGAATCTCCTTCAGTTGCTCCACTGTGCAAAATCCACCTAAACGCTCTCGATAATTGACTATCGCCTTCGACCTTCCCGAACCAATAAAAGGTAAATCTTGGAGTTCGGTGGTATCCACTTTGTTCAAATCTAAGACGATCCATTTTGGTCGCGAGGCTTCGCGATTGGACTCAAATCCTGATTGATATTTCTCGATTGACTTTAATCCTTTAGCAGGACTCAACTCAATAAAGGGTTCCCACTTTTCATACAAAGAGACATGAAGCACACGCACATTTTTAACATCCTCTTTACTTTTGAATCCACCAATACGATCTCGAAACCGAATCATGGAAGCAGATTGCTTAGGACTCAACCCTAGTGCTATCAATTGGAATGAATCTACAGTGTTGGGATCGAATACAGTGAAAATAATTTCTTCGCGCTTTTTATAATTAGAGTTGTATGGGTTCTCCTTTTTCTCCTTTAGATGGATTTTATCTGCTGCTAATTTAATTTCTACACTTGGAATAAAAGCATCAGGAGTTAAATAATAGTGTCGGTACCAAAGATTCGCTTGAAGCACCATAAGAACAGAGCACAAAACCAATGCTGCATTCTTTTCACCACGGGTGTAGGTGAAATAACTGTACATAAAATGTCGGAAGCGATTTGTCTTCATCTCAAATAATTTTAGCAAAATAAATGAGATTAGAAGGAATAGTCGTTTTATAAATATTTATAGTCGACTACAAGTGTTTGCAAACGAATTGGCAAATTGGTAAATGGTAAATTGGTAAATCTGTGGACTCGAAGAAAATCATTAATTGAGGAGTCTTGAAAGGCAAATCCAATACATCTCAAAAAAACCCGAGAAAAAGCAAAAGTTTTTAAGGAATTATTTCCGACAACAAACTCTTCATCTCTTGTTGCACTTTCAAAGCTTCTACTCTTGCAGCCTCTGCAAAATCTTTCCCTTTGGATGCATAAATAATATTTCGCGAAGAGTTCACAAGCAATCCGCAATATTTATTCATTCCTAATCTTGAAATAGCAGCTAAATCTCCACCTTGCGCTCCTACCCCAGGTACTAAGAAAAAGGAATCGGGAGCCATGGCTCTTAATTTTTCAAACTGCTCTGCTTGTGTAGCACCGCAAACAAACATGAGTTGATCGGGATGTCCCCAACCTTGTGCTTTACGCATCACTTCTTGAAACAACATCTCTCCACCTTCTTGTTGATTGAATTGAAAATCGTTGGCCCCTTCATTGCTAGTAAGTGCTAATAATATTACCCACTTGTTTTCAAAAGCAAGAAAAGGTTTTACCGAATCAATTCCCATATACGGAGCAACGGTTACACTATCGAAATTCATATGCTTAAAAAATGCTTGAGCATATAACGTTGATGTATTACCGATATCACCACGCTTTGCATCAGCTATGGTGAATATATTTTTGGGAATAATTTCCATCGTCTTCTCCAAACTCCTCCACCCTTTCGATCCATTACTCTCGTAAAACGCTAAGTTTGGCTTGTAGGCAACGCATAAATCGGAAGTCGTTTCAATGATGGCTCTGTTAAATTCAAAAACAGGATCTTCCTCTTGCAACAAATGACTTGGTATTTTGCTCAGGTCAGTATCCAAACCAATGCACAAATAACTTTGCTTGATTTTAATTTGCTCGAAGAGTTCTTGTCGATTCACTTTTCTTTTTCCGTTAATTATTAAAAAAGATAAATTACCCAACCATATTTAATTCTTTCATTTTTTCTGCATTCTCAGCAAATTGCAATGCATCAATAAATCCTTGAATGTCTCCATTTAACACAGCACCTAAATTATGTGATGTAAATCCAATGCGATGATCGGTAACTCTACTTTGAGGGAAATTATAAGTTCTGATTTTCTCGGAGCGATCACCGGTACTTACCAATGTTTTTCTTCGCTTCGACACCTCATCCATTCTCTTGGTGTATTCGATATCGTATAATTTCGAACGCAACATCTGCAAAGCCGTTTCACGATTAGCATGTTGTGAACGTGCAATCTGACACGTAATTACAATGCCGCTAGGTTTATGCGTTAACTGCACTTTGGTCTCTACTTTATTTACATTTTGTCCACCCGCACCACTGGAGCGTGATGTTTTATATTCTAAATCGGCTGGATTAATATCAATATCATCAAACTCATCAGCTTCAGGCAATACCACAACAGTAGCAGCAGAAGTATGTATTCGCCCTTGCGTTTCTGTTGCAGGAACACGTTGAACTCGATGCACACCACTTTCATACTTTAGAATTCCATACGCTTTATCTCCTCTCACTTCAATCACTACTTCTTTATAACCACCCGTATTTCCGTCATTAAAATCGACCATCTCAATTTTAAAACCATGGTCTTCGCAATAGCGTTGATACATTCTTATTAAATCACCAGCAAACAAACTTGCTTCGTCACCACCTGTACCTGCACGAATTTCGAGAATTGCATTCTTGCTATCCTCTGGATCTTGTGGAATTAATAATTGCTGAATATGATCTTCCAGTTTTTTCAATTGAGGCTCGAGTGTTTCCATCTCTTCCTTTGCCATATTGCGAAAATCTTCGTCCTTATCATTATTCAATACATAGTGTGCTTCGTTGATTTGTGTGAGCACGCTACGATACTCCCGCGTTGCCTCCACGATTTCTTCCAAATCACGATACGACTTGTTTAATTCTCTAAATTTTTTCTGATCCGCAATCGTTCCCGGATCACCCAACTGCACACCGATATCATGGAAGCGTGCTTCTATTCCTTCGAGTCTTTCTAATAAATTATCTGTCGACATGTTTTAATATTCTTACCAGGTAAATGTTCCCTGAGTACTTTTAATGGTCAATTTCTTTTGTTCTGATGGTTCTACTCGACCAACAATTTTTGCATCCACATCAAATGATTTTGAAATGGCAATTATTTCTTCAGCGATATTTTCAGAAACATAAATTTCCATGCGGTGTCCCATATTAAATACTTGATACATCTCAGACCAAGACGTTCCACTTTGCTCTTGAATCATTTTAAACAAAACGGGCAATTCAAATAAATTATCTTTAATGATATGAACTTGATCTACAAAATGCAGCACCTTCGTTTGGCCGCCTCCACTGCAATGCACCATTCCATGCACATGAGAACGATGTTGATCTAAAATGGCTTTGATGATGGGTGCATACGTTCGTGTAGGAGACAGGACCAGTTTTCCAGCATCCATCCCGATTTCGGTAATGCTATCCGTTAGATTCATCTTTCCACTGTACACAAGGGAAGAATCAATTCCATCATCATAACTTTCCGGATACTTTGCAGCTAAATACTTTCCAAAAACATCGTGGCGGGCTGAGGTCAATCCATTGCTTCCCATTCCTCCATTATACTCCGATTCGTAACTTGCTTTTCCACTAGAGCTCAATCCTACAATCACATCTCCGGCTTTAATATTTGCGTTGTCGATTACCTCACTTCGTTTCATTCGACATGTGACTGTACTATCTACAATGATTGTACGAACTAAATCGCCTACATCTGCAGTTTCTCCACCTGTAGTATAAATATGAATTCCGTGACTTTGCAATTCCTTCACCAAGCTCTCCGTTCCTTCGATGATGGCTGCAATCACTTCGCCAGGAATTAATCTTTTATTTCTTCCGATCGTAGATGAAAGTAAAATTCGATCACAAGCACCCACACAAAGCAAATCATCGATGTTCATGATGAGTGCATCTTGAGCAATCCCTTTCCAAACACTTAAATCACCCGTTTCTTTCCAATAGAGGTAGGCTAAACTACTTTTCGTTCCAGCTCCATCCGCATGCATGATATTACACCATTCATCATCACCACCTAAATAGTCGGGGATGATTTTACAGAATGCCGAGGGGAATAAGCCTTTATCTACTTTTTTAATAGCAGCATGTACTTCATCCTTAGTAGCTGAAACGCCTCTTTTTGCGTATCGATCTGATGTATTCATGGTGTTGCAAAGATACAAGAAGGGCGGCCTTTAGAGCCGCCCTTCGGTATTAAATCTATTATTAATTAGTTCTTAGGAACATAAGTAGTACCCGTTACCTGGAATTCTGTACGACGATTATACTGATGAGCTTTCTCACGCAATTCAACTGTCTCTAACTTATCAATGAATTCCTTAGTTAACACATCACCTGTTTTGAATGGAAGGTACTCTTCATTATTCTCAACAGCTTTTGGTGTAGTTTCACCCATTCCTTTCCAAGTTAAGCGATCTGCTGGAATCTTGTTAGCAACCAAATAATCCATAACACTCTTCGCACGACGATCAGATAACTTCATGTTATAATTATCGTCTGAACGGTAATCTGTATGAGAAGTTAATTCAACCGTAATTGTTGGATTGTCGTTCAATACTTGAATTAAACCATCCAACGCTTTCTTAGATTCAGCACGTAAAGTAGACTTATCCAAATCGTAGAAAATTTCTGGTACCGTGATTGGCTTCGCAGTAGACTTTAAAGGGAAGTCAAAGTCTTTTACAAAGTCTTGATCATCTTCTAAACCAACAGTAGATAATTCATGGAACTTTGTTAAGTATCCAGTGAATGATGCAGAGATTTTATATTTAACGTTTGGCTTCAATTCATAACGGTACATTCCATCAACTAATGTTTGAACACTTAATGAAGTACCATCAGATCCGAACAATTCAACCGTTGCACCTTCTAAATTTTCTTTAGTATCTGTATCGTAAACACGACCACCTACTGCCAATTTCAATGGTGGAACCAAGAAAGAATAAATATCATCCATTCCTTTACCGCCATCACGATTTGATGTGAAATATCCTGTAGTCTCAGTATTCCAGATCAAACCAAAATCATCACCTGAAGAATTCATTGGTGATTTTAAATTTGTTGCTTCAGCCCATACACCACCTTCGTTTGTTGTGTACATCATATCTAATCCACCTAATCCTACTTTTCCGTTGGAAGAGTAATAAAGACGACCATTCTTATTCATAGTTGGAAACATTTCGTCTCCATCTGTATTTACACCAGCACCTAAATTAGAAGGAGCTCCCCAAGTGCTACCGTCCCAAGCAGCAGCCCAGATGTCTTTTCCACCCATACCACCAGGCATGTCAGAAGAGAAATATAAGGTCTTACCATCTAAAGAAAGGCAAGGATGACCACAAGTATAAGTTTCACTATTGAAAGACAACGAAACCGCATCGCTCCACTTTCCGTCTGTCATTGACGTCATCATGATTTTACACTGTGAGTTAGTCTCATTATTATTAGGACAAGTAGTGTAATACATTATTTTTCCAGTTGCATCGAAACAAGCAGCTCCATCACTGAACTCAGAGTTTGCAGGACCCGGAAAAGAAACCGGTGTACTCCACTTCTCATTATTATCCATAGATGCTTGGAACAAATCGAAATGCTTCTCACCGTACCAATTATCATTATCCTTTCCTTTTGCTTCTTCACGAGAAGATGAAAACACTAAACTGTTTTTTACAGCAGGATTATCAGCTACAGCGAAGTCATAATACTTTGTATTCAAAACTGACATATTATCAATTCGATGGCGGGTTGGCTTATCCTTCCATGCCTGCGCAGTTTCAGTAGCTTTAATTGAAGAAGCTGCTTTTGAATCGGTAGGTTCAGCTTCTTTATAGGCATTATATTGAACAATGGCTTCGGCATACTTGCCATTCGACTTAAGAGCATCTCCATAACGCAAAATAGCGATAGGATCTTTATGCTTAGCAGCAACTGCCTTTCCATACCAATCTTCTGCTTCTACATTGTTTCCCATGAATCGGGCACACTCTCCAGCATAGAATGCAGCACGACCTTTGTCAACATTCTTTTTAAATTTTGTATACGATTTTTTGTATCGAGTACTAGCATTATAGTACTCTCCAATTTTAAAATACTTATCAGCCTTTTGTGTTTTACTTTTGGGCGTTTTAACAGATTTCTCCTGAGAAAATCCGCTCATAAAAGCGAAAGTTAAAATCAACAACAGGCTTAAGGTTTTCTTTATCATAAGGGCAAGTGCATTAACAGTTTCAATGATTGACAAAGGAAATAAATAATTATTAAACGGAAAAATAAGATGGTAAATGTTATAAAGTAGTAAATCACTTGAATTTGATGCAGTTACGTCAAGCCTTCAAAACCTTTTTCAACTTACTTATGAAGAAAGTGAAAAGTTGGTCCCGTTTTGCTCTTGAATCTACTCACGAAAAACGTTTTAAATATATGTTCATCAAAATATTAAATATGTGCAATTCGTTTAATATTCTAAATGAAATGCTCATTAATTTTGACCCATGAAATACAAATTAATTTCTCTAATTATTATCATCTTGTTGATTATCAACAATCCACAAGAACTATCAGCTCAGCACAGTTACAAAACCGCTTTAGGATTACGTTTAAATGGTGGTGCGGGAATTTCAGTTCGTCATTTTATAAAAGAGAACCAAAGTATAGAAGGAATTCTTTATTCGAGATGGAGAGGATTGAATATCACCGGATTATACACCGTAAACTATCCGGTTTTTGAAGAACCAGGGTTTAATTTTTTCATCGGTGGAGGTGGACATATTGGTTTTTGGGACCGAGATCATAATCCGTGGTGGGATGAAAACAAGAGATATAATGACACTAGAATGGTTGTTGGGATCGATGGTCAGATCGGATTAGAATATACATTTAATGAGATTCCACTAAATCTTGCCATCGATTGGAAGCCTGCATTTAATATTATAGGAATTACAAACTTTTGGGTAGGTGACGCAGCACTTTCTGTTCGATATACTTTTAAATAAAAACGAACATTGACATAAAGAAAAGTAGTCTTCCATTTAAGAAATGAATTGATGAAATTCAGATTAATCGAAGATTACAGTTTGAGAAAAACTATGATTATTGTTACTCCAAACAAACTGGAAAACTCCTGTTCCTAAGAATTGAAAATCGACCGTTTTAACATCTATTAACTCGTCGCGAAATTGAAGTATGCCCAATTGATTAAAAACTTCTAATTTGTACATGATGGGGAAACCAGGATATACTTTTATAATTCCTTTAGATGGATTGGGGAATGCCATAGGATTCCGAATTAAATCAGTCCCACTCCATTCATATCGTGGATTACCATTCTTAGCAATATAAAATTCATCGGCAATAAATCCATTAGAAAGAATAAATTTACAATGCATCGAATCCCCTTTTACTTCAATAGAAGTTGAACCGGCCAGTGAACTTATAGATGAAACCATTGCATCGTGAGGAAAACCAAACGACGCTCCAGAACTGACTTGTCCACCAACGCCACACACCGTATAAACGGTGCCATTATGTTCTTTATCCTTTAAATAAGGAATACTAAATCCATCTCCGGGTTGAATTATATGAGCACTATCAAATGAATCTTCTAATCCATAATGTCCGTGAATAAAATAACTTCTTTCATAAGTGTGACTGTGTCCAGTTAAAACCAAATCCACTCCAAATCTTTCTAACAAGGGGACGATGTTTTTACGCATATCTACCATCTCAATTTCAACATCTGAGTTATGTGTTCCTTTACTATAAGGAGGATGATGCCAATAGGCAATTATCCATTTAGCTGTATTCAATTGCAAATCGTTTAACAGCCATTGATACATTGGACTTCCTTTATGATTTAATGCTCCATAACTATCCAGTGCAATGAAATGAACATTTCCCCAATTGTAGGAATAATATTTTTCAGAATTTG
This sequence comes from Bacteroidota bacterium, assembly GCA_031421935.1. Taxonomy (GTDB): domain Bacteria; phylum Bacteroidota; class Bacteroidia; order AKYH767-A; family OLB10; genus JAJTFW01. The sequence goes on along the minus strand of JANOPQ010000219.1, from coordinate 30,666 downwards.
AAGGAACACCACCACATTGTGCATGCTTTGGTAAATTAAATATATTGAAATAAGGAAAATTAGTTCCTAATGATGCCGTTGACAAATATCCTGCTTGACCGTAGTCGTGGTTTCCTAAAGCAGGATAAAAATTCCAATTCTTAAATTGATTTTTATAAACATTAAAAACAAAATTTCCATATTCTTGATCTGTTCCATTGTAATAAGCGTTATCTCCTAACCAAATCCACATGTCATTTCGTTTTCCACCCAAATAATTTAAGTATGATTGAAGAACTTGCGTTTGCTGCAAACTCCCGTTTCCGAAATCACCCAATGCCCATATTTGTATAGATTGTTCACTATTAAAAACAGGTGCTGTGTAAAAATAATTTTCAACTCCTCCTTCAAGCACAACAACAGTTGAACCCATTCGGTAAAAATATTTTGTATTAGGAAATAATCCTTCAATCTTGATGGAATGATCCTTCACCATATCCGTGTTCACTATAGTATTTCCAAATGAATTTGTCAAACCGTAACTAACTTTAGAATCAGTTTCTACATCCGTGCGCCAATGTATAGTACAAGAGTTGGTCGTTGTGGTTTGCAAATAAGGGCCCCTACTAATCGAAGGAAGCACCAATGGCAATATAGCTTCTAGGTTCATTTCAAAAGTGAGATCAACATCATTTACAGAACTTGGATGTATTTCTACGGCAAATACATTATTTCCATTCAGAAAATCGGAGCTAAGTAAATTAAAAATGAATATTGAATCACCGTCATCTATACAATCATTGAGGGCATAAGTATTGAAATTCACTCCTGAAGTTAGTAAATTATTTGAAAAAACTTTCGTCCCATTTAAATAAACAATTACACCATCATCTCGTCGCAATTTGACTTTGAAAGCACCATATTGTTGTGGATTAATGACATTAAAAGTTTTTCGAAAATAATAACACGTTCTATTTTTCTTTAGTGGGGTAACTGGATTATCCCCAAAGCCAAACTCGCCCTTACCTGTTGGCCACGTGGCATCATTGAATAATTTTGTCTTCCATGAAGAATTAAAATTTACTCCCTTGTCATTATACTTCCAAATTGAATTTTGATCCAAAACCATTATCGCATATAACGGACTATTTAAAAATATCCAAAACAAGAATGTGCTAATATTTTTCTTCAATTTCATTTCGTTTAATATGTTATCAAAAAATCAGTATCTATTAGATTTGTAATCTAACAAAGGACCTTTTTCCTTTTATACAATTTTATGAAATATCTTCAGATTTAGACTTTTTCCTTTGATTTATTCAAACTTTGTTTCATTTACCAACAAAACACCCCTATCCATCTAGCCTTCATTTAACATAATCAATCCATTAAAAATGGATTGTGACAAACGTTTTCAACAGTTTGATGGATTATCAACAACTAATCAAAAATACCCCTTTAAAAAGCATTAAAATCCGTATCTTTGTTAACTATTAGAAAAATTAGCATAACTAACTGATAATGAGCGAACAAGTCTTGGATAAAGAAGAGCTAAAACAAAACGAATATTCTGCCGATAGTATACAAGTCCTTGAAGGTCTTGAAGCGGTAAGAAAAAGACCCGCCATGTACATCGGCGATATTGGTGTAAAAGGATTACATCACCTCGTTTATGAGGTGGTTGACAATTCAATCGATGAGGCTTTAGCAGGCCATTGTAAAAACATCGACGTTTATATTAACCCTGGAAATAGTATTACTGTTAGAGATGATGGCCGAGGTATTCCAACTGATTTTCATGCAAAAGAACAACGTTCAGCTTTAGAAGTTGTAATGACAGTTTTGCATGCGGGTGGTAAATTCGACAAAGACTCTTATAAAGTTTCTGGTGGACTGCATGGTGTGGGTGTGAGTTGTGTAAATGCATTGTCATCACTTTTAGTAGCCACCATTCAACGTAATGGAAAAATCTACAAGCAAGAATATTCAGAAGGAAAACCATTATATACTGTCAAGGAAATAGGGACAACGGACCTTACTGGAACTGAAATTACTTTTCAGCCTGACAGTACAATTTTCATCACTACAGATTATCTCTACGATACAATAGCAACTCGTATGCGCGAATTATCTTTTTTAAATAAGAAGATTCGTATTTCGTTAACTGATTTGCGTGAGTTAAATGCACAAGGTGAACCTACCAACAAAGATGTTTTCTATAGTGAAAGAGGACTTGTTGAATTTGTAGAGTACTTAGATGCAACACGCGAAAAATTGATTGATGATGTGATTTATATGGAAGGTGAAAAAGCAGGTACACCTGTTGAAGTGGCCATGTCATACAACACCTCCTTTAATGAGAATGTACATTCCTATGTAAACAATATTAATACCCATGAAGGTGGAACTCACTTAGCAGGTTTTCGTCGTGCATTAACACGTACACTTAAAAACTACGCTGATAAAGAAGGACTGCTATCTAAATTGAAGTTTGATATTAGTGGAGACGATTTCCGTGAAGGATTAACCACTGTAATTTCTGTAAAAGTTCAGGAGCCACAGTTTGAAGGACAAACCAAAACTAAGTTAGGAAATAACGAAGTTATGGGAGTGGTTGACCAAGCAGTGTCTGAAATGCTGAATAATTATTTGGAAGAACATCCACGTGAAGCAAGAAGCATTGTTAACAAAGTAATTTTAGCAGCTACCGCACGACATGCAGCACGTAAGGCGCGCGAAATGGTGCAACGTAAAGGTGCATTCACAGGAACAGGACTTCCAGGAAAATTGAGCGATTGCTCAGAAAGAGATCCAAGTAAATGTGAAATTTTCCTAGTTGAGGGAGATTCCGCAGGTGGAACAGCAAAGCAAGGTCGTGATCGTAATTTCCAAGCTATTCTTCCCTTGAGAGGTAAAATTCTCAATGTGGAAAAAGCCATGGATCATAAAATTTATGATAACGAAGAGATCCGAAATATTTTTACAGGCTTAGGTGTAAGCAAAGGCACTCCTGAAGATGAGCGTGCTTTAAACATTCTTAAATTGCGTTACCATAAAGTAGTAATCATGACCGATGCCGACATTGACGGTAGTCATATCACTACATTGATTTTAACTTTCTTCTTCCGACATATGAAAGAACTAATTGAAGAAGGTTATGTATACATCGCAACTCCACCACTGTATTTAGTGAAGAAAGGAAAAGAATCAACATACTGCTGGACAGAAGAACAACGTCAAGAAGCAATTAAAAGAATTGCAGGTGATGGAAAAGAAAGTTCTGTAACTATTCAACGTTATAAAGGTCTTGGAGAAATGAATGCAGAACAATTGTGGGAAACTACGATGCGTCCTGATACAAGAACATTACGTCAAGTAACAATAGATAGTGCTGCTGAAGCAGATCGCATATTCTCTATGTTGATGGGAGACGATGTTCCACCACGCAGAGAGTTCATCGAGAAAAACGCCAAGTACGCGAAAGTAGACGCATAATAATCTAGGGCTTCAGCCCTAGGACATCACAACCTAGGGCTTCAACCCTAGGTATCAAAATACAATCACAACCTAGGGTTTCAACCCTAGGTTTTAAAAAACCATCATTCAAATGAAAGTAACAGTAGTAGGCGCCGGTAACGTTGGCGCAACTTGCGCAAATGTTATTGCAGAGCGCGAATTAGTAAACGAAGTAGTTTTACTTGATATCAAAGAAGGCACTGCCGAAGGTAAATCCCTCGACATGTGGCAAACAGCACCTATTAATATGTATGATACGCGTATTAAAGGTGTGACGAATGATTATAGTGCGACTGCAAATTCTGAAGTAGTTGTAATTACTTCAGGTCTTCCACGTAAACCGGGTATGAGTCGCGATGATTTAATCGCTACTAATGCAGGCATTGTGAAGTCGGTAACAGAACAAATTATTAAATATAGTCCTAATTGCATCATCATTGTGGTAAGCAATCCTCTTGATGTAATGACATACTGTTCCTATTTAACAGCTGGATTCGATTCCAAGCGCGTTTTCGGAATGGCTGGAATTTTAGATACTGCTCGTTACCGTGCATTCCTTGCTGAAGCATTAGATTGTTCTCCAAAAGATATTCAAGCAGTATTGATGGGCGGACATGGGGATACAATGGTACCACTTCCACGTTACACCACTGTAGCTGGAATTCCAGTAACTGAATTAATTGCTGCCGATAAATTGGAAGCCATTGTTCAACGCACCAAATCAGGAGGTGGAGAATTAGTGAACTTGATGGGCACATCAGCTTGGTATGCACCAGGAGCTGCTGCTGCACAAATGGTGGAAGCCATTGTTCGTGATCAAAAAAGAATTTTCCCAGTTTGCGCTTGGTTGCAAGGTGAATATGGTGAGAAGGATGTTTACCTAGGAGTTCCAGTTAAATTAGGAAAAAATGGTATCGAAGAAATCATTGAACTTAAATTAAACAAAGACGAAAAAGATTTATTGACAAAATCATCCATCGCTGTAAAAGAAGTAATGAGTGTATTGGATAATATGGCGGTTTCTGCTAAATAACATTTCGATTTCCACATAAGCCTAACACAAAAGCCTGCGACTGAAGTCGCAGGCTTTTGTGTTTTTTAAACAGGCTTATTTATTTTTAAAGAAATCGCTTTAATTCATTTTCATTGGGTATTCTACATGTTGCCCGTCGACCAAAAAGTGAATAGCGAACTTTTGCAAATACATTATAAATAGCGTTTCGAATAAATGCGGGAACAAGGATGAAGACGAAAAATATTTTCCATGGATATCCTAAATCACGAAGCACGAAGAGTACAGCTGCAGAAGATATATGTACGACGCCATTGCGAATGTAAATCACACTTTCAACTTTTTGAATATTATAGTGTGTCAATAATTTCTTTCCACTTTCACTTTGACTTGCGGAAAATAAAAATGCATTCTGCTTATCTTGATTCAACAAAAACTGAATTCCCCACGTACAGAAGTTGCAGTAGCCATCGAAGACAAGAATCTTATCAGCATCAAATTTCGAAAAATGGTTCATTCAAAAACATGTATCAAATTCGCATTTCGATTCATTCGCATTCGCTTCATTAGAATTAGGTTATTTAGGACGCACAGTGATAGAATAAGGATCTACACTCACTTCAGCATTAAAATCAGGGTCTTTATCAAGGGTAGTTAAATTGATAATACTTAAATAACCATTTTTGCCTGAACAGGATGCTGCATGATGTGGCGCAATTCCACCTGTCACATTTCGATTGGCTACATATATTACTTGCTTTGATTCATCAACTACGATACCATGTGGCTGCCACCCTACTTTTATCTTTTTAATTTCGGTTAATGAATTAATATCAATTACACTGATGGATCCTCTCATATTTGGAAAGAAATCATCTTCGGTATTAGTGACAAATAATAAATTATTAGCGGGCGACAATGCGAATTCCAAGGGTACTTTTCCAACAGGAATTACTTGAATTAATTGATCGTTGCTAGTATTAAATACGCGAACTTGATTTACATTCGTGTCTTGACAAGTCACAAAATACTTTGAATAATCTGGGCTAAAAATTATTTCATGCGGACGCATTGGGAAGGGTAATTGCCAAGGACCAATTGGATTGATGTTGATGTCTTCATAACTGACTAAATCATTGATTGGAATTTTTATAATTCTGCTAATGTCTTGACACGTGACATACAAAGTATCATTGTTTTGATTCAGCGCTACGCCATGTAAATTTGGAGTTGGATTCCCGGTTATTGGAAATGGACCTACTGTGTTTGATGTACCAGCCACTATATCGATAAATGCAATTCTGCCGCCGTTATAATCTACAGCATACGCTTTTTTAGAATCACTTGAAATAGTAATGGTATTCCATCCTCCAGAAATACCATTTCCAATGGGAATGGTTTTTACTAATTGATCCGTTGCAGCACTGAAGACTTGAACTATATCTGAATTCAAAAATACCACCAACCAAAATTGTCCATCAGGAGTTACTCTAATATTATGTGGTGACTCAGGCGGAGATGCTCCAGGATTCTGCCCAACGTTCACCATCCGCATGGCCACTCTCCGATCAGCATCAAAAACAGTAACTACATCACAGCCTTGATTTGACACGTAAAATTTATGTCGCAAGGGATCATCGGCAAACATAATTTTACCCTCTTTATTTGGTGCCCCGGCGTCAATCCAATCTCTCAATGTTTCATACTCAATTTTCGAAAGTGGAGGTTGGTTGATTGGCATGGTGGGCAAAACAACTAATCCGAGCGTACTATCCACATTTGTAAAATAACACAACGTACTAAAATCAGAACGATAGGGAATAACTACCGCACCATTATTTGTCCCATCAAACATTACATCCCACGAACTCAAATCTAATCCAGCCGCTGCATTTTTACTAAGCGTAGTATGGCAACCCGGGGTAGAGCATTTACCAATAATTATTTTTTCTACCTGTGAAGGAAATCCATTATTTGAAGGTACGAGCGCTTCGTACTTGTCATACTTACATCCTTGAAGCCACAAGAAAATAACAACTAGTAATAATTTATCTGCTTTCATTAATCTCCTTCTGTAATATATACATTCATTGAATCAACTCCACTAACCATCGAAGTACTAAATGGCAATCCACCTACACAAACCCACTCACTGGGATCTAACAAACTATCGATGCCAATAGCATACACATAATATCTTCCACAGTTCAAACTATCAATACTTGCATAAGCAGAATTCACTTCGGCACTGACTGCAAAATCATATTTTGTAGTATCAGGACCCGGAAACTCACTGGCATTATACTTCAAAAAAACTCTACCGCCAAGGATAGGCCGACTGTGATGAAGCATTTTAAACGTCATTGTTAATTGACCTGTTCTACCTTCAGGGCAATTATCTTCTTCCTCTTTCTTCTTATCCTTACATTGAATAAATACAAAGCTCATCATCACAATGATAGCTCCGAGAATTACTCTTTTCGTATTCATATTTAATTTATTCTTGGTCATTAATACTTAATAAATTTTTGAGTGAATGTTCTTTTTGAATCACTAACTCTACACAAATAAGTTCCTAAATTCCATTTGGAAACATCTAAATTTATTTGTTGACGATTACTTTGAAGTTTGTAAATAAGCCGGCCTGTTATATCTACAATTTCGATTAGTTTTCTAGCTGAACTCTCTTTTTCAAAGCTTAAATTCAAATTTGTTTGTACTGGATTTGGATAAATATTAAAAAGGATATATTCATCTTCTTCTGAATTAATAGAAAGCGTTTGATCTTGCGTATACAATACAACTCCGCCCGACAAACTTCCAACCACTAAATCAAATTCTGCATCGCCATCTACGTCGGCCATAGCAGGTACTGCAAGTTTGGGTTCATAAATATTTTGGAACATAGAATCTAGTAACGTAAAAGTTCCAGATAAATTTCCATCTATATTACCGAAATGATAAATGTAGCCACTTAATGACCCTACTAGTAATTCATAATTGCCTTGCTTATCAAATAATATAGGCGCAGAAAATCCAGCAAATGCACCACCTTTAGCTACATTCACACCACCAAAGTTGTTTGAAACAAAACTAAAAATAGGGAAAGCTGCTGTACCTGTATTTTCATAATAATTCAAAACGCCCAATCTTTCACCAATCAACAAATCCAATTTTCCATCTCTATTAACATCGATTAATTGCGGAACAGCATTGTCACCAACATCGATGGATTGATAATTAACTTGTGACAAAACAAATAGGCAAGGGTTGCCAACTCCTGCTAAATTCTGGAAATAAATCAGACTTCCATCCGAATGACCCACTATCATATCCGAATCACCATCTCCGTTTAGATCTCCGAAAGTTAAATATATTGCAGACAAAAGAAACGTCGATAAAGTTGCGTAATCGTCTGTAATTAATGTATACTCTGCTTTTGCACCTACACTTGTATTTCTGTAGTAAGCTACTTTAGCAATAGAATTTAAAGTATCAAAATAAAAATCATTTCCAATTAACAAATCTATCTTTCCATCTTGATCAACATCAAAAAAAACAGGATGAGCTCCTGTGCCCACCTCAATCATACCATCCACTAACCAACGATTTGTTTGATGACTAAAAACATTCGTTTGATTATTGGTTGTGTTTTCATAAAAACTAACATTGTTATAATCATCACCAGTTGGAAAAAAATTAGCGACTATTAAATCCCTTTTTCCATCATTATTTCCATCAAAATAGTGCGGGCCTGCAACATCCAGCATGAATGCTGGAACATTATAAGAAGGAAATGTAGAGTCTTGTGCACAGATCCATGCTGAATCAGGAGTACCACAATTTTCCAAAAACAATAAATTACTTCCTAAGATATCACCATTCAACACGTCTTTATCTCCGTCGCCATCATTGTCGAAAACGATCAAAGAAGAGCCTGCATGACGCATACTTTTATTAGTATTATAAAGTTGGCTACCCTCCTTACTTTCCTCTTTTTCCTCATCAAAATATGTTCTGTAAGGATTTGCAGCCATCAATGGACATGTTGGTAAGACAGGGGGCAGCACTGCTACATTCGAATTATTCTTCAACACAAAATAACCCCAACATACAGGAATATTATGAAATTTCATTTGTCCAGGTGCTCCCGTAGAATCCATTGAAAAACTTTCATGATGTTCTACCCAAGATCCGCTAATGCTAAATGCCAAAATATCCATATCTCCATCATTATCCAAATCACTCAGTGCAGGAGCATTTACACGAGAAGCATAAATATTTGTTTGGAAGCCCCCGTAGTGAGTTTGAATTGAATTAGTAATTAGAGTAAACATTAAACCTGTTCCAATTGAATAATCATTTCGATACAATGAAATTCCTCCGCCATAATAAGAAAACAAATCCATGTCGCCATCAAAATCATAATCAAAGGTTCGCACCCAGCCTTCCAAATCTATTGGAAATTTCGAACGATATTCGGGTGCATAAACATAAGACGAGACATTGGCTTGCATCAAATTGACAAATGGATTCACACGAAAACTAGGTGCATCAAATTCTATCAGGTCCATTTTACTGTCACCATCCAAATCAATCTCTGCAAAAATCGGAGTATTCATACCACTAGCCCAAGGATTTTGCAATCGTGTACTTCCGTGAAATACTGCGACACTTGTATCACGAAATAGATAGGGCAATTGTCCTTTCGAAACAAAAGGGAATATCACCATAAAAATCATCCATCTACTCAACTTTTTCATCGTTGCACACATAATTTTTGAGCATAAGTGAATCCGTTATTTACTATTTGAACGATATAAACTCCAGACGAAAGATGGGAGGTAAATAGTTGCATTTGTCTTTGAAAAGTAGATGTAGAATATAAAACTCGACCAGAGAGATCAAGAATTGAAAGTTGAAATGAATGGTTGTTAATTTCACTATTGAAATAAATGGTGCAATAATCACTCGATGGATTCGGGGCTATAGTGAAATTTAATTGCTGTGCAATTTGTTGAATTCCGGCAGAAGTATACTGAGTATACAATCTCATTCCACCCGAATTACAACCAGTCAACAAATCAAATTTAGTATCGCCATCGATATCTGCTTTAGAAATGGTAACTCTTTTCAACTCTTTAATATCCTGATAAGTTGAATCAATTATTGTAAAAGTTCCTGTTAGATTTCCATCAATATTACCGAAATGATAAATACTACCTTCATCAGAACCCACTAGTAATTCATAATTTCCGTTATTATCAAATAACAAAGGAACACTAAAGCCTGCAACTTCACCAGGCACGAGTACATTTACGTTTCCAAAATTGGCAATGTTAGATGAGAAAAGAGGATTCGAACTTGTTCCAGTATTCTCAAAATAATTAAGAATTCCACTTCTTTCACCAATAAGCAAATCAAGTTTGGAATCACGATTTACATCCACTATTTGAGGTGTGCTATTATTTCCAATATCTATTCCTTGATATTGTGGGGAAGTGAAAACAAAATTGCAGGGGCTTCCAGCTCCAGCAGTGTTCGTATAATAAATTAGAGTTCCATCACCATTACCAAGAAGTAAATCATCATCGTTATCACCGTCCAAATCACCGAATGCAGGGAACAATCCATATTGTGTGATGGATGCTAAGTTTAGCCAATCATCAGTCACCAAGGTAAACATCGGTTGAGTAAGAGAACCAATATTTCTAAAATAGGCTAGACGAGAATACGCAAGATTTGGATTCACATCATAATAAGAATCATTCCCTGAAATAATATCAATTAAACCATCTTTGTCCACATCAAAAAATGTAACATTGCTAGCTGTTCCAAGGTCAATCGTTTCATCCGATAAAAATCTTGATTTTATAAAATTAAAAACATTAGAACAATTATCTGTTGTGTTCTTATAAAATAATAAATTATTGAAATCCTCTCCCACTGTAGCAAACGGGCTAACCAACATATCCTTCAAACCATCATTATCAAGATCAAGATAATAACCGCCTGGTAAGTTTTGCATATCGACCGATACATTATACACTGGGAAAGCAGAATCTTGAGATACAATGACAGCAGAATCAGGAGTACCTCCATTCAATAAAAACAACATATTTTGTCCAAGTATATCTCCATTCAACAAATCAACATCTCCATCACAATCTTGATCTAAAGGAGTTAATACGGATCCTGAATGTCGATTCCGATTTAACAAATTATTATCATCAGTAACACTTGATCGACAATTTTGATTCAATAAACCGATATTAGTAAGTCCGCTTAATTTGAAATACCCCCAACAATAGGGTTCAAGTGTAAATAAAAAATCGCTGCAAACTCCCAACGAATCCATGGAATAATTTTTATGATACTCCAAATAATTACTTGAATTGGCAAAAGTAATGATGTCCATATCGCCATCACCATCTGCATCATAAAGTGCAGGCATGTTCACTTGAGTCACAAAAATATTCGTATTAAAAGTTCCGTACCATGAATTCAACTGAGCACTGACTTGTATAAACTGTAATCCAGTACCAGAAGTATAATCATTTCTCCAAACCCCCATAGCATTATTCGTATAGGTAAATAAATCGAGGTCGCCATCGCAATCATAATCATACGATCGTACCCAATCGTGCAATGGAGGGAATTTTTCTATGAATTCTGGATGATAATGATATGCAGAAGTACTTCCACTACCATCATTTAAAAAAGTGGACAGTCTATTTCCAATTCGATCAAACATGAGAAGATCCAATAAGGTATCTCCATTCATTTCAATTTCAACAGGCATCATTGAATTAAAACCTCCTGTCCATGGAAAATCTAACGTGTCATTACTATTGACAATTACCTTAGGTCTTTGATCGAGATATAATGTTTGTGTTTGAGCAACTGAATTTTCAATAAATCCTAAAATAAATAGGAAGGTAAGAAGTCTACGCATTGCATTGGGTTGTGTGTCTCAAAGATAACATATTCGTCAGGTCTAAAAGTTCAATTAAGTACTGATTTTTACACATAATATACAATCCCATCTAAAAAAATTAAAAAAACTTACATCAAAGGTGAAAAAATCAAGAGTTACAAAACTAATCAGGTTAACTTTCCTACAAAACCCATAAAATTTTATACATTCGTTCATTAGAAATAAAATATATGCCTTCATTTGATATTGTTAACGAAGTAGACATCCAAAAACTGGACAATGCGATTAATGTTGCGGTAAAAGAAATATCATCCCGATACGATTTTCATGGCTCCAAAACGGAGGTCGATTTGGATAAAAAGACTATGATCATCAATGTCTTAACTGAAAACGACATGCGAGTTAAGGCTATTCAAGATATTTTGATTTCTAGAATGATGAAGCAAGGCCTAGATGCCGCCGCTCTAGATTTTGGAAAAGAGCATTATGCTAGTGGTAATATGCTGAGAAAAGAAATAAAAGTAAAAAAAGGGATTGACAAGGATTCTGCAAAAAAGATAGTTAAAGTTATCAAAGACAGCGGCATAAAGGTTCAAGCATCGATTATGGATGATCAACTTCGAGTAACCGGAAAAAAATTAGATGATTTACAAGCTGTAATTGCTTCAGTGAAAGGAGTAAATGTAGATTTGCCCCTACAATTCACTAATTTTAGGAATTAATTTTAACATAATTTACATTTTAATAAAATCGCTAATTCTATCATTTTCAATCTAAAATGTCAAACTTTAGTCACATTAGCATCTAATTACAACAATTAGTTAACATCTCTACGTTTTATGGTTCACGGAGATTCCTTAATATTGTCACCCTTAAAAAGTCGAAAATTAAACCTAATAATTATTAAAAACCAAAACTGAAATTATGAGTCAGACGAAATCAGGACGCAGCATTCAGGGGATGTTGGCTGCTATTGTAATCCCAGCAGCGTACATCCTTTGTTTACTAATCTTTAAATTTATTCTTGGAAGCCCTTCTAACTTTCAAGACAACAATCCGGAGTTAAATCCTTTACCCGGTAACTTCTTAGGAATTATTTACAAAGGAGGATTTATTGTACCCATCCTCATGGCATTGTTGGTTATTGTAATCACTTTCGTAATTGAGCGATTTGTGACAGTAAACAAGTCGAAAGGAAAAGGAAGCATTGACACTTTCGTTCACAACATGAGAGCTGCTCTTTCTAAAGGAGATGTAGACGGTGCATTGAAAGAATGTGATCGCCAACAAGGATCCATTGCCGCTGTGGTAAAGTCGGGACTTAGTGCTTACAAGCAAATGGCTAATGAAAAAGATTTAGATAAGGAGCATAAAATTGCTGCTATCCAAAAAGAAATTGAAGAAGCCACAACGCTTGAACTTCCGATGCTTTCTAAGAACTTAATTATCATTTCAACAATTGCTTCTATCGCGACCTTGATGGGTCTTTTAGGAACAGTAATCGGAATGATTCGTGCGTTTGCTGCACTTGCACAAGCAGGTTCTCCAGATGCAACAGCTCTTGCAACCGGAATTTCGGAAGCACTTATCAATACCGGATTAGGAATTGGTACATCTGCTATCGCTATTGTATTTTATAATTTCTTTACCAATAAAATTGATTCGATTACTTACGGAATTGATGAAGCCGGTTACTCTATTGTACAAACCTTCACAGCTCGTAACTAATATTTATTATTCAATTATTATTTAAATTCTAAAATACAGAAGAATGCCTAAAGTGAAGATGCCTAAAAACAGTCCATCCCTCGACATGACGCCGATGGTGGATTTGGCCTTCCTCCTGGTTACGTTCTTCATGCTTACCACTCAGTTTCGTCCGGATGAACCTGTTATCATTGACTCACCGTCATCGATATCAGAAAAAATTCTTCCAGACAAAGTAATGGTTGTTGCTATTGATAATAAGAATCGAATTTTCTTCAACTTAGAAGGAAAAGATATTCGTAAAGAGATGCTTCAACAAATGGGTGATAAATACGGCGTGAAGTTCGACGATAACGAAATAATGCGATTTTCGATCATGTCTACTTTCGGAATGTCTGTTCAACAGTTAAAACAATACATAACGTTGGATACAGAAAAACGAAAGGAGTTTATGGACAAAAGTGAAGGTATACCTTATGATTCTTTAAACAATCAGTTGGGCGATTGGATTCGATTTGGTCGATTAGCCGATGCTCAAGTGAATCCAGATATTCCTAAGGAAAAGCAAATGCGTTTCGCCATTAAAGGAGATGCTCAAGCAAATTATACCAGCGTAAAACGTGTTATCGACATATTCCAAGAGATGAAGGTAAACAGATTTAATCTGATTACTACATTAGAACAAAACCCTATCCAATAAAAAGAGATCCAAAAAATGGCAGACGTACAAACCAACGACCAGGACTCCGGTAAGGGCGGTAAGCATAAAAAAGTTAGAGCCAAGAAACAGAGTACACACATCGATATGACTCCGATGGTTGACTTAGCTTTCCTTCTCTTGACTTTCTTTATGATGACGACCACGTTTGGTAAACCCAAAACGATGGAGATCAACATGCCGGTGAAGCCCGACACTCCCGAAAATCAAACACTCGTGAATAATGCAGTCACTATTTTATTAACGGGTGACGATAAAATCTATTGGTATTTTGGAGAATTAAAGCCAGAAACCAAATTAGAATTAACGAATTATTCGAATGACGGTTTAAGAAAATTATTTCTTGACAAAAATAAATTTGCTGTAGATCGCATTAAGCAATTGAGAACAGAATCAGCCACCAATAATATGGCGGATACTTCGCTAAAGCGATTGGAAGTAGAAGCCAAAGGGGCAAAACAAGCGCTAATGGTTCTCGTAAAAGCAGACGACAAAGCAAAATATAAAAATATTGTGGATGTATTAGATGAACTAAATATCACGATGGTTGGAAAGTATGCAATTGTGGACCTCGCTCAGCAGGAATTTGACTTAATCAACACCTTTAAACCCCAACCGTAATCATGGCAGACTTATTCGCCCCAGCTTGGGATGACGCCATTAACCCTGATAGGGCTGAAATGGTGTTTGAAAAACGCAACAAAGAATATGGAGCCTATGTTCTTCGTACGGGATATACTCGTACTGCATCTCGGGCACTCATCGCTTCCTTATCCTTTTTTGCTTTAATGATTAGTTTACCGGTAATCGTTCAAATGATTAGCGGTATGGATGAAGGCAAAGTGGATACATCGGTGGAAGTGACTGTAGAATTAAAAGAGCCACCTCCAATCGATGATAACGAGCCACCTCCGCCGCCGCCACCACCACCTCCTCCCACCATTGAAACAGTAAAATTTACACCGCCAGTTGTGGTTGATCGTGAAATTTTAGATGAGGAACCTCCTGTTCAGGAAGTACTCAATGAAACTAACGTTGGTGTCGTAACGCAAGAGGGTGATGACAATGCTACTGAATTGCCTCCAGAACAACCCTTCGTAGATCCAGATGCTGGTAAAGTATTCACTTATGTTGAAGAACAACCTACCTTCCCGGGTGGTGAAGCACAGATGTATGCCTACTTACAGAAGAATATTAAATATCCTCCATTAGCTCGTGAGAATGGTATCACTGGAAGAGTTTATATGACATTCGTTGTTGGACCCGATGGTGATATTCGCGACGTGAAAGTGTTACGTGGAATTGGTGCGGGTTGCGATGAAGAAGCTATTCGCGTGGTTAAATCAATGCCTAAATGGAAGCCGGGTAAACAAAATGGACGTTCTGTAAACGTTCAGTTTAATATGCCGATTAACTTCACATTGAAATAAAATAAAATAAATTTAATTAAGGAAACCCTGATACATGTTCGTATCAGGGTTTTTTATTTAATTAAGAATAGAATCATTTATTCGACCAATAGTCCTCTTAGGTCAAAACCTATCCAGGATCACTATATTTGTGCATGGCTAAAACCCCTACTCTATATTATTTCACACTTGTGATGTCAGGACTATATGTTGTTCTTGGATTTTTTGTAATGTTTTCTCCTAGTATGACTGAATTTCTACCTGGATGGAAGCACTGGGTATTAGGATTAATGCTGATAGGATACGCGTATATTCGATTTAGAAGATTGAAAAAATTGAAAGATAGCATGGAAGCCAAATTGGAAGAATTTGAAAAAGATTAAATTTCGAAAATCAATAAATGCATAACTAACTGCTATCAAGAGTTTTATATGGCAAACTTGAAAATTGATTTACGTCATTAAATTGTATTTTTCAGCTCTAAATCACAGGAAATTCTGATCTTTGTATACAGGTAAATGCAGCTGATTTCGTTATACTAAAAATGAAAAAATTATTAATCCTATTTATTCTATTTGGAATTTTTTCGTCATGTGGTACTGACTTCAATAAACCCTATTCAGATACTCCTACCTCTGGAAAAGTAAATATTGCTGGTGATGAAACCTTGGAACCTTTAATGGATGCTATGTCGGATACTTTTATGGGACTTTACCAATATGCAACCCTTAACGTAAAATACAAATCGGAAAATGCTTGCTTCAAAGATCTAATCAATGATTCCGTGAAAGTAATTTTATCTACACGTAAATTAAATGCAAACGAAACCGAGTATTTTAAATCGCATAAATTAATTCCGGTCACTACCAAGATTGCTGTTGATGCCATTGCACTTATCATCAACCGAGAAAACGTTGATAGTCTATTATCCATTGCACAATTGAAATCCATCTTAGAAGGTAAAACTAAAATATGGTCTGAAATTCAACCAACTTCTACTTTGGGACCCATCAGTTTTGTGTTCGACAATAATGGTTCATCTACCATGCGACTTATCAGTGATAGTTTGATGGATGGAAGAACGAATTTTCCTGAATTTTGCTTTGCTGCAAAATCCAACGCACAAGTGATCGACTACGTAGAAAATAATAAGAATGCAATTGGCGTTATCGGTGTAAATTGGATTAGCGATCGTGATGATCCTAAGATGTTAAGTTTTAACAAACGTATTCGAGTAGTGTGGTTAAGTTCTGCAGAAAAACCCATCTACCCAAATGATTATTTTGGACCCTTCCAAGCGTATCTATTTACCGGGGAATATCCATTGAAGCGTGAAGTTTACATGATTAGCAGAGAAGGAAGAGCAGGACTTGGCACAGGCTTTGTCTCCTTCGCCGCTGGAGAACAAGGACAACGAATCGTTCGACTTTCTGGTTTACTTCCAGCTTCACCCTACACAAGAGATATTAAACTAAATTAAAATTCAGTATTTAAAGTTATTAAAATCGACATGAAAAAAAACATCATAATTACAACCCTAACTTTGCTTAGCAGTTCACTTTTTTCTCAATCTTTAAAAGAAGCTATTCATTTAAATGAAAACGAACAGCAAGAAGCAGCTGCAACAATGTACCAACAACTTTTGCTCACAGAACCCAACAATGGTACCTTATATTATTACTACGGAGAAAATTTTATTGATGCAGAAAATCCAGATCAAGCCACAGAAGCTTTTCAAAAAGGATTGGAAAAAGATCCGGCTAACGCACTTAACTTAATTGGTCAAGCCGAAATTAAGTTAATGGTTGGTGATTTAGCTGGTGGAAAAGCGCTTATTGATAAAGCCGTATTGATGGGCAATGGTAAAAACGCATTAGTATTAATGGAAGCTGCAGAAGCCTATATTCATTACAACAAAGCACAAGATTTAATGAGTGCGCAAACTTACCTAGGAACTGCTGTAAAATTGGATCCAAAAAATCCAGAAGTCTATAATTTACTAGGTGACTTGTATTCAGAATTGAATAACGGAACAGAAGCAGCTTCAAATTACAATAAAGCTTTAGACATTGATAAAAGTCAAGTAAAAGCATTATTACATAAAGGTCAATTGTACAAGCGAGCTACTAACTTCGATGGAGCCATCATTGAATTTGAAAATGCAATAAAGATTGATGCTAATTTTGCTCCTGCCTATCGTGAATTAGGAGAAGTTTATTTTAAACAAAGAAAAACGGAAGAAGCAAAAAGCGCTTACAAAAAATATTTAGAGTTAAGTAAGAATAATACGTTTGCTCGTTTACGTTATGCATTCTTCCTTTTCGATAGTGAAGATTATAAGTCGGCTCAAGCAGAACTAAACTTAGTAAATAAAGTAGATTCAACTAATTTATATATGATGCGTATCATGGCTTATGTAGCTTATGAATACGGAGCTTATGACACTGCATACCAAACCATCAATAAAGTATTTGCCATTACCGAAACAGATACTGCTCGACGATTTGGTAAAGACTATGCATACTATGGTAAAATATTGAATAAGCAAGGAAAAGATTCTTTGGCTATATTTTATTTAGAGAAAGCGGTGAGTATCGATCCACGCAACTCGGAATTGTATGATGACCTTGCTAAAATGGCTACCAAGTTAAAGAACTATGAATTAGCGGTAAAAACATACGAAGGTAAAATCGCAAACGTTGCCAAAGTATTGACGGCCGATTATTTTAATTTAGGCAAAGCATATTACTCGAATAAAAATTTCTTAATGGCTGATAGTATCTTTGCAAAAGTAACAGAACTGAGTCCAACATGGCCCAATGGTTATTTGTATCGTGGAAGGAGTTTGAGTCAGATCGATACTTTATTTAACACGTTGCAAGCCATCCCACTTTACGAAAAATACATCGAGTTAAATTCAGTGGATTCAGCGAGCACCGCAAAATATAGCAGAGAACTCATTGAAGCAAATAGTTATATTGCTGTAGCTTATTTACGCCAAAAAGATTGCAAAAAATCATTGGAGTATTGGAATAAAGTTTTAGCAATTGATCCAAAAGTGCAACAAGCTACGGATGCAATTAAAATTATTAAGGAATCGAAGGATTGTAGATAATTCTGAATTCAGAATGCAGAATTCAGAATTGAAAAGGAATTATGTCAAAGGTGAATGCCTAAATTTTATTTTAAAGCTAAATTGGGGTAATATAAATTTTGAATACTCATCGCACTAGTTCATTCAAAATTAATTCTAAATTTTTAGAATTAATTTTCATTCTGAAATACATTTTATCGACAATTATTTGAATTCCGAATTCTTAATTCTTAATTAATCATCAGCCTTCCACATCCGTCTCGCCTTCAAATTTAAAACCGAGGCGTTTTCCCGTGGTGAACGTGCTTTGCATCGTGTTAACCATAGCTTGAAAGACCGTAATTTCTTTCATAGCATCGAATGGCGGAACATTCACATCAATATCTAAACTGAAAGAGATAGCACTTTCAATTAACGATCGAATATTTTTTTCGTCTGCTTTCATATTCGGATAATCATTGAACAAAATTCCCAACTGCCTCTTTCCTTCCACAAAAAAATATCCATCTTTATTTACAAAGACTCTTGCTACCAAATGTCCTGTGTCCCCTTTTCGATCAAATTTAAACGAGTCGGAAAGGAAATTATAAATACTGATCATTCCTACTGTTCCTCTGCTCTTATCTAAATTCACATAACTCGATTTCCAGATGGGATGTGCCGAATTAAAAACAAAAGCATTGGTATGCATTACGAAAATCAAAACATCCTCAGCTACTTTTATTTCAGCTTCAAATGAACCTCGATCTTTATATTGAATTTTAATTCGTGTTTCTTCCGCGATGATTGCCGATTTGAGCTCCACTTCGATTTGTTGCAAAACGGATTTAAATAACGTAAGCACATTAAATGTACTATCCGTCACATCCTTTGCCAACCCTCCTTTTTTCAGAATAGTATTGACTAAATCGCTGTTTGTATTATCCATTTGCTCGCATCAATAGAATATAAACTTAAGAAATAAATTAATATGCTCGGGCAAACACCACTCGTTGGGTAGATGGATTCCCTGTGAGAATGCACTTTCCTGCTTCTAATTTATTTCCGAGTGGGATACAACGGATGGTTGCCTTAGACATTTCTTTTATTTTTTCTTCTGTCTCTGGAGTTCCATCCCAATGAGCGTAAATGAATCCACCTTTATCATCTAGAATTTTATTAAACTCTTCCCAGGAATCTGCGCGATATGTGTTCTCTTCCCTGAATGTTTGTGCCTTTTTATAAATATTATCTTGAATTTGACTCAATAAATGTTCAACTTTCAAATCAAGATCGGTTACTTGATACACACTTTTTTCCTTGGTATCACGGCGAGCTACTTCTACTGTTCCGTTCTCCATGTCGCGCGGTCCTACCGCAATACGCACAGGAACACCTTTCAATTCATACTCTGCAAATTTCCATCCTGGCTTATGCGTATCTCTGTTATCAAACTTCACTGAAATTCCTTTCGCTTTTAATTTTGAAATGATAGGATTGATGAATTTAGTCAATAATTCTAGCTGATCATCTCCCTTATAAATAGGCACAATCACCACTTGAATGGGAGCTAGTCGAGGCGGTAAAACCAAGCCACTATCATCACTGTGCGACATAATTAATGCACCCATTAATCGAGTAGAAACTCCCCATGAAGTAGCCCACACAAAATCTTGCTTCCCTTCTTTCGATGTAAATTTCACATCAAATGCTTTTGCAAAATTTTGACCTAGAAAATGCGAGGTGCCTGCTTGCAGTGCTTTTCCATCTTGCATCAAGGCTTCAATACACAGCGTATCTAAAGCACCGGCAAATCTTTCATTCGCCGATTTTCTACCCTTTAACACTGGAATTGCGAGAATATCTTCAGCAAATGAAGCGTATACTTCTAGCATTTGGTTCGCTTCAGCAACTGCTTCTTCTTGTGTAGCATGAGCAGTATGGCCTTCTTGCCACAAGAATTCTGTAGTACGTAAAAACAATCGAGTACGCATCTCCCATCTTACCACATTGGCCCATTGATTAATCAAAATAGGTAGATCTCGATACGATTGAATCCATCCTCGGTAAGTATTCCAAATAATGGTTTCCGAAGTTGGACGAACGATTAATTCTTCTTCCAGTTTTGCGGTTTCGTCCACGATCACACCTTTTCCATCAGGATCGTTTTTTAATCGATAGTGCGTTACGACTGCACATTCCTTTGCAAAGCCTTCAACATGACTCGCTTCCTTCGAGAAAAATGATTTTGGGATGAAGAGCGGGAAATAAGCGTTAGAATGTCCTGTCTCTTTAAATCGTCGATCGAGGTCTTGTTGCATGCGCTCCCAGATGGCATAACCATAGGGTTTAATCACCATACACCCTCTCACAGCAGAGTTTTCGGCTAAATCAGCTTTGATCACTAGGTCTTGATACCATTGGGAATAATTTTCTGCTCTTGGTGTTAGTTGTTCGCTCATAGGATATATATCTTTACAAAGTTTGGCATTGTGTTTGCCTCGTCGTTTGACACAGCAAAATTGGAAAACTGACTGCACATAGCCAATCAAATCTTAAACTATTGACAGTTCAGACCATCAAATTGTTGGTCAAACATAATAAAAAGAGAAAAAGCCATGAAAAATTTAACCTTTGTACTCATTTCAGCTGCCATAAGCTTGAGTTCATGTTCATCTAGCAAGACTGCAAGTCGCGAATATGATGATGTTTATTATTCAGATCGTGATGCAATAGCTGATGATTACAGTCGAAGCAACAATACTCAACAGGGTAATTCCAACAACAATGGTTCAAACGAAAATACTTCTGAGCCGACACAATCCAATCAATATGATTCTCAAAACAACTCTCAAAATGAAGAGAATCAGACACAAAACGGCAATTATTCCAATAACGACCGATTTGACAACAACCAAAACACATCTGACAATTCAAACTCTTCCTCTTCCCAATACGAAGATCAGGAAGGGAATACTTACGTAACTAATAACTATTACAACGACGACGATTACTACGATTATGCTTATTCGGCAAGAATTCGTCGCTTTTACCGTCCACTTGGATGGAGTTACTACGATCCATTCTATACCAATACTTACATGTATGATTACAACCCTTATTCATGGGGTGTGAGTGTTTATTGTGGATATAGCTGGTGGAACCCTCCTTTTTATTCGAGCTGGGGTTACAATAACGGATGGAATGTCGGTTTTGGTTATGGTCCATCTTGGGGATGGGGAAATTCATGGGGATGGAACAATGGATGGAATGGATACAACCATGGATTTATGAATGGATATAACCAAGGATACATGAATGGTTATTATGCTGGACTATATAACGGTACTTTCAACGGCAGTTACTTTAACAGCTATGATTCATATAGCTACTATTATGGTCCAAGAAAAAATGGAAGAAATAATGTGGCAAGCAATGTACCTGGAGGTAGATCTGTAGGTGAAATTTATGGTAGAAATTTAACTTCTGATCCTAAAACTCCACGAACGTTTACAGCAACGGATGGAGTATCTGCTATTGGTCGACCAAAAAACAATATCACATCATTAGCTTCACAGGCTTCACAGCCGGTCAGAAACTCAGAGACTCCTGGCAATCCGAAAAACACAAACGTAAATCCACGTACAACGACTCCGAGAAATGAAAACGGAGTAAATACAAATCCGAAATCTACCACACCAAAGAACGATGGTACTAATTACACGCCACGTAATACAGAGCCGAAAAACACGCCAAAGAATGATGGAAGTAATTACACACCTCGTAATACAGAGCCGAAAAACACGACTCCAAAAACATACGAGAACAATTACGAACCCAAGAATTCTGAACCTAACGGTAATGGATATACTCCAAAGAATAATGAGCCGCGATCTAACGATTCGTATTCAAATCCACGAAACAATTCGCCATCTGAATACAATACTCCAAAAACGAACGACGGTCCTACTCCAAAAAATAATAACTATTCAACACCGAGAGAGAATGCGCCGGTAGAAACTACACCTCGAAATAATGATTATACACCGAAGAATTCTACTCCACGCAACGACAATAACTATACTGCACCTAAAAAGAATCGCAACGATAGTCCAAAGCAAAACTATTCTCCTAGGAGCAATAACTCTTCACCTAGAAACAATGAAGTGAAATCGAGTCCAAGAACTTCAAGTCCTTCCTACTCTTCTCCTGCACCCTCCAACAATAGAAGTTCAGGATCGAGTAATTCATCAAACGGCGGACGAAATAGAAGATAAAATAAAGTATAGTCAGGCTGCAATTTATAAGGCATTCACTCAATTTAATTGACGTAATCGCTTTCATCAATTGCAGCCTTTTTTATATCCAATACCATCAACATAACACCATGCAAAAACCACTGTTTACTATCATCATTCTAATTATGAGTTGTATTTCAACTGAAGCGCAAACAGATGCAGATGCTTTGCGATACAGTATGCTTAACTATGGAAGTACGGCGCGATCGCTAGGCATGGGAAATGCTTTTGGAGCCTTGGGTGCCGACTTCAGTTCTCTCTCCACCAACCCAGCTGGGATTGGTGTATATAGAAGATCTGAATTTACTATCAGTCCGATGTTTTCCAATCGCACCACAGACGCCAACTATATTGGAAAAGACAATAGTGACAACGCCTTCAAATTTTCATTTGGAAATTTAGGAATGGTTTGGGCTTCGAATCGAGAAAATTCTTCATCAGATTGGAAAGGAGTTGCCTTTGGAATTGGTTATAATAGAACCAATGATTTTAATGGACGGTATACTGCATCTGCAGGCAACAGAAAAAATTCTCTACTCGATAATTATTTGGAAGAGTTGGATGGAGTAGATCCTGATGATATTCCCAACAATTATCCTTTCGATATAGATTTAGCGTGGCAGACTTTTCTAATTGACACATTTACGAATGGTGGTAATGTCGAATATTTTAGTGCAGTTCCCTTTGCTGGAGCTTTACAAACAAGAACCGTAGAGACAAAAGGCGGACAAGGAGAATGGGACTTTACTTTTGGTGGAAATTATGACGAAAGACTTTATTTAGGATTTACTTTAGGAATTGCTTCTTTGCGTTATGAAGAAGAAAGTACATGGGAAGAAAAAGACAATCAAGATACAATTCCCAACTTCACCAGCTTTCAATACAATCAGGATTTAAAAACTACAGGTAGTGGTATCAATTTAAAATTCGGTGCTATTTTTCGCCCGGCGGACGCTATTCGAATTGGAGTAGCCATTCACTCCCCTACTTGGTATACACTCGTTGACAAATATTCAGCCTCCATTAAAACGGATTTACAAGATGGAAATATTCGATCGTATGCAGGACCGGAATTTATTCCATTCGATTATAAGATCACCACTCCTTTTCGTGTGATGACTAATCTCGCTTTGATCTTAGGAAAGCAAGCTGCATTGAATGTTGATTACGAATATTTAAATTATACCCAAGCGAGAGTGAAACCAGTGGATCGTTCTTTTTCTGCAGATTTTAATCCGATAAATAATGCTATCAGTAGGAAATATACGGGTTCACATAATTTAAGAGCTGGAGTTGAATTTAGATTTGATCAATTCCGTTTTAGAACGGGAGGATTTTACTCTACCTCTCCATTTAAAACTGCATTGCGTGATTCAAAAGAGAATGACTTAAGTAAAATCGGTCTTACTGCTGGATTTGGATTTCGCGAAAAGAAATGGTACTACGACTTAGGCTATTCATGGTCGCAACAAGGAAGCTATTTGCAACCTTATTCACTCAACAACCAAATTACAGAGGGAATAACTCTTAAAGAAACTGACCATCGCGTATTGATGACTTTCGGATTTCTGTTCTAATGGTATTTGATGCATAGAAGATCGGAATAGATTACTTTTCCAAAACACGAAAAACGAAATCGTCAATAAAAAATTTCTGCTTAGAAGCATTAATGAAATAAATCGACACTTCGTCATCTGGCAATATGTTTTCTACTAATTTATATCCAGCATAAAACGAAGTCCAAGTTGCATTTTCTATTGGAAAATCGTGCAATTGAACACCTCTCCATAATACACTTTCTCCTTTTCGATCAATAGACACGACGAACACCACATCGGTTAACATTGTATCAGAAAAATATTTACAAGACATTTGAAAAACAGATCCCTTTTCAAAACCAAGATTTGCTGCACTCGATTTGAAAGTAGTGCTGTATTCTTGCTCAGGATTCATTCGCATCGACCATTTTCCTTCCATTGAAATACTATCGGTTCTGAATTTTTCATCACCGGTCCAAGTTGGTATTTCAAAATTATTAGAAACAACAACTAGCGTTTCAGCGGCCGCGGCCAAAGGAATTGTACTGTCTTTTGAATAGACCATCACACCGGCATTAAAAAACGGGTCGTACTGAATGAGATATGGAAACTTTTCAGCAATGATCATTTCCAATTCTGGTGCATGATAATTATTTGACCAACCATGAATCATAGTTTGGGCAGTTGAAGTATCGATCAAGTGCTTTAACTCTACAAAATGAGATGCTCTATTACAAAGATACTGTTCGAATTTTGGAGAAGAAGGGTATCGATTCGAATAATAATGGATGTAATTGGGATGAATCACATTCACTGTAGAAATTGTTTTATTCGATCCGTATTTTGCATTATAAAGAGCCATTTTTTCAGCAACCAATTTAAACGGAGCGAAATTTTGTTTACTATAAAATTGCTGTGCTATGATGGTGCTGTACGAAGTTAAAAGAAAAGCTAAGATCAAAAATGCATAATTCTTAATGCTAATAACTGGAGTTTCAAACCAAGAGAACATCAAAAGAAGTAAACAAGGAAAACTAAACAATAAAATGGAATACTGAAAAACAGGATTCTTATAGACGGAATAAAAATAAGCAATTAATGCGGGTAAGATAAAAAACAGAAGCGCCATACGGTGTTGAACCTTCCATTTAAACTTAACCTTTAAAATAAAAAACATGGATACAACTAATACTGATAACACTAACAATAATAAAAGACTTTCATTAAAGCAATACAAAATATATTTCCAGATGGCATCTTTTTCGGGAGGCCCTAACCAGCCTTCAGATCCACCCAAACCACCAATACTAAATTGATATAAAAAAACATTTACATTAGGAATATAAAACAAGAACATTGAGAGTCCACATACTAAATATTTTACTCTATTTTCCTTTTGAATCAGAAACAATCCTGCAAGTCCAACAATGGCTGTGAAAAGAAAACTGAAATAATGTGAATACATGGTTCCCACTCCACCGATGATAAACCACGTTGCTGTTTTCCAACTCCACGCTTGCGATTTCCACATTATTGTGGACCATGCATATAATACTAACAAACTAAAAAATAACCCAGGGCTATAAGGTCGGGCGAGTTGTGAATATAGAATCGGAAATTCCAACGCAACAAATACAGCAGTTGCCATGAGTGCAGGAAATTTTCCAAAAAAGTTCTTTCCAGTTAAGTACAATAATGGTATGGTCAATATACCTAGTAACACAAACGGAAGTCGTAACACTTCTTCACTCATTCCAAAGAGATGAGCCCAAATCCATAAAAAAGATTGTACACCGATAGGATGCATATCCGTTAATCGAACACCTTGTTCAATCATTTCAGAAAAAGAACTATAATTTAACCTTGTGATAGCACTTAACTCATCATTACTAAGTGACCAATTATCATAATTATAAAATCGAAATAGTGCTCCAATGAACACCAGAACAACTGCGATTTTATCTTCAAGGTTAAAACGTTTCATTACTACTTAACTATTTCGACGTTGACATACGATTTCATAGAGCACCATTCCGGTAGCAACAGAAACATTATATGAAGCTACGGATCCTTCCATAGGCAGTTTCACAGAATCATCGCTACGTTTAATATACTCTGGTGAAACACCATTCTCTTCACTCCCCATGATGATTGCGATAGGTCCTGTTAAATCCTTATCACGAGCTAAAGCGTTGGCTTTTTCGGAACAAGCCACTACTTTAATGCCGCATGATTTTAAATAATCGATAGTATCCTTTAAATTATCCTCTCTACAGATGGGCATATGATGTAATGCTCCAGCACTTGTTTTAACAGCATCTGCAGTAATCAACGCAGACCCTCGAGAAGGAATGACAATTGCATTTACGCCAGTACATTCGGCAGTACGTGCTATCGCTCCTAAGTTTCGAGTATCTGTTATTCGATCTAAGATAAGCAACATCGGCATTTTCCCTGATTCAAAAATTCCGGGAATAATTTCTTCTACTTTACAATATGAAACGGTAGATAGGTATGCAATAACTCCTTGATGATTATTTCTTGTTAATCGATTCAATTTTTCGACTGGGACCGATTGAAAGTGCAAGCCTGTTTTTTCCAATTCAGATTTTAATTCACGTGCCAATGGATTATTCAATCCATTTTGAATAAAGACCTTTTCAAATTCCTTTCCCGCTTGAAGTGCTTCCATCACTGCTCGCGTACCATAGATCATGGTTAAATCACTTTCCTCGTTATACATTCTCTTATTTAATTATCATTCACAATTCGACCTTGGCGCCAATGATCAACGGCTAGGTACCATACATTTTCATAAACGGGTTGGCGGATGAGTGCGTAATCGTTATTTGAAAATGGATTATTCATTTTCCTAAAGATGAAAAGAATGTCAGGAAATCCAGTGAGTCCAGAATATGTCCATTGTTCTGTTTCTGCATCTCTGTAAATTGAAATGGGTTGACCCATCACCAAATAAATCATTCCGCGATCGGTTTTCCAACCTTCCATATAAGAAGTAAAAGCATAATTTGCATCTTGCACACGATTATAAAATGCTCTAATCAATCCGCGAGCTCTTTCGGGCGACCCGCCTACATCCAACCAAAACGCATCCAATTCTGCTTTTTTATTCTCTGCGTTCATTAAATGCGAATACTCCTTTCGGGTAGTCAAATATCGAGTTGCTTCAATGAGTTGTTCTGGTTTGGTCACCTTCGGAAAATCGGCATCCAAACAAGTAATCGTTAACCCGCTCGTCAAATTGGTATCCATTTGAAAATAATAGATACCGAGTCGGGGTAAATTAATATTTCCAAAATCACTTCTATGCACAAGAAAAACGCTATCTGAATACATGCTAAATTTTTCATCATCAATCACTCTAAACGGCATTGCTGCTAGTGGAAAATCTCTATAATAACAACGCACCCATAATGCTTCCAAGCCTGGAAAATTCGATTCAAGAGTGACGGTAGAGGGTCCTGACAATTTACAATTATAACTGAGCTTTCCGGTTTTGTTTTTAACAATAAAACTTTGATTTGTTAATTTACTTCTATTATTAATTACAATATTTCGAATTGACTCTGCATTTCTATTGAGATCCTTAAACTTCAATCGAAGGATACTTCCATCTTTTAATGAAAACGTTATCGGAAAGGAATCAACTATAGCTGAAAAATCTTTTTCAGATAAATAAGTAAACTGCACGGAGCCGGAATCAGAAGGATGTGTTGTAGAATACGTATCAAATATAGAATACTCCACCAAGAGCCTGCTTGAAAATGATTTCCCATCATTTACAAAAAGCAGATCTTTTTCATCCACAGAAAAATGTAGCATGGAAAGCTCTGTACTTTTATGGAACAACAATACATCCGGAGAAAAAGTTTCTGATTGATAAAAAAGTTGAGTCGTTAAATTTTCATTACTAAGTTTTGAGGAGGTTTTACAACCCACAAAAATAAAAATAAAAAAAGCGAATACGATCCAATCAAAAAATTGGATTCTACTTTCAGTACACTTGAGTTCTGTTGGCGACAACAACATTATTTCGACTGCATATTAGCATTTACATCTTCATTACCTTCTTCTAACTCTTGGATATCTTCAGTACGATCGATTAACGTCTGATTAATTTGTTTCGTTGTTTTCACGCCCAATTTCTTTAATCTTTCCACTCTAGAAATCAAATTCCCATTCCCTGTATGTAGTTTATTCATGGTGCCTTCGTAAGCAGACTGTGCATCCTTCATTTTCTTACCTATTGAAATCATATCTTCAATCAATGCAGAAAATTTATCATACAGGTCGCCCGATTGGCGAGCAATTTCGACAGCATTCTTATTTTGATATTCCAATCTCCAAATACTTGCAATTGTTCGCAATGTGGCTAACAAGGTAGAAGTAGTAACGAGCACTATATTCTTTTCAAACGCCTCGTTAAACAACTCATGATCTTGTTCAATCGCCAGTGCGAATGCGGGTTCAACGGGAATAAAGAGCAACACAAAATCCAATGTATTAATACCGTGCAATGATTGATAATTCTTTGCGCTCAAATCTTTAATATGTTTACGCACAGAACTCAAATGCTCTCTTAAAGCTAATGCTTTTGCGATATCATCTTCTTCGTTTGCATAACGTTCATACGCTATTAGAGAAACCTTAGCATCCACTACAATACTTCTTCCTTCGGGTAGACTAATAATTACATCGGGTTGAAAACGTTTTCCTTCATCAGACT
Source organism: Bacteroidota bacterium (assembly GCA_031421935.1). Taxonomy (GTDB): domain Bacteria; phylum Bacteroidota; class Bacteroidia; order AKYH767-A; family OLB10; genus JAJTFW01. The sequence goes on along the minus strand of JANOPQ010000219.1, from coordinate 1,732 downwards.
GGAGACTTGTTTGAACAAAATACTCACGTCCTTTCACTAAGCCAGAACGCTCCAATATTTTTTCTAAAATCATCTCGCCCCAATTACCTTGAGTTTTCGCTTGGCCTTTCAAAGCAGAAACTAAATTGCGAGCTTCATCACCAATCGACTTGTTCATAGTTTGCAATTGAATCAATTGTTCCTTCAGGGATTGATTCTCTTTAATACGTTCTTCGTGAGAAGTACGAACTTGCGTTTCGAATTTCTCTATTTTATCCTTTAGTGGATTTAAAATATCATCCAGCTTTGTTTTATGATCTTCTTGAATTCGTTGTGAATTCTTTAAAACAATATCGGAGGCAATTGCACTAAACTGTTCTTTCATCTGCACGCGAATTGTTTCCAATTCATTTTTATGTTCAGTGAGTCGGGCTTCTAAAGACTGTGCAACCGTTTCTGCTTTCACTTTTGATGTGTTCAAATCCTTCAGTTCATTTTGCAACGTATGACTTACTTGCTCGGCTTTCACCACTTGACCTCGTAAATCATCAACTTGTTGAAGTAAGACAGCTTTTTCTCTTTCCACATTCATTGTCAATGTAGCAGAGTTATTCAAATCATCCTTTGATCGCATCTTCAAAAAGAGGTAAGAAATTAATGTTCCTACAACGATTCCAACTACCAAATACAATAAATCCATCATCAAACAAAGATAAGAAATGCCTTAGTATGCTCTAGACCATCCATTAAAATTAAGTCAAGGAACACTAGGCCTCAAATTCAGGCAATGACTCCATAAATTCAAATTGATCCTCCGATCTTTTCAAACAATAATGCTCATTGCCGTTAGTTAAAAGCACATGAGCCACTTGAAGAGAAAAATTATACCGAGCGGCTTGCAAAAAAGTATCTTGGGAAATCTTTACTGAAGGAGCTTTACATTCAGCAATTAGCCAAGGAGCTCCTGAACGATCATAGATGACCACATCCGCACGTTGAGACAAGCCATTCACTTTCACTATTTTCTCTACAGCCATTAGCGATAAGGGATATCGATATACCTGCACCATAAATTGAATAAGATTTTGGCGCACCCATTCTTCGGGAGTTAAGGCTACAAATCGTCTCCTCACTGAGTCAAAAATTTGTTTACTTTGCCCTTGTTCACGAACCCGAAAAGAAAAGTCTGGAAAGTTCAAGTGTTCCAATGTAGAATCATTCATTGCTCAAAATTACATTTCTAATAGGGAGGAATAAAATTAAAACTCCCCCTTGTAAAATTATTCTATGAAAAGCAAAAAAGAAATCGTTGAAAATTGGCTTCCAAGATATACTGGGGAGAAGCTCGAGAAGTTCGGAAAATACATCTTACTCACTAATTTTCAACTCTATGTGGAATTATTTGCCAAATGGAACAAAGTGAAAATCGTAGGTTTAGACCGACCCATGTCCTGTGCTACGGCGAAAGGTATAACCATCATCAATTTTGGGATTGGAAGTGCAAATGCCGCTACCATCATGGATTTACTAAGTAGTATTAAGCCTAAAGCCGTTTTATTTTTAGGAAAATGTGGTGGTTTAAAAAAGAAAAATCAAATTGGTGATTTAATTTTACCGATTGCTGCTATTCGCGGAGAAGGAACCAGTGACGATTATTTTCCTAAAGAAGTTCCTGCCCTACCATCCTTTAATTTGCAAAAAGCTATTTCATATACTATCCGCATTAGCAATAAAGATTATTGGACCGGTACAG
>JANOPQ010000218.1:0-4413 GCA_031421935.1 Bacteroidota bacterium | reverse complement strand
CTAAAATTCCCATTTATGATAGGAGAAGCGGCTGATAGATACAGTCCAGCGGTGATGGCGAATTATGTGTATGAGTTAGCTAAAACTTTTAATCAGTTTTACCACGAATTTCCCATTGTAGATGAGGCTGCTGTTCCTACCTCTAAATTCCGACTTCAACTGTGCGATCAAACTTCAAAAACCATTAAAAGAACAATGTCTATATTGGGTATTGGTGTCCCTGATAGAATGTAATGTATGAGAAATAAAATTAGAATTGGAATTGTAGTAGGCGTGGTCGTGGTAGTGAATGCACTGTTAATTTATAATGTTTCAGGAGTGATTAGAAAACATACCGAAGAAGTAAAATTACCAAAACTTGCTTTATCAACGGGTGATTTAGTGTTTCGAAATGGACACGGACTCATCAGTAGAATGTTTCAAAATTGCTCCTTAAAGGAAAAGAAATATGGTCATACAGGCATTGTGCTAATCAAGAATAACATTCCTTATGTAGCACATGTGCAACAAGACCGTCCTGGACCTGCATTGATGGTAGAACCGCTGAGTCAATTCTGGAACACATCCATTTGTAATGAAGGAGCAGTCTATCGATTAGATTTAAATAATTCTCAAAATAAAAATTTTACTACGTTACTTAATCTCAACCTTAAAAAGAATTTATTATTCGATGCGAAATTTGATATGGACGACCATAGTCAAGTATATTGCAGTGAATGGATTCGAGATTTAATAGTTGAATCTACAGGGGATTCTTCTTATTTCCCTATTTCTGCAGCAGGTGATTTCAAGTATATTGCTCCTGATAATTTATATTTAAATGAACATGCGAAATTGATTTATAACTATAGCAAAGAATGAAAAACAAAATTTATTTTCTAGCCATCCTCTTCTTCTTTACACTTACCTCTTGCAAGAAAGATCAAGGTCCAATTCCTGTTGCAGAACTTTTTTTAGCAGCCATTCAAGAACATGATTACGATAAAGCAGCTGAGTTTGGAACCAAAGAAACCATTAAATTGCTAAAACAATTTAAGAAGATTGAAGAATTGAATGGAAGTGAGGCAAAAGAAAAATTAAATAAAATCACAATTCTTTCTGAAGATATTCAAGGTAAGAAAGCCATGGTTTATTTTAAAGAGGAAGGCAATGAAAATGAACAGAAAATTACGCTGGAGAAAGTGGAAGAAGACGGAGAGAAAGTTTGGAAGGTTGCTATGAAAAAAGAAGAAATAAACGTGATAGGCGACCAAGAATAGTCAGTTTTACCATCAATAAGCAATTAAAGTAACAAGTTTTTCGTACCTTTATCATTATGTTAATTTCGTTCGATACACTCCCCAAAAATGCGAGAATTTGGATTTTCCCAAGTTCTCGATTGTTAAATATTGCTGAAGTTGAAAAGATAGAAGATCGTAGTTCCGCTTTTTTACATTCATGGACTGCTCATAAAATGGATTTAGATGCTGCATTTAAAATCGTAGATCGAGCATTTTTAATCATTAGTGTTGATGAAAAAAATACAGGGGCCAGTGGTTGCTCTATCGATAAGTTACATCAGTTTGTAAAAGAATTAGGAGCAGAGTTATCATTAAGTTTTCTAGAACGACTTAATGTAACTTTTTTACAAGAAAATGGTGAGACATGCATTTTGCCTTTGAAGGAAATAGAACAGAAAATTCAACATGCAGAAATCAATGCCAATACAAAAGTGTATGACATCACGTTGTTGAGTGTAGAAGAACTTTCTTCTAAATTCAAAGTGCCTTTGAGCACAACTTGGTTGAATAGATATTTAATGAATTAAAGATGTACCCATTCTCCAAAATATATGAAATTCCATGGGTCAAAATGGGAATTAAGCTTTTAATTTTGGGGTTAATGATATATGGAGTTTGGAAAGGATTTCAAGCGTATTTGTCTTGGCATTTTGAACAACCGATTCATTAATTCAGAATTAGGAATTAAGAATTTTCTTCTTTGTTTCGAAGCAAAAATATTGTTTTAGTCCACTAATCTTTACCAATTTAAACTTCTTAAGTCTGATCTCGATAGCTATCAAGACATAATCTCCCTAGACTTTGAAATAAATTTTTCGAAGCGAAAAAAATGTTTTTATCTAGTAGTTATTTTAATTCTGAATTCTGAATTCTGCATTCTGAATTCTTAATTAGTTTTTTTCCTCACCCTCATATTCAACAACTCAACCAGCAGTGAAAACGCCATTGCGAAATAAACATATCCTTTGGGTACTTCAACATGAAATGCTTCTATGGTGAGCATAAATCCAATCATCAAAAGGAAAGAAAGCGCTAACATTTTAATGGTTGGATGATTATTTACAAAATCGGATACCGCTCTTGCAGAAACCATCATTACAATCATGGAAACAATAACGGCGATGATCATAATGCTTACATGATCTACCAATCCTACAGCGGTTAAAATAGAGTCAAATGAGAATATAATATCCAATCCGATAATTTGAAGTATTGCAGAATTTAAAGTGAGTTTTTTCAAGCTTTTCTTTGTATGATCCTCTTCATCGGTGACTTTCCCATGAATTTCCGTCGTGCTTTTCGCCATAAGAAATAATCCGCCAATGAGTAAAACAATATCGCGTCCGCTAAATCCTTGATCCATGATGGTAAAGAAAGGTTCTTTCAATCCTACAATCCAGGAAATACTGAAAAGCAATAAAATTCGAATTCCTAAGGCAAGGATGAGTCCCACACGTCTGGCTTTCTCTTGTTGATTTTTAGGGAGTTTTCCCGCCAAAATAGAAATGAAGATGATATTGTCTATCCCCAATACAATTTCCATGATAATCAGCGTAAAAAGTCCGATGAGGCCGTCAACACTAAAGATAAGAGCTAATTCTTCTTGCATGATACAATTTTAGAGTGGACAAAGATAGAGATTTCCGTTTATGAGTCCATATCAGTGAGACTTAGATTTGATCGCTATGTCTCGACAAAGTAAGATTTAGGTAAATATCCGCTTTTGAAAGCAAGCTTTCAACGCTGCATAAATTTGCGGAGTGGCCCCAGATTGGCTACGCCGATCTGGAGTTGGGGGTGACCTAATGAAAACAAAAAGTTGAATTGCATTCCTTTTTTTCAATTTATATCCGCTTTTGAAAGCAAGCTTTCAACGCTGCATAAATTGAAAAAAGGATCGGCAAGCCGATCCCTTTTTGTTTTTTATTAGTCGGAGTGGCCAGATTTGAACTGACGACCTCCAGCACCCCATGCTGGCGCGATACCGGGCTACGCTACACCCCGAAAAAATGATGATGCAAAAATACATAACTTAAGGTTTTGGGACAAATTTTTTAATATTCGCTTCAGACTGAAATAAAAACATTTTAGTGCTGAAAACGTTGTTGTTCATCAGAGTATTCTTATGAAACCATCGAATCTGCTTACTTTTGTACCCCTATGAAATATTATCTCCTCTTAGCCATTGGGCTATTTCTATTTTCCACATCTGTTTCTGCTCAGGAAAATCAAAAAAAAGTAACCGTTTCTGGTTATGTAAAGGACTCCACTTCTGGCGAAGCGTTGATCGGTGCAGCCATCTACATCAAGGAAATGCAAAAAGGTACTAACGCTAACGCCTATGGCTTTTTTTCATTGACTCTAAATCCTGGGAAGTATACTTTAATTGTCAATTATATTGGATACAGAGAACAAGTGTTGGATATCGACTTATCAGCTGATAAAAAATTGGATGTTGATCTTTTACCTAATGGAATTGAGAAAAAAGAAGTCGTAATCACCGCCGATAGAAAGGATAAGAATGTTCAAAGTACCGATATGGGTAGAGTGGAACTGGAAGTGGATAAAATTAAAAGTTTACCCGCCCTGCTTGGTGAAGTAGATATTTTGAAAACACTTCAACTTCTTCCGGGCGTGCAAAATGCTGGGGAAGGTAACTCTGGCTTCTATGTGCGTGGTGGTGGTCCCGATCAGAATTTGATTTTGTTGGATGAAGGTGTTGTATATAATGCATCTCATCTTTTTGGATTTTTTTCGGTGTTTAATCCCGATGCGGTAAAAAATGTTACGCTTATTAAAGGTGGAATGCCTGCTCAATACGGTGGTCGATTGGCTTCCGTAGTCGATATTGCGATGAAGGATGGAAATCAAAAGAAGTTCAAAGCCTCTGGTGGTATTGGTTACATCGCTTCTCGATTGACGTTGGAAGGTCCGATTGTAAAAGATAAAAGTTCGTTTATGATTAGTGGTAGACGAACATTTATCGATCTGTTTTTGCGCGAACCTTTCATCAAATCGGATTCTAGAATTGCCGGAAATTCCTATTATTTTTATGATTTGAATGCTAAAGTAAATTATACGTTGTCGCCCAAGGATCGATTATTCTTAAGTGGATATTTTGGTCGCGATGTGT
>JANOPQ010000217.1:0-8156 GCA_031421935.1 Bacteroidota bacterium | reverse complement strand
GTTAAGGCTCACCGTTAGTGTATCGCAGGGCGAGCCAACCCATGCGCCGAGTTCATAATCGGGATTGTTGGGAAGGCCGTAATACGTTCTGGCGCCTCCTAAATAAAAACTAAACGGTTGAAAATCGCAGGCGAGACCGAGAGAATCAGGTTGGTTGATGACGCTGAGATAACTATTGATTTGTGTAAATGCACTACTCGTATCCGGATATGGATATGCAAATCCTTCATCCATTGCAGTTAAATAGATCTTACCGTCAGGAGCTAATTTTAAATTTCCAATACCTATATCAGGATCGAGAAAAGTATGGATTATGGATTTACTGGCAGAAATATTTGTGGCATTCAAATCAAACTGATATAAGTATTGCGGACCATTTAATTGCGAGTAACCGGGCACATATAATTTTGAATTGTCGGGTGAAAAGGATACACTTTCATAATTAACAACAGGAGAAGTAGCTTGTTCAATTTCAATATTCACAGAGGATGTAATTTGCCCATTACACCTATCAAAATTATAAATTTCAATTAATCCTATCCAACTAACATTCGCAAACTTTGTACCGTCAGGAGAAAACACTAAATGACCTAGATTTGTTTTGTGAGGAGAACCAATACTTTGTTTTACCGGCCCAGAAATTCCTTGTGGATTAATTTGATAAATGTAAAACGTATCGGTTGGAGTAAAATTAGTGTACCAGCGCTGGAAAATCAACCACCAGTTACGTCCATTTCCATGTTGCACTGCCATGAGCCCATCAAAAGCTGGAAAGGTATTTAGTATTACATTTTTTACAATTACTGTTCCCGAGTCACTATTCGCTTTATAGTTTATTTTTGAATAATATAAACCAAAAGGATTACTCGAAGTCACTCCAGCTGTAAACAAATAGGTTATGGAATCACTATCAGGCTCAGGAATAAAAAGCCCTGCATGATACCATGCATTTCCTTTAATTAAATTCGCGCCTGAAACAGGTTGATGATATTTATTCCAAACATATCCATTATTTGGTAAAGAATTATTCAACAAGGCAGAGTACAATAAAATCCCTGAAGAGTCACTAATGTTAGTTACTCCGTTTCTACAGTTTGAACTAGATGTAAATGTGGTTGGTGGATTTGTTCCATTAAATTGAATTCCCGCGCTATTTCCAAACACCCATGAATTATTATTGAATTGAGCGATTGAGCTACAATTGAATAATAATATCATGCAATAAATTATTTTAAAACATTTCATCATCTTTTCAAGATTAGATTTCCAAAATACAATTTACCATTTGCTTCCGCTTTTAAAAAATAAAAACCAGGTTGCAATTTGCTTACATTAATATCGCCTGACCCAAAATGAGTAAAACATATACGGCCTGCAAGGTCAAAGAAATCTGTTCTTTCCGGTATAACACCATTAGAAATTTCTACATGAACACTTACAGAAGCCGGATTAGGAAATACTTTCAAGTTGCTTGGTTTTTCATATTTAGAATTATTTTTAATTTGCTGCATTCGCAGTGAGGAACTCAACTCATCTTCTATTTCTAAATTGAGCATGTTTCGCGCAACAAAAACTGCTTTGCCACCGGTAAGTGAATTCAAATTAGCAATTTCTAATAATATGGAAGAGTCAGAGGGGCTTAATACAGAATCACCATTTGCAATATAGTTCAAATAAGCTAGATAAACATATTTATAGTAAGACTCAATGGCATTTGTGTCTTCAAAATTCGATAATAATGCAGCAGCCTCGGTTAATTTATTTTCACTAAACAAAGTTTCCACAGAATCAATTTTATTGATATTACTGTTAATTTGGGATTGGTAGAATTCCTGAAAATCATTATCGGCATCATCATCCATTTCTAATAAGTCCGGAAATTCTTTTAATGTTTGATATACTGCCTGCCGTGCTAAATAACGAAATTGGTTATAGTACTCTTCTTCATAACGTGCTGTATCATTCACGATTCCGCCAAATAGATCATTCCTCGTTTTAGCATTTATTGGGGGAACATCACTAGCTTCAAAATCCGGGCACTGACTAAATGAAGTTGGATCAGAAAGAGGGCGAGTAAATATTGATAGATTCCCTGAACTTGGAAGTTCCAAAGTTGTATTGGCATCGTTGTAGTACCAGTCAATACCAGAATTACTCAAAGTACCTTCAACTCGTTTTTCATCGTCTTCTGCACTTACCCAAGTATTTTCAAGAACATTGCCAGTGCCAGGCGAATAAGTATACTCATGACCTTGTTTTGAACCAATATCAGCAGATTCAAGATGAATACCTTGATTGTAATTGTTAAAGTTGTTTTGCAAAAGCGAATACACTGCAGAATTCCCGGAAAAAGACATTCCATATCCAAGATTTTCAAGTGTATTTTCTTCTATGCACGAACCATATGACATGTCCATCCTAATTCCAATTAGCGAATTGGCAATATTACTAACTAATCCACTTTGATTTGTCACTTCATTAACATTTTGTATTTTAATGTTTTTACAAACTTGGGACCAAATGCCTCTATAGTTTTCATTAGGCACAGCACTCAAATGAAAATTGATTTCATTATTTTCTAATATTAACCGATCAAGCATGGATAATCGAATTCCAATACGGGCTTGATCAGAACCTGTTGAAGTACCAATTGTATTATTACTAATTATAGCATTCGTCATTTTAGTAGGGTGCATCGAAAATACGTTTATAGCCGTACCCATAAAATTGTTACTAGAAATAAAAGCTTGATAAAAATCATTATCGTCAATCAAAATAGTTCCTTTACCTCCTGGCCTTGATATAAGAATTCCGTTATTATATTGCTTGAATGAATTTCCAGCACTTATTGTGATCTCTTTATTTCCATTTGAAGAAATTCCTATCCCATGATTCCTTAATCGATCAGCTTCATCATCATTAATTCCAAATTCGTTTTTTCTAATATTATAGTTCATTTCTCCAAAACCTACAAGTCCAGAACGAGACCTGTAAAAAGAGTTAAGGCCACTAGGAGCGCCGTTACCAATCTGAATTGATCGATCAGAAAAATCAAAATCAGACTCTGAATAAAAACACATTCCTCTCGTTGGAGTTGATTCATTATTCCAGATATCATGGAATTCACTATTCAATAATTTTACACTACTATTCTTACTTTTAATGCCATAAATTGAGCCATCAAATGTATTTTCGAAACCAGCAGTAGAACTATTAACTCCAATATTAATCAAATTTACATCATCTAAAACAATCCCGGCAAATTTCCTTTCTCCAAAATGTGGTGCAATCAGCCCTGCACCACTGCTTTGAAAAGTGCATGCCGTAATTGAATTTGAACCCGCTGCACCTTTATGATTAATGACTTCAATATCGATATAGCAATTATTAAAAGTGACCGCATCAATATGGTATATCGCCTCTCGTGTTAAATACACACTTTTTTGAGCATTTTCGATTTTATTTATTCCAAGAAATTCAATTTCAGGAGCGTTGCTTTCTCCCTTTTTATCTAATAAAATTCCAAGCCACATATTAGTTCCGCAAGAGGTTAAAGTGCAATTTTCTAGCACTAGTTTTCTTCCACTCATAACATTTATCCATGCATTTTCTCCCATGTTTAATGTTAAATTTCTTAAAGTTAAATCCATTCCATCTACTTCGAGGCCTGCTACATTAGGATCATTGATGTCATTGCATATTCTAAATTCACCATCAATAAACAACGTAGAGGAAAGTGGGCTAATACCATCAATCGTTACTTTATTTTGATTCCCTGTAAGTGGATCATATAATATACTACATCCTGGACAATTTGTTGAACAACTAACGGCCAAATTTTCAACATGATTGTAATATTCATTATGATCTTGATTTGTATTTGGAATAAACATTTCGATAGGCTGGATATGAACACTAGTGCCCGTACTACAACATGCTATTGCATTTACAGTGACATCATCTTCTATTAAACAACCATTAATTGTTAAAGATAAATGATAATTTGTAATGCCTTGGGGTGGCGTTGGAGAAAATGTGGTCGATGATGAACTACCTGGTGACCAAGAATAAATTGTTGTCGTTGGAGTTACTGACAATTCAAAATCCGGAATTATATTTATACTGGTTCCATCGCAAATAGTAATATCATTTCCTAAATCTAAATGTGATACAGGGACTTTAATCTCCACCTCATCATGACTCCAACACTGCCCATCGGTAACATATACTCCATAAGTTGTTGTACGATCTGGCTCTACATCTATACTCCAACACATGGGGGAAGGAAAGTTAGAACACAGATTAGATACCAATCCAGAATCTGGTGCCCAAAGAAAAGAATATGTCTCGGTATTGGAACCGCCCTGGCCTTGAGTAAAACTTGCCTCAAGTGTAATAGCTGCTGCACCGGGACAATAATCAGTTGCTGTAGCACTCAATACTAAATCAGAAATATCCTGATGAACAGTAATATTAATTGGATCACAATTTAAACAAGGACTAATGGGGTAAGTTTGAGTAAAAGAAACACTTCCTGCCTCTATTAAATAAATCCAGCGATCCCCTATATTTTCTATTAAGTCAATAGTAAATGGACAAGAATTACAAATAGGATCATCACCTACAAGTGATTCGTTACTTTCGATTACCATAGTAGTTGAACTTCCGCTGCAAATCTCATCATCAGTTAATCGAACATTTCTGATATGATTTGCTGAACTTGGACTTTCATCAATAATAAGTATCGAAAAAGGATTCATAGATACACTTTCAGGAGTTACCCAAGTAGGAGTTTTAATTTTTAATTCCTCCATAAAATTAGATGGGCTAGAATTTGGATCACCAATAATAACATGTGAATTAGAATTTGCCCAAATCAAAACTGGTTTTAAGTTTAATGTACAAGGACAAGTATAAATAGTTCCAAGGTTTATTTCATATTCATTACTTGACAAATTAAGAATTATCGTTTTTATAAAACCATTCGCATCTTCAAACGTCCAACCATAAATATTAGCATAATCTCCATTTAAGTCAAATAAATCCGCTCCAGGAAAATCTAAAGGGGTTGCCTTAATTGCATCTCTCATTGCAAAAGCTACTGCATCTAACGCAGAGCCTAAAGCCGATTTCTCAGCTTTACGAGTAACATTTGAATAACTTCCATGGCAAGAAACTTCAGTAAAAGCATCAATAGATTCAAATACATTTCCATATTTCCCACCAGAAAGCATAGTATGAGAAACTATTTTAGTAACCTCGGGTGTTTCCAAGTATTTTAAAGTGAGTACTGCAGCTAATAAACCATGAGCCCATGTGCCTGTTCTAAGGTCGTTATCATCATCTAAATTATATTCTGTAATCCAAATTTCTTTAGGGTCGTAGGTAGCATTAAACTGTTGAATTTTTAAAAATTCCTTGTTTTGTATATCTGAAATATGTAAAAAAGGGTTCAATAAAAAGTTCTCGATGCCACTTTCTAGAAGAGAGCCGGTACATGGAAGACCCACTCCACCTTCCTTGATATAATCATGCAGTGTGATCGCATCTACATGATTAGTTACTTTTAACCTTTCCAAAACTTGATTTAACCACTCCCTTTTTCTGCCATAATCACTATCATCAGCGATTGCCCCTATTACAGCAATTTCAGCATTTTGAAACTCCGTAATATCGTTTATATCATTTGCCCATAATAATGCTTTGTCCATATAATCGTTTACAGAAGGAAAAATTTCTTTATAATATTCATCCGTTAAATAAAATTCATTTCCTAGTTCAATGTATCGTAAAGGTAAATTATTTTCATTCAGACTATAAAATGAAGCGAGCTCGAAAAAAAATGTTGAGGTGAGCATATTCATGGCAATGATTGGTCGGCAGGCTACCTTTTCTAAATTCAACTTAAGATGATCATAACTGTTTCCTGTCCGATTCATTGGAAGTTTATAAGAATTTTTATCGTAAAACCAATCGAAAGGTAAATCACGTTCTATCAAATGATAGTTAGTTCTCCAGTCGGAAAAATTAGATAATGTACCTGCAGGAATCCGCATTAAAGTAACTTGTTTGTCACTGAAAAACTTCTTGCCATTTGAAAGATTATCCCAATTAAATAATATCTCCCACGATTGTAATGGAGTTCCACTAGCATCTGAAGCAGTCATATTATTTGCATTGTACCCAAAAATATCTTCAGGCAACGACCTTTCTGAAGCCGTATTCAGAGCAGGAGTGACTGTAAAGACTGGTTTAATACTTCCTAATGTTACTTTTGAAAAAGAGGAAATTGCTGAAGAACTCCATAGGTAACCAAAATAGGCACTTCCACTCATTGAGGAACGTCCTTTGTCAACCCATTTAGTGCCATTCCACAAAGCAACTGCTAGCCCAGTAGTATCAAAAACTCCACACCCCAAACTATCCCAATTAAGCTTAACACTAACATTAGAACTTCCCGTTAAGCGCTTTATATCCCAAAATTGACAAGTAGAAATATAAGTCAACGTAGTATCTGAACTATCACTTTCATTATGGAATTCGTTCTTATAAATAACACTAAATGCATCAGTACTATTTGATGGTGCAGAAATTTCTAAAGGGTAATGATGCCCATCATCTCCCACCGGAAAAACAAAAGCGGTATTCCCAATTTTCTTTACCGTTCCATCCACAAAGCTGAGGTTACTTGCACCGGTAGTGGTGGCAGTTGCTTTTAAGGTGAGAAGCGAATCCGTGTAAAGGATGCCACTTTCAAAGGTAATCGCCGAATCGATGAAGGCCTGCTGATTCAATTGAACTGATCCTGAAGTTTTACTTATTTCCAATTTGCAAAAAAGATAAGGGTCAGTTCCGTCTAAGGTTTGGTTATTTTCGCCCGACAAAATGACTTTTCCGTTACTGTTGTTAAAATAAATTTCGTTGCTGTTTATGGATGCATCACCTTCAAACCACGTGTTGCCTGTGTAAGCCATTTGTATTTCATTGCTTTCCGGAACAAATATCACATTGTTATAAAAATGATCTCCTGTAATGTTCGCAAAGCGGAAGGCACTGTTGCCATCCTGATTATCCAGCGTGACACTTCCGTAAAAAGCATTACCGCCGTAGCAATGACTATTCGAGGATGTTCGTATTTTGGTAAATGAGACATCACCTGTAAAAACCGAATTTTTCAAGAGTATGGAAGGTGCGGTAAGTGTAACATCACCGTTAAAAGTACAGGAATCCATATTGATCACCAGCCCATCGTCTCCGATTAATTCATTCCCCACCTGACTGCTTTGGTGAATACCTTTAAGGGTAATAATTCCATCGGTCAGACCTCCTTCACCTGTTACCAGCGCCGCTTCGTCCAATAATTTAACGGAATGGGTAGCATTACCTACGTTCATTGATGAGTTTATTCCGGTGCATGTCAGTGAGACCAAATCATAAAAAACAGAAGCGCTACCATAGGAGATTTCCAGCGGCTGTTTGTTTTCACAAATAAACTCTACGAGGCTGTTGAAGGTGTCGGGTAAAGCCGCTCCCATGCGTAAAATAGCATTAGTACTTTTTTTAATTATCACGGGTGCATTAAATACACACCCTCCGTTCCCGTAGCCAGCCGTTGTGCCGTTCTGTTCAAAGCTCCCCTCTCCGTCAAACACACCGCCGTTAAACAGTAGTTGTGATGCGATGCAATCAATTTGGCAAGCGGTATGGGTGCCAGCGAAAGTGACGGAAGATCCACGGAGTTTAAGTATGCCATCATAAATTTTCCCTCCGCTAAGTGCCGCGTGTGCCGTCACCTCCAATTCATATCCGCTTAGGTTTAGGTTTCGTCCACTCATCAGCAAACGACCAATAGTGGTATTGGCTGCGAGTAAAAGGGTGTCGTTGCCAACTGCGATGTTCACGGTATCGTTTGTGGAGGGAATACCGCTGGGCGACCAATTGGCAGCAGTATTCCAGTTTTTATTGGTGGTACCTGTCCAAGTAAAGTTACCAGCTAACGTAGTTTCAGATGTTGTGGCTAAGAAAACAAGCATTATAAAAATAGTTACAATGCTAACAAATTGCGGGGGGGGGGGGGGGTTTGTTTTATTAAAAATATTAAAATATTTTTAAATGGGTTAAAAATTAATTAAACTACGGCAAAATGCGCCTAAATA
>JANOPQ010000216.1:0-7328 GCA_031421935.1 Bacteroidota bacterium | reverse complement strand
GAAGCTATTTTATAATTAACGCCAACCTCAGCCGCAAATCTGATATGATTATGAATATGGAAATCGGTGATGGCCCCTACGGTAGTATTAGTTGAGTCTTCAAAATTATAGGAATTTACAATTTGTGTTTCATAGGGTATTACATACACTCCATTTACCCCTAAAGTAAGTTGTAATTTTGATAGTGCAATTTTTCCTAGCCTATGCGTCGATTTAATACCCAATGAAAGCCCTCTGTAGTCAACACTAGAAATCGCTATAGGTATTAATTCAGTTGGAGTAATTAATTCCGATTTAAGTTTAAAAACAGAAATCTCTACACCGGCGCTCCAATATAAAGCGTATGCCTTTTTATTTATAAAAGAACTACTATAAGTCAGTGTGAAATCATATTGCTTAATATAACTTTTTTGATAATTATCAGATGAGATAAATGACTTCGTTGGCCAATATCCATTAACTTCAATCGTATTCTTTTGAGAATACGCATTGTTTATGAAAAATAACGAGAGGACAAATAAAAGTTGTCCTCTCGTTATTACTTTTTTACATTTACTGAATACCATACTAATGCTATTGATCAATCTACACCAATTTAAAACGGTCTAGGATACTTAATAGTATTATAATTGCTAAATTTAGTATTTCATTTGGCTTGCTTAGAAGCTTACTTTGCTACAAACATTTCCCAATTTATTTTTAACGGAAGTTACATCCTCCTATTAATTGGTTGTGTTAATCCCGAGTTCCTTCAATTGATCCGCATGAATAATTGATGGGGCATCAATCATTACATCTCTTCCCGAATTGTTTTTAGGGAATGCAATGAAATCACGAATACTTTCCGAGCCTCCAAACAAGGAACAAAGTCGGTCGAAGCCAAAAGCAATTCCACCGTGTGGAGGTGCTCCATATTCAAAAGCCGTCATTAAGAATCCGAATTGTGCTTGCGCTTCTTCATCCGTAAATCCAAGAATACTAAACATTTTTTTCTGCAATTCTTTATTGAAGATGCGAATACTTCCACCGCCTACTTCAACGCCATTGATGACCATGTCGTAAGCATTCGCTCTAATTTTTCCTGGGTCAGTTTCTAATAAGGAAATATCTTCCAATAAAGGTGAAGTAAAGGGATGATGCATCGCAAAGAATCGAGATGCATCTTCACTCCATTCGAGTAATGGAAAATCAACTACCCATAGGCATTGATAATTATCTTTATTGCGCAATCCTAAACGAGTGCCCATCTCTAATCGTAAATCATTTAATGCTTTTCTGGTTTTGTTCGCATCTCCAGCCATGATCATCAGTAAATCTCCCGCCTCAGCTTTCATGATCTCCGCCCACTTCTTTAAATCTTCTGGTGTAAAAAATTTGTCAACCGTCGACTTAATACTTCCATCTGCACCCATCTTTACATAGACGATACCGTTAGCACCCACTTGCGGACGTTTTACAAATTCAATTAACTCGTCTGTTTGTTTGCGGGTGTATTCGGCACAACCTTTCGCACAAATTCCAACGACCAATTCCGCTTCATCAAAAACTTTGAATCCTTTTCCTTTAGCAACTTCATTTAACTCGCAAAAACGCATTTCAAAGCGGGTATCGGGCTTGTCACATCCATAATATCTCATCGCATCCGCATAGGTCATATGAGGCAATTCGCCTATATCAATGCCCTTTACAGTTTTGAATAAATGACGAACAAGTCCTTCAAAAGTGTTGAGAATATCTTCTCTCTCCACAAAGCTCATTTCACAGTCAATCTGTGTAAATTCAGGTTGACGATCCGCTCTCAAATCCTCATCGCGGAAACATTTTACAATCTGATAATAACGATCAAATCCTGCCACCATCAACAATTGCTTGAACGTTTGTGGCGATTGTGGTAAGGCATAAAATTGTCCTTGATTCATTCTAGATGGCACCACAAAATCTCGAGCTCCCTCAGGAGTAGATTTAATGAGCACCGGTGTTTCCACTTCTAAAAATTGTTGCTTATCTAAATAATTTCGCGTCTCAATGGCCATGCGATGCCTTAATTCGAGGTTGGCTCTTACGCTATTTCGGCGCAGATCCAAATAACGATACTTCATTCGAATGTCTTCCCCACCATCGGTGTTTTCTTCAATTGTGAATGGAGGGGTAATGGCAGCATTCAGAATTTCCAATTTATCGACAACAATTTCGATTTCTCCCGTTGGCATTTTCAAATTCTTGCTCTCGCGCTCCTTCACTTTTCCATGAATCTGGATAACGTATTCGCGACTAACCTTTCTCGCAGCTTCACACATAGGAGCATTGCTATCCATGTTAAAGGCGAGCTGAGTGAGTCCGTAGCGGTCACGTAAGTCAATGAAAGTCATGCCTCCTAAGTCTCTTGAGCGCTGAACCCATCCACTTAAAGTTACTTCTTTTCCAATGTCGCTAATGCGCAATTCTCCGCAGGTATGTGATCTAAACATGTTTATTTTTAATATGGCTACGAATTTAGTAGGATTCTAGCTATTCTAGGGCTAAAAGTTGAATTGTTTACTAGGTATTTATGATCTTTGACAAAACAATAATTCTACAATTGCTGAGTTATATTACCTCTATGAATCTTATGAATCGATTCTTTACGCTCCTCTTTGCCGTCTCATTTTTGGCCGTTCATCCAATCCATGCGCAGTCGTTTTCAATTGGTAGTTGGCGCGAACACTTACCTTACCTTGAAGGAAAAGTAGTGGCGATCTCACCTTCTCGCGTTTTTTGCGCTACGCAAGATGGATTGTTTTCTTATGAAAAAGATGACAATAGCCTCAATCGATTTTCAAAGTTGAATGGATTGAATGATTTTGGAATTAGCTCTATCGTGTATTCAGAAACGTATCATGAATTAATCATCGCCTATAATAATACGAATATCGATTTGCTCAATGATGAAAATCAAATGTTGAATTTGAGTGATATCAAAAGGAAAAATATCCCAGGAAGCAAAGTGATTAATCAACTTAGTTTGGATGGACGTTATGTTTATTTTTCATGCGGATTTGGAATCGTAGTTTTGGATTTACTACGCAAGGAAATTAAGGACACTTACTTTATTTCAAGTGCAAGTGTTCATCCAGAAGTGATGGATGTAACTACCAATGGAAATGATATTTTTGCAGTTACTGATGATGGTGTTTATCAGGCACAGTTGAATAATCCGTTTATCGCAAATTATACAGCTTGGACTCGAATTTTAGGAGACACCGGAAATGTTGGTGTCTTTAATCATGCAGTCTATTTTAATAATCAACTGCTGGTAAATTATACACGTGCAAATGGAGATACGATGTTAGCATGGAACGGTGCATGGGGAAATCCTTTGCCAGCAGAAATGATTTCAACTGACAAAAAACGTAGCTTGCGTACCGAGCAAGGGAAATTGTATATGACGACTCCTGCAGGTTTATTTGTTTTTGATACGAATTTAAATGTGATTCGAAATGTAAATGGTAGTGTAGTTACAAGTCCCGATTTTAATGATGGTGTGGAGGATGTAAACGGCGTTGCATGGATTGGCGACAAAACAAGAGGGCTCTTAAAAGTTAATGGCTCCACATTCGAAAAAATTTTATTGATGGGACCTAATTCTTCTCGATGTGCTGCTATGCAAGTGGTGGATGGAAAGCTATGGGTGGTGCATGGACCCCGAACAGGCACTTGGATAAATGCATATCAGTATGATGGTTTTTCGGAGTATGATAATGGTACTTGGGCAACTTACGATGGTAAATCGGCAGCTACACCACTTTTTTCACAGTATAATTTTTATGATGCAATGTGTTTGGCAGTGGATCCATCTAACAAGAACCATGTGTACATTAGTTCGGGTGGTTCTGGAGTCATTGAATTAAAAGATGGTCAAGTAGCGGCTCGTTATGATACTTCTAACTCTACCATTACTGCGCAGATTGGAAATCCATCTCAATTCAAAGTGCATGGTATCGCCCTCGACGTCGATCGGAATTTATGGATCTCAAATGCAGGTGTAAAAAATGTAATTAGTGTATTAAAAACAGATGGAACTTGGAAGACATTTAATTTTCCAGGAAAAATTAATGCGCAAGCAAAAACGGGAGATTTAATCATAGATTTAAATGGTTATATATGGACAACCATTTTTGAAAATGTAGGAGGGAATGATGGTCTGTTAGTTTTCAATCCAAATTATACAATCGATAATACTGCAGATGATAATTTTGATGTTGTCGATTTTGCATCCAATCGAATACGTGCTTTAGCTATGGATAAAGAAGGTACTATTTGGATTGGTTCACAGACAGGAATTTATTTATGCTATCCGCCTTCAATTTCTCCACAACAAATATTAATTCGTCAGGATAATTCATATCAATATTTGTTGGCATCGGAAGTAGTTACCGCAATTGCGGTGGATGGTGCAAACAGGAAATGGGTGGGAACGGAATCGGGAGGTGTGTATTTATTTAGTGCGGATGGACAAAATCAGATTAGGCATTTCACGTTGGAGAATAGTCCGCTTTTCTCAAATAATATTACGTCAATCACCATCAATGGAAAAACAGGTGAAGTTTATTTTGGAACTGATAAAGGATTGATAAGTTATCAAAGTGATGCCGTTGAACCCAATGATGAAATTACAGGATGCGATGATATTGTAGTGTATCCAAATCCTGTTCGTAAAGAGTACGATGGTCCAATCGCTATCAAAGGATTAGTGCCGAATGGTATTGTAAAAATTACAGATGTAAGTGGAGGGTTGGTGTATCAAACTACCGCACTCGGTACACAAGCAATATGGAATGGTACAAATTTGAAAGGCGAAAAAGTAGCAACCGGTGTTTATCTTGTTTTTTCTTCCGATGCTACCAGTGAAAACAATTGCGTAACGAAGCTTATGTATTTTAAATAAAATCCTTTCGGCATTGCAAGTGATTTTCGTTGCTCAGCCTTTGCGACCTTAACAATAAAATTTTGTGTCAATAAAACTTTGCGTCCGCGCCTAGTATGTTTGCAGGAATGGTCAGATAAAAACTATATCAAACCTAAAATTTTAAGAGAACGCTGATGAATCGGATTTTGCGGATATTCTCGGATTTAATTGTTGTTGAAATTGAATATTCATCAGGTATCTTTTGCGTCTTAGTGCATTTTGCTCTATAAGAAAAATTAGCGACTTAAAACTTTGCGTCCTTTTTAACCTGAGCTTGCCGAGGGTTGCGAGAAAATTTAGCATAGAGAAACCATCGAAGAGAAAAGCAGTATTCTCTAGTGAATAAATTTTTGTAAGCATAGAGTTCAAGCCTCTCCCCCTTGCCCCCTCTCCAAAGGCGAGGGGGTATTTGTGTGTGTCAGGCATGTTCTTTACCTATAGGGTGAAAGTCCCGAACGAGAGTTGCAGTACTTATCGTTAGTCAAAAGCAAGGGTGTTCATTGCGAGATGAAATCTGAAGGAAGCTGGCGACAAATATTCGAGCTCACGAATAGAAACTTCATACGAGGCGATGTTACAAGGATGATGTTGCACAAGAAACAAAAGTCCAATACTGTACGGATTGTAACAACGTAAATGAAGGGGCTACATGAATAGAAAGTGAAAGAACTTACCCTGAGAGATCTGTATATTTAAGTTGTCGGAGGTATGAGCGAATGCCAAAGAAACAAACAGTACTGAGAGCCTTAAAACAATTAGTATCGGAATAAACAGAAGTCAGCCGAAGCCATAGTATTAGTTAATGTCAAACTAAGAAGGGCTGAATGTTAGAAGGCAACCGAACTAAGGCGTTTTCTGCGAGACGCAAAGCACAGAAAAAAAAAGTGTAACAACCTATTTATTTGAAAATAGAGCAGTACTTGAAAATAAAAGATACAAGGAGTGCAGTTAAGCAGAGCAACAAGATAGGGAGAGCGCAAAAGAAAAGACAACGACAAGAGATAGGATGATAGAGGCAATCTTAGACATCAGAAACATTGACTACGCACTTAAACAAGTGTGTAGCAATAAAGGAGCTAGTGGAGTGGATGGAATGCAGACCGATGAACTTCGCGACTTCATGTCCACACACTGGTCAACCTTCAAAGAAGAATTGCTTTCAGGAACATATCAACCAAGTGCAGTGAGAAAAGTGGAGATACCCAAACCACAAGGCGGAACAAGAATGCTTGGGATACCAACAGTAAAAGACCGACTCATCCAACAAGGAATATCACAATGGATGGGCGGGATATGGGAACCCAACTTTCACGAAAACAGCTACGGCTTTCGTCCAAACAAGAGTGCACATCAAGCCGTCCTTCAAGCGCAAAAATATCTGAACACAGGTTACACTTACGTTGTAGAAATAGACTTAGCAAAATTCTTTGACGTAGTAAACCACGACAAACTAATGAGCCTACTAAGCAGGAAAATTACTGACAAGCGCACATTGAAGCTAATCGGAAAATACTTGCGAAGCGGAATTATGGTGGATGGCGTAATTAGTCAACGGCTGGCAGGAACACCACAAGGTAGCCCTCTCAGTCCACTACTATCCAACATTATCCTACATGAATTAGATGTGGAACTTACTAAAAGAGGATTAAGATTTGTTCGTTATGCGGATGATTGTAGCATTTATGTGAAGAGCTCAAAAGCAGCAAGCCGAGTAATGTCGAGCATCACAAAGTACATTGAAGAAGACTTGATACTACAAGTAAATCGTGAGAAGAGCAAAATCAGTAGACCCGTAAAAAGCACCCTGCTCGGGTTCTCTTTCTACAAAACCAAGAAAGCATGGCGAATTAGAATAGCTGAGAAACCACTTGAGAAGATCAAAGGGACTATCAGAAAAAGGCTATCCCGAAACACAGCACAACAGGTTGAAACAAAGATGAGGGAACTAACGGAAATAATTACTGGGTGGGTTCAATACTTTCAAATAGCAGACCTGAAAAGCTGGTGTGTTAAACTAGATGAACTATTGCGTAGTAGAGTTCGAAAACTATTTTGGCAAAAATGGCAAAAGACAAGAACTAGACTGCGTAACCTTATCAAACTTGATATACCCAAATGGAGAGCTTACCAATGGGTAAACACAAGTAAGGGTGCATGCAGAACAGCACATAGTCCAATCATGATGCATAGTCTCAATAACGCAGTACTCCACAAGAAAGGATTACCAAGCTTCTACCAAACGTACCGCAACAACCTCGAAGTCCAACTTAAATTATTCTAACAAACCGCCGTATACCAGACCGGTACGTACGGTGGTGTGAGAGGACAGTAAAGATAAACTAACCGATAGATTATTTTATCTTTACTTCCTACTCGATTTTTT
>JANOPQ010000215.1:0-10563 GCA_031421935.1 Bacteroidota bacterium | reverse complement strand
CAATAAGTTAGTAAAAGAAAACTTTGCGACTTAGCGCCTTTGCGAGCCATTATATAAATTCTATTTTAACTATAATCTGTTTACAATCGAGCAATAAATCTAAATCAATGAAAATTTTTAATATAGTTACGATCACTACGTAGTTTATTACAGCAACGTATTGGGTTTAATCTTTTCCGTTAATCCTAATAGCTATCGAGAGTATCAAAGGCAAAGTCTTAAGTCGCAACGTTTCTTGCAAAAGCTTTTCTTCGCAAAAATTGCTCGCAAAGGCGCAGAGGCGCTAAGGCAACGCCACGACAATTTTTCTAGATGGTGCGTCATGTCCAAAAGAAATAACATAGATTAATATTCAAAACTGAATTGCTTAATATCCTCTCTTAGTTACTTGATTTTCTCTTGGATGGTAACTAGTCGTAGTTTTGGATTTATATAAAGTGCGAGCTAACCTTCCATGCACTTTTATATAATCTAAAAAATAAAGCACTTTTATTGCCACTGTTTTTGATTGAGGGTCATTGACTAAATTGCGCATATTATTATTAAAATTATGGCGAACAAATTCTGTTTCTGTGGAGATGTTATTCTTATAAACAATATTCAATACACTCCCTGGTGCGAATCTCCATTCGAAAATAAAATCGACGTTAAAAGCATTAAAATTGAAATTATTATTTTGATGGTAATTTAAATTTCTAATCAATTCCCCTTCTTCGTCTAAATTAAAATACTGTTTGTATTGGCCGGTGATCCAATAATGACGTGCAATTATGGTCAGGCTCATATCTCTTTTAAAAATATAAGTGCCATTAAATCTATTTTCCCAAGTATCTAATCTACGACCTCCTAAGAGAGGCTGGTCGTTTTCATCAAAATTTGCAAAACCAACATTAAAGGGATCATAATTATATTGCAGATTATAGGTCATGAAAAGTTTATCGCTAGGACGCACTAAAAGAGTTACAGAATTATTATACCCAAACCATGTAAACTCATCTATAAAATTTGAAATGTTAAAATTATAATCTAGCGCTACTTTTTTTCTGTAGTCTGTACTAAATCCTGCATACGCATAATAGTACCTGAGTCCTCGAAAAAGCACACCCGGAACACGAGCCTCATAAAAATCATAGGGACGAATTAATTGTGCACCACCCCCTGCAAAAATTGCATTCCAACTCATCAGATTTGCGAATAAACTTAGATTCACACTATTCTCTCCAATCTTTCCTGTTTTATAATCATCAGCAACAAAGAGATTAAGATTATTATACGATTCACGAATACCCTTCCAGGGTCTAAATCGACTAAATCTCATGAAGGCTTCTGTATTGTTTTGCCCGGCCACTCGGAAAAATCCTAAATCCGTAGCTCGGTAATCGGGACTTGTAACATTTCGATAACCTCCATAGTTAAAAATCCCGCCTTGCTTTTCTAGTCCCAGACTATATTTATAGCCCATGGTATTCTCAAAAACATTTCCTTCTTTCTCTTTATCTACAGCAAAATATTGTGTGAGCACACCTTCACCAACAGCTAAAAATGTATTTTTCTTATTACTTAATCGAACACCCGCACCCGAAACATTAGAATCGTCGAATTGATCTCTTCGAATGGTGCTGGCATTTACAAAATAGATATTAGAATTGTTTTTAAATTGTTGATCAAGCACAATTACATTGTAATTAGTGAAGGGCTCCGTCAACACTTGTCTTTTCTCTCCTGAATTCTTTTCAATGTTAGCATAAGCATTATCCGTAATAGCATTAAAAAAACCTATTCCTAAACCATCATCGGTGCGTCCAGAAATTTTCACTGCATTCAGAAGCTTCGCTTGTGTTGGATTTTCAACCAAATTTTCATCTTCAGCCACTTCATTGAATACAGAATAATAACCACTGGGTATTTTTCCAATTCTTCTGGAATAAAATAAATTTCCTTTACTAAATAATTCAGTTGCTTCTCGAAAGAAAGGCCTATTCTCGTCGTATACTACTTCACGATAACTTAAATTTTTTATAATACGGTCGGATTGCACTTGACCAAAGTCAGGAAGTAACGTCATGTCAAGTGTAAATCGATCGTCAATTCCGTATTTGATATCGGCACCAAAATTATAGGAACTTAAATTTGAATACGATTGAGTCCCATCATCATTCGTTAATGGATTATGATCATAGCTTAAAGCAACATAAGGCACAACCGATAAGCGCAAAGGAGTTTTTACATTTTGAATTCCTCTTAAATGACCCCAATAAAGCTGAGCATTGGTTGCGGTTGAAGGAACATAACACCACATTTGCATTTCCCTCATTCTTCGAATTCTTCTATTAAATTGCAAACCCCATTCTTGAATAGTTGTAGCCGGAAAACGAAAGGCAGAGTAGGGGATTTCCATCTCAACATACCAACCCTTAGAATCAAAGCTAACATGTGAGTGCCAAACAGCATCAAAAGTAAAATCACTAAACTTAGAATCCATTTGTACTCCTGAAGCATAAACTTCAAACACAAAAGCATCTTGTTGGTTGTTATAAGGATCCAATTTTATTGAAAATAAATCCGCATTTAAGTTTCCATCATCTCTTTTTCCCAACTGCTTCAAAATGCTATCGGCTTTGGTGTCGTAGCAATACGCTCCCACATAAATTGCAAAATCAGTATATAAAATTTTTACCTCCGTAATTTGAGTGCCTGGCTTACCTTCGTCGGGTCGGGCTTGAATAAAATTAGAGGTTGCTTCAGCCAATGACCATTCCAATTCATTCAATTTTCCATCCACTGACGGAGCATTCACCACTCTCAAGGCAGCAGTGGAACGCAACGTATCGGTATCCACTTTTGCACCCTTTGAAATGGTGAAGTGCAGCGTAAACAGTAGTAATAAATAGATTTGGATGGAACGCGCTGTCATTGATGCTATCAAAAATAGCATTTTGTATATTCATCACCAATGAAATTAACGAAGTATTAACAGAATTCGTCTAAGGCGTCGTTAGCTCCGACAAAACATCAAAATATTCAGATCAACTAATCAACATGCAATATTCGATGCTTCAATTGATCAATAAATTCAGAGAAATGCATGTCCTTTCTTGAAATGTACTGTTGAATTTTCATTGGACTTGAATTGCTATCTAGAATCTTAAAATAGAATAAAAACGTCTTTTCATTGTCGAGGTTGGGCGTAAAATTTGATTTACCATAGCGAACATCATAAAATGCAAGTGAATCATTTTTTTCTTCTACAATAAAATAATCTTTGGAAAACCATCGCAACTTGGCAACTCCTTCCTTATCTTTTATTTTATCCAACAAATATTCGTTTTTCTTAAATCCTTCAAATCGGATAGTAGGTTGGTCCTGTAAAATGCTATAGTATCCAATATAACACATGCTATCGTCTTTGGCTACGGCACACCAAAGTATATTTGAAAATATGACTGGATTGGAAAGATAGTCGTTGGGAATAATTTTTTGATCTGCAAGTGCTGCTTCAAATTTCTGATTCACATAAAATTTATTTGCAATCGTCAAGAGGAAATAAATATGCGCAATAATTAGCCCAAGATAATTCATCTTGATAGCCATTGTAGGATGCTTTCTCCGCAGCACCAATGTTAAAGTCGTTCCGATCAATAAAGGCAAAGTATATCCAGGATCAACGATAGCAATGCTATTTAGTGCAACGCGGTAATCACTAAATGGCAAGAAGAGTTGTGTCCCATACAAGGTAAATGCATCGAGCAATGGATGCGTAAAGATTCCAATGAAGAATACATCTAACCAAATCCGAAATGTTATTTCAGGTTTTTTTCGATATAACTTTCTCATAAGCCAAGCCATAATAGGGGCTACGGCAAAAGCAAAAATCAAACTATGACTAATTCCACGATGTACCGAAAGTTTTTGTAATTCTGTAAAAAAAGGATTGAACAAAATATCCAAGTCAGGGATGGTACCAGCGATACCACCCCACAAAATGGCTTTACTTCCTATTTTTTTTCCTGCGACTAATTCACCAAGAGCTGCACCAAGTGCAAATTGAGTAATGCTATCCAATTTACTTTGTCGCTTCTTGTGGAGTAGGTTCTATATGTTCATGTTGATTTGGAATATCATCAACACTCAATTCAAATTTATCTTCCACATCTTTATACTTCATTACCTGATCCAATGCGTCAGGAACTACATCGCTACAAATTACAATGAATGAACCTTTCTTTGCATTTTTAAAAGCATAATCAATAGCTTCGGGTTCACTCGGAATAACAACATGTTTTTTCTTTGGATCCACAGAATGCATTCCTTCAACCATCAAATTGATAATTTCATTCTCTGATCTTCCACGCAAATTGCGATCTTGTCGAATCACGATTTCATCAAACATTTTTGCTGCTAAGGCACCTAATGCAATAATGTCTGCATCTCTACGATCGCCCACACCAGCTATGATACCAATTTTTGGTGTTGCATCAATTTTTTCTAGGAACTTAGAAATAGCCAGGAATCCTGCAGGATTATGAGCATAATCCACCATGACACTGTATTTCTTAAACTCAAACAAATTCATTCGACCTGGAGTTTGAACCGGAGATGGAATGAATGTATCGAGTGCTAAGCGAATATCTCCAATATCGAAATTACGAATGAAGCTCGCTAATACCGCTGGTAAAATATTTTGAATCATAAACGCCGCCTTACCTCGGAAGGTAAGCGGAATATTGATGATTTTTTCTACTCTAATTTTCCAAGTTCCTTTACAAATGGTGATATACCCATTTTCGGCAATAGCAGCTAATCCACCTTTGCTACAATGTTTCGCAACAAGCGCGTTGTTTTCATCCATTGAAAAATAAGCCACATTACAATCGAGTCCCTTCGCCATATTAGAAACCAGTTCATCATCTGCATTCAAAATCGCATATCCACTCGGCATCACTGCTTCGGGAACAATCGATTTCACTCGCGCCATATCTTCTAGCGTATTGATGTCTTTAAGACCTAAATGATCGGCTGCAACATTGGTAACGATACCAATATCGCATTTATGGAATCCTAATCCAGCTCGTAAAATACCACCGCGAGCCGTTTCTAATACAGCGAAATCAACAGTAGGATCTTTCAAAACAAACTCTGCACTTTGTGGACCTGTACAGTCACCTCGTTGCATCATGATGTTTTGAATGTAGATTCCATCTGTCGTGGTAAATCCAACTTTATATCCTGCTGTTTTAGCAATATGCGCCATCAATCTTGTTGTAGTCGTTTTACCATTTGTTCCTGTGATGGCAACAATCGGAATACGAATTTCTGCACCTGGAGGAAACAACATATCGATCACCGGTTCTGCAACGTTACG
This sequence comes from Bacteroidota bacterium, assembly GCA_031421935.1. Classification (GTDB taxonomy): domain Bacteria; phylum Bacteroidota; class Bacteroidia; order AKYH767-A; family OLB10; genus JAJTFW01. Next base: position 5,201 of record JANOPQ010000215.1, on the reverse strand, counting down.
AGGTAATCCTTCCGTAGGCGCTAAGTGCATTCTAAATCCAGGAGCAGCATTTACTTCTAAAATAGCACCACCATTCTCTGAAATGGGTAGCGAAATATCATCCGTCATGATGTCAATACCACAAACATCCAATCCAATAATGCGAGCAATTCTTTCGGCCATAAAAACATTATGCGGATGTACTTGATCGGTTACATCGGTTGCTGTTCCACCAGTAGAAATATTTGCAGTAGACTTCAAAAATAAAATTTCATCTTTTGGTAAAATAGAATCTAAAGTAAGATCACGCTCTTTCAAAATTTGCTTTGTGTTATCATCTACCTTGATAGAAGTTAACACTTTCTCATGACCGTATCCTCTTCGTGGATCTTTATTCACAGCATCAATCAAAGCCATGATTCTACTTTTACCATCTCCAACCACCAAAGCAGGAGTACGTTTTGCAGCAGCCACAAATTTATAATCGATCACTAATACGCGATGATCAAATCCAGTGATGAATTTTTCACAGATCACTGCTCTGGAAATTTTCTTTGCAGCGGCTAATGCTTCAATCGCTTCTTCACGGCTTCGAATATTGATAGTTGCACCTCGACCATGATTTCCATTTACAGGCTTAATCACCATCGGATAACCGATCGAATCAATCGCTCTGTCTAGATCCTCTTCGTCATAAATAATTCTTCCTTTGGGAACCGAAATATTTGCGGCTTCAAGCAAATTCTTTGTTTCTTCTTTATCACATGCAATTTCCACCGCAATACTTCCTGTATTACTGGTTACCGTTGCTTGAATACGCTTTTGATTTTTTCCATATCCCAACATCACCAAAGAGTGACGATTGAGTCGAATCCATGGAATTCCACGAGCAGCGGCTTCTTGAACGATTGAACCAGTACTTGGACCTAGGCGTTCATCTTCTCGAATTTCACGCATGGTTTGAATATCGTCCTCTAAGTCGTAAATTTCGTCATCTACTAACGCTTCGACTATACGAACTGCGGCTTTTGCGGCATAAATACCTACTTTTTCCTCCATGTAGGCAAATACCACATTATATACTCCATGTTCAGAGGTAGATCGGGTTCTTCCGAAACCCACATCCATCCCAGCCAATGTTTGAATCTCTAAAGCAATATGCTCTACCACATGACCCATCCAGGTTCCTTCCTTCACACGCTTAAAAAATCCACCCGGACAACCCTCCGAACATTCATGCGCGTACATGGTTGGAAACAACTTTTCGAGGCGTTCACTGAAGCCATCAATCAAATTACTGGGCCTTTCCTCCATTTCTTCGAGGTCTAATTTCATAACAATTAAAAAATGTCGACGAATAGACCAGTAGTTAGGACCTCGCATTGCCCTGATTTCACGTATCTTCATAATAATTTCTTAATAAAGTTTTAATTTTCGACTTGTTAATAAACCGAATGTAGGTGTATGGTCGACACGATGAAATTAAGAATAGTTTCGTAATCAACCAAAAACTGAATAAAATTCAATTATTTATTCTCCAAAAAGGACATTTATTAATAGGCATGTCATTATGAAAGGTAAACTAATAGCGATTGGGGGGAATGAAGACAAAGGAAATGAGTTGGAGCCGAATATTCAGCAGCGAAACAATTTAAACTACTTTGAATTACAGATTTTATCAAGAATTGTAGATGAATGCAAAGGTCAGAAAGATGCTCATATAGAGGTAATTACATCGGCTTCGAGCATTCCTGAAGAAGTAGGTGAAAATTATTTGACAGCTTTTGGAAAAATTGGATGTACGAATGTTCAAAGTATGCATATCCGAAATCGTGCGGATGCTCAGAATCCAGAATTTATTGAACGTATAAAGCAGTGTGATGGCGTGATGTTATCAGGCGGAAATCAATTACGCTTAAGTACCATTTTTGGAGGGACGGAGATTTTAAGAATCCTACAAAATCGAGTGAACAATGAAGAATTTGTTTTAGCAGGAACCAGTGCAGGTGCAATGGCCATGAGCAATACCATGATTTATCAAGGATCGAGTGCGGGAGCATTAATAAAAGGAGAGGTAAAAATTACAACAGGTTTAGCGTTTATGAAAGATGTAATTATCGATTCGCACTTTGATAAACGAGGTCGATTTGGACGCTTAGCACAAGCGGTAGCATCCAATCCTTCTTGCATTGGAATCGGTTTAGGAGAAGATACGGGAGTAGTGGTAACCGATAATAATCACTTAGAAGCCATCGGATCGGGATTGGTAATTATTGTTGATGGTTATGGAATTCGACATTCTAATATCGCTGATTTAAACGATGGTTCTCCCATCAGTATCGAAAACTTAGTGGTACATGTGATGACCAAAGGAAATACATTCAACTTAAAAGAAAGAAAATTTGCTGCTGAAGAAAAAGTAGATTTTTAAAATACTCAACAATTAAAAATCCCCTCCCCAGAAGCAGATTCCGCTAAACGCGTGAACGCTTCTGGGAGGGGATTTTTTTTGATACTAATACTCTTCAATAATTATCACTCTCTTTTTTACATTTTTACCTCTACGTGATCTTTTGGTTGACTTATCATCTTGGATGTATTTATCGATGTCCGAAGAGCGCCAATCAATTTCATTTTTATCATCCATTTTCATTACTCTTATTTCTTTTTCAATTTTCCTATCTTGTTTCCTTCCACTTTCATCGTTCCATCTAAAATCAAAAGATTTCATCTCTTCATCGATTTCAGGTAATGATGGTGGAGAAGGTGGAGAGGGCGGCATCGGAGGCATTGGTCCATCGGGATGCATATAAATCATTTTGCGTTCTGTGTTGCCTTTCTTATCATCCATTTTTACAATAACCTCTTTCTTTATTTTTTTTCCATCTTTTTCATTCCCTTCAACAACTTCGACTTTCATTTCATGATCGTCCATAAAAGTTTTGTAGGCCATATCTTCAGTCGAAGAAAATGTAGTATCTATCACTGTCTTTTTTCCGTTCACAACCTTTTCAATATGAATTTTAACTTTGTTGTTTTCGGTTGGCTTCTTCTCCGTAGTTTGAGCCAACAGTGCTCCAGCAATAATGCTGAAGCAGATTAGTAATATCGTTTTTGTTCTCATGTTTGCTTAGTATTAGTTTCATGCAAACCTATTGGATCGATCAAGGTCTCGTGGTTAACAGCCCGTTAATGCTCGTTAATGTATAGTTAAAGGCATTTTAATTCCAATACATACACTAAATTTGAGGTCAATGAAAAAAGGAAAGTTCCAATTTATTGTAATCTCAATGAGTATTGCTCTTGCTGGGCTTATTCTTTTACAAACGTATTGGATAAAACACGATTTTGAGAGTAAGGCAAAGCAATTTGATGGCACCGTGATGATGGCCATGAATAAAATTGTAGAGCAGGTTGAAGAAATGGAAAATCGTCGCTTGGTAGTGAACAATTTTATTTCATTGGAAGATTCAAACATAACTTTTGTTGGGCTCAACGATAGTTTGCTTCATATAATTTCTTCGGTTGCCATGGAGCCACCTTTGCCACCACCACCGCCTCCTGGGCCGCCCAACCCTGCTAGTGAGCTAGATGAAGCCATCACTAAAAAATTTGGTAAGGATAAGCTGCTACAAAAGTCGTGGAATCCCGATGGTGAAATGTCCTTTTTGCATTTAGATTCATCGATCGATATTCGAATTGAAAAAAATATTGAACAGCGAGAAATTATTGATTTAAGTTTCAATCGCAGAGGAAATGAACTAAATCCAGTGGATCCTTTAGTTGATCAAAATTCAGCGTTGGAAGAGCGCAAAATTGCACTGGTGGAAAAAAGGATGAAGACGAAAATGAAAAAGTTGAATTCCATCATGCAAAAATTAACTTTTCAAATTGTCGATCCCCAAGGCAATATTTTTAATCGTATTTCTCAACGAAATTTAGATTCGATTGTGATGGCCGAGATTAAGAATCATGATTTAGAATTAGATTATAAGTATGGGGTTTTTCAGAAAAATATTCCAAAAGCACTTTTACTAGCTAACAAAGAGGATAGTTTACCTTTGATCAATAGTCCTTACCAACTTTCACTTTTCCCGAACGATATCATTAATAAAAGTGAGGTGTTATGTCTAGACTTTAACAACAAGTTCAATTATATTTTAAGCAGCATGTTTTTGATGCTCTTGTTTTCATTGTTATTCACGGGAATTATTATTACTGGATTTGGCTATACTTTATTTGTAATTCAACAGCAAAAAAAATTAGCACTCATTAAAAATGATTTTATCAATAATATGACGCATGAGTTTAAAACGCCAATTGCAACCATTGCCATCGCGAATGAATCCATTCAAGATCCCCGGGTTAGTCAATCTCCCGATAAATTGGACTTTTATACCGGTATTATAAAGGATGAAAATGAAAGAATGTTACGTCAGGTGGAAACCGTTTTGCAAATGGCGCAAATTGATAAAGGTGAAATAAAAATCAATAAAGAAAATATTGATTTAAAAGAAGTGATTGAATCAGCTGCTGCAAGTATGCAGCTTTCCGTTCAACAAAGGGAAGGTCATATCACCATTGATTGGGAGGGGAACGATGTTCAAATTTATGCGGATCCAAATCACATCATGAATGTATTCATCAATCTACTCGACAATGCCAATAAATACAGCAATGAAACTCCTGCCATTCGCGTACATGTGTATTCAGATCTTACAAAAGTATCTATTGCCATACACGACAAAGGAATTGGAATGAGTAAAGAAGTATCAAAGAGAGTTTTTGAAACTTTTTTCAGAGCTACTTCCGGTAATATTCACGATGTAAAAGGATTTGGCTTGGGATTAAGTTATGTAAAAGCTATTGTTGATATGCACAACGGCCAAATTGAAGTACAAAGCGAATTAGGTAAAGGAAGTTCATTTATTATTCGTTTGCCCATCTTAGAAAATGAAAAAGCATGAAAGCAAAAATATTATTAGTTGAAGACGATTTGAATTTCGGAAATGTTTTGAAAAACTATCTGGAATTAAATGATTACCACGTTACCTTGGCACGTGATGGTGTAGCTGGATTTGATGCGTATTCGAAGGGAGGTTATGACTTAATCATTTTAGATGTAATGATGCCTAAAATGGATGGCTTCTCCTTAGCTAAACAGATTCGAGAGATTGATAAACTTACACCCTTATTTTTTCTTACCGCCAAAGGCATGAAAG
>JANOPQ010000214.1:0-49902 GCA_031421935.1 Bacteroidota bacterium | reverse complement strand
TTGAAACAGCCTAGGGTTTAAACCCTAGGCTGTTTTGGTTTAAACCCTAGGCTGTTTTGGTTTAAACCCTAGGCTGTTTTTGTATATTGTAAATGATTATAGTCAATCATACAATCAACATCCAAAAAATTCGTTCATAGTTGATGGATCAGATGTATACACGCATGAAAAGTAAATTATTTTTTTGCATCGTGTTTGCTTTCTCGTTTCTTTCTACTCAGGCGCAAACTCCATTTCAAACACAATCTCCATTTCAAGCTTCAAGTCCATCATTAAGTAATGATTCCATTTGCTCGATTAAAAGTACGCTTCATAAACCTCTGATTGGGCAATTTATTCTACCGCTTGCAATGTTTGGGACTGGTTTTGCCTTTAGCAGTGATAATGACCTATTGGATAAATATGAGGTCAGAGAAGAGCGGAATGAGCGATTAGGAGGTTTTCATACCAAAGTAGATGACTACCTTCAGTTCGCACCATTAACTGCTGGATATGGGATGATAGCCTTGAATGGAAAAGGTAATGCATGGCATTATACCCGACAAATTATTCTTGCCGAATTTATTTTGGGAGTCAGCGTCACGGGTATTAAAACCTGGACTAAAGTTATGAGACCAGATGGTGGATCCAAAAATTCATTTCCCAGTGGACATACCGCCCAAGCATTTGCTTCCGCAACCTTGTTTGCCGACTATTTTGCAGGAGACAATCCTTGGCTCAAAGCTGCTGCCTATTTAACAGCTACGAGCGTCGGTGTTCTGCGAGTGATGAATAACCGTCATTGGGTTCCAGATGTTATTGCGGGCGCTGGAGTAGGAATCATTTCCGCTAAGCTAAGTGCATTTGTATTTGAAAAGAAGTGCAGTAAGAAGCATCGATCTACCGTAGCTATTTTTAATGGTTTTTAATAAAGGGGGTATTACCGTCTTTAAAGCAATAATTAGTTTGCGTGCTAATTTTTTAAGGTTAAATTTGTATAGAATTTAAAATCGTGAAAAATTTTTGTTGTATCCTTCTCTTAATCTCCTATATGGTTCCGGCCGTAGGAGTAGGAGTAAATTTACATTGGTGTGGTCATATTTTATTTGCTGTTTCTATGGATTTTGATGTACATCAAGATTGCTTATGTATACAGTTCAAAGATGTAGGTGATGAAACCAAGCCAGATTGCTGCAAAGACGATTATATTTATTATAAACTTTCTCAGCAATATATGGCAAGTGAAATTTTTAGTTTACATCATTTCGATAAGTTTCCTGTAAAATGCTTTATGAATAGCATTCCACCCCTTTCACTTTTTTATTTTGCAAAACAATCGAAAGTTTATTTTTTTCCACGGTATAATACGGATGAAAGTCCTCCCGATTTATTGAAGTTGGGAATTTTACGAGTTTGATCTTTACTGATGTCTTTACAGAAGACTTATTATTTTAGTTAAAAATAAAGGTAAAATTTTAAAATCAATGTATGAACTTTAATGAATTAGGCAACTTGCCTGGGCTCCCCGAACAACCAAAGGGAATTATTAAACTTGTTAATAAAGTGATTAGAAAGTTGGGATTCAACTATGAATTAACTCCCCTTCCCAATGGACGTGTCCATATGCATACGGTTGAACAAAGAATAAATTTTTCTTTGCTTGCGATGTGTAACTTGGTGTATAAAGTACCTGGAGAATGGGCTGAATTCGGATGTTATAATGGACAATCCGCAATGGTTTTTCAGAAAGTATTGGACAGGTATAAGCCTGGAAGTAAAATCATGCTTTTCGATAGCTTTACTGCTAAATATGCGTTGAATGAAGATATAAAACAGAACCTATTGAGTAATTTTAAGAAGCAAGGATTGGCCGAACCACTCTTAATCGAGGGGAACTTTTTTGACACCGTTCCTGCTCAATTGTCTGAACAGTATTCGTTAGTACACATTGATTGTGGAGTAGGTGGAGATCAAGAGTTACATCAAAAGTTAGTCGAGCATTTATTAAATCATATTTATTCTCGATTGTCGAAGGGTGCTATTTTATTATTCATGGATTACCATGATCCTATTTCCACTAGTAAGGGTATGCTTATTAACCCAGGAGTGAAAACGGCTTGCGATCTTTTTTTTGCAGACAAACCAGAAAAAGTATTTTCACTCTATGGAAACCAATATTCTCATGGTTATATCATTAAAACGTAAATAGAAATGAAAGAGAAATCAGTTGTAAAAATTTTCGTAGCGGTTGTAATCCTGCTAAGTATTCACGCATGTGGAAGCAAACATGTTAGTGTGCGAAGTTCAGCTGATCCTGAAGTCGCTTACTTCTGTCCAATGGATACTTTGATCAATGAAGCAAAAAAGGGAGATTGCAGCGTATGCGGAATGAATCTAATAAAAAACCCGAAATATGCTGGAGAGGAATTGAACACAGTGGTGGTAACTTCCACAGGAGATACATTAAGTGAATGATAAGAAAAAGAAAAGGGCGAAGTAAATTACTTCGCCCTTTTCTTTTTAGTATTTGAATTTGTTATTTTTTTACTTCAACAACCATCATTTCTGTACGACGGTTTAATTGATGCAATTCTTCAGAACAAGGAGACTCATCACCACAATCATTCACCAAAACAGATTCTCCTGACCATGATACTTTAGCCAATTGTTTTGAGTTAACACCTTTGTCGATCAGATACTGACGAGCAGATTTGGAACGATTGTGTGAGAGTTTTTCATTGTACTCTGCCGTAGCACGACTATCTGTACTGGAAGAAAGTGAAATTTTAACGTTTCTGTTTTCAATTAAGAAGGCCGCTACATCATCTAATATTTTGATGGCATCTTCACGAACACTGTATTTGTCTAAATCGTAATAAATAATTTTAAACCAGTTTTCGAAAGGAGTAAGGTCACTTGCTTTGGTTAATTCAACTACGTATTCATGATTCTTTGGTGCTTCACCATTTTGTCCTTGTAACATTAGCACCTTTGGACGATATCCAGCCATCGAAATAAGCAATTGCTCATCTTTTTGAGGCACGATAGGTTGTGTATAGCGCCCTGCTAAATCTGTAGAGCCAATGTCTTTTTGTGCATCATCATCTCTGATCATTGAACCAGGAAGTGGTTGTTTTGTTTCTGCATCAATAACGAGAATGGAAAGTGCAAATTCAGCTGATTTTTTTCCGAGCTCTATTCTTACAAATGGATCTCCAGGATAAGTTCCTGATGTTTGTAAATACACCGTCGAATCACCTAAGTCGGTAGCGCTTCCTTTTAACACATACTCTAAATCGAAGTCAGCAGGAAAATCGAATCGACCATTTTCCATGGTAGTAAACGCTTGTGCTTTGTCACCTGTCTTTAATTCTACTCGCGCTTGGTTGATGGGTGTACCATCTTCCTTGCGAACTACAATACCTTTTATGCGCAGACTTTTCTTTTTGAAAGTATATAAATCATCATCAAATCCTTTGTTCGCACGATTCGAACTCAAGTATCCAATTTTATTTTTCAAATCGTATACCATGTTGAAGTCGTCATCATAGGTGTTGATGGGATAACCAACATTCACCGGAACAGTAAATCGATTTCCTAAATCACGAGTAAAGAAAATATCTAATCCTCCTAATCCAGGTAATCCATCCGATGAATAGTAAAGAGTTCCGTCATCCATCACGGCAGGAAATAATTCATTGCCGCGTGTATTTACGGTGTCACCTAAATTAACAGGTCGACTCCATCCATTTCCTTGTTTTGAACACATGAAAATATCCATTCCACCTTTGCTGCCGGGCATATCAGATGAAAAGTAGAGACGTTGTCCGTCGGGACTTAATGCCGCATGTGCACAACTGTAATTGTCGCTATTGTGTTCAAAGGATTCTAACTTTCCCCATTCATTTCCGCCATTGCTGTTCGATTTAAATAATTTTAATTTAACGATTTTATCAGAGCTCTTATGCACTTTAGTTCCCACTATATTGTTTCTAGTGATCCAAAGTTCATCGCCTTTTTTATTGAAAGCAACAGGGCCATCATTTAATTTGGTTTGAATCTCTGCAGCAAACATTTCTGGCGCACGGAATTTATTTTCTTTACCACGACTATAGTATAAGTCTAAGAAAGGTTGATTGGTCCAAGCATGTTTACGTTCGATCATTTCTGTTTTTGGACGTGATGATGCAAATACAATTCCTTCTTGATACAAAGCAGCACCGAAATCAGCATTATTAGTATTGATATCTAATTTTGTAATTGCATAATTGGAAGAGTCAATAAAGAAATTTTGATAGGTGTCAATGGCTTTAATAAAGGCTTGACCTCTTCCATCTGCATTATTATCGATAACAAAATCGGTCATCCATTTTTTTGCTTGTGCAAATTTACCGTTGTTCATTAAGGCTTGACCATAGTAAAACTTTTGGATGGGTAGCACAGCAGGCATTTTTACAGCCTTCGCATACCATTCTTCGGCCTTTGCGCGATTGTTAGTTAGACGATAGCAATCGGCTAATTTGAAAACAGCATCTTGGTAAGTGCTATCTTTTTTTACCGCTTTCAAATAGAAAGGAATCGCTTTTGGATACGCCATTGCTTTGAAATGAAAGTCGCCTTTTCTCGTCTGCGATTTTTGCGCTTGAGACGGGAGTACTCCAATGAGTAGAAAGAATAAAAGAATATATTTTTTCATGTTGTTGGTTGGATAATGTTGGGTTTAGAAATAACGTGGAGTAACTACTTTCTTTTTGTCGAAAGAAAAGTCATAGCCAAGTGTGATTTCATGGGTTCCAGAATTAAATTGATTAAGATCTGTTAATGTATAATCGTAAGAGTAACCGATTCGCATTTGCTTGTTCATTTGGATCGCCATAATCGCCGACCAAGAATCAGATGTTCGGTACGAAGCACCTAACCATAAAACTTCATTCATCAATATGTGCAATCCTAAATCAGCGACTACTGGTGCTCCACTCACTGCTTTTACCATGGCAGTAGGTTTTAGTTTAAATGACTCATCTAAGTCAATAACATAGCCGCCCATCAAATAGTAATGCCAATATTCGAATTGTACTTTATTAGTTGCTTTCGTGGTTACCGCATCTACCGAATTATGTAACATACGAGGAATTGATAATCCAACATAAAATTTTCTGGTGTTGTAGTAAGTACCAAAACCCATATTCGGAACCGTTAGTTTCGGTGTTCCCATAAATGAATTATCACCTTGGTCTTGAATTTTTACTTCCAATAATTTTTCCTGATGATGAATCACCCCTCCTGAAACAGCCATCGAAAACGCTCCCGTTTCTGTAGGAATACGATACGCATAGGATGCGAACGCAGAGAAATCTTGTGTGACTCCAATCTCTTCGTGAAGAATGGAAAGTCCAATACCAATTTTCTCATTTCTTAGTGGAGTATGTCCACTGAATGTTTGTGTTTTTGGTGCTCCTTCAATTCCAACCCATTGGTTGCGGTAAACGCCGGTCATCGACATGTGTCCACGTGATCCAGCATATGCAGGGTTAATGAACATCTCGTTAAACATGTATTGAGTGAACTGTGGCTCAAACTGGGCTTGCGCCTGGAAACTGAGCAAGGACACTAATCCAAGCAAAAAGAGATTTTTTCTTACATTCTTATTCAACATCTTCATGATAGTTGGCTATTATTAAACTTGTATTTTTTTATATATTATGTTCCTCTAAACTCTAGCGTCGTATGACAACGTAGCTGTTAAGCGGTTTTTCGTCTATATTTAAATCTAGTATATAGAAGTAGGTTCCGTTGGGCAATTCTTCACCAAACATTACACCATTAACATTCGATCTTCCGTTCCAATCGTTAGCATAATCTTTCTTTTTGTAGACAAGATTTCCCCAACGATTATAGATGTAAAGAATATTTCCGGGGTATCCATCAATTCCATCAATTACAAAGTTGTCATTGGTTCCATCTTCATTGGGCGAGTATCCGTTAGGAATGTCGAGGGTGTCGCAGATGACGGAAACGGTAACCGAAGCAGTAGCGGTACAACCATATTGATCTTTCACAGTTACTATATATTCAGTGGTAACAGTTGGTGATGCGATTGGATTTGGAATGGAAGGATCACTTAATCCAACCGTTGGCGTCCAACTATATTCAATACCACCACCTGCATTTAATGGAGTAGTTTCTCCTGTGCAAATGATTACACTATTTGTAACACTTACATTGCTTAATACTCTAGTAGTAATTTCAATGGGATTCGAAGTGTAAACTCCACAAGGTGTAGTTGCCATTACCGTATAGATACCGGCTACAGGTGTAGAGAATGCATGGGAAGTGGCGCCTTGAAGTGCAACTCCATTATAATACCATTGAAGAGTTCCATTCGGTACCGAGTCAGTGGAAAGATGAGCCATATCGCCCATACATATTTGAGGATCTCCTGTTGATGTTAATTCCAAATCGGAAATATCGTTGATGACAAAGTTTTGCGTAGTCTCGCAACCGTTAGCATCTGTTGCTGTTGCTGTGTAGTTTCCTGGAATTTGATTGGATATAGAATTTGTGTTTGCACCGTTGCTCCATAGAATAGAGTAAGGGACAGTACCGCCGCTTGGTGTGGCATTTATACTTCCCAATTGACCTGTGATACAATTTGCATCCGAAGTGGTGGCTGTAATTGCTAATGAATTGGTAGGTTGTACAATTTGTGTAGTGTATTGATTGGAACATCCATTGGCATCTGTTACTGTTACTGTATAAACTCCAGCTCCTAGTGATGTAATATTAGATTGTGTAGAACCAGTATTCCATAAGTAGGAATATGGCATCGTTCCGCCATTTACTGCCGATTGTATAGCTCCATTCTGTAACCCGGTACAACTAACAGGTGTAGTAGTTCCACTCACACCAGGGAAAGCTGCCGGTTGTGTAATGTTGGCTGTGATATTCGATTGACATCCGTTTTGATCCGTAACCGTTACAGTATATGTTCCCGCTATCAGTTGTGAAGGATCTTCTGTAGTTCCTCCCGTGTTCCATAAGTAAGAATAAGTTCCAGTACCACCTAGCACATTTAAATCAACCCATCCTGTAGGTTGGCCATGACATGATAAATGTCCAATAGAAAGTCCGAGTTGTAATGCTGAATCAGGTTCTGCAATTTGCATGGTGCGATTGGCAACACATCCATTCATATCAGTAATAGTCACTGAATAACTTCCTGTTGCTATTCCTGATGGACTTTGTCCTGTTCCACCTGTATTCCACAAGAAATTGTACGGCGCGGTACCTCCATTTACGTTTAAGTTAATGGCTCCAGTACTATCTCCAGTACAAAGTACATTAGTAATTAATTCAGATGCATTTAAAGCAGCTTGAGGTTCCGAAATAATTACTGTTTCAGAATAAGTGCAATTGTTGGAGTCAGTAATTAATACAGTATAAGTTCCAGCTAATATTCCAGTTAAGTCTTCATTGTTGCTACCGATATTCCAAGTATAAGTATAAGGTGCAGTTCCTCCAGTTGCAGTTAAGTCAATACTTGCGGTACTGTCTCCAAAACATAATACTTGTATTGAAGTGCTCGTAGATGCTAATGATGCAGCTGGTTGTGTGATCGTGTACGTGTCAATAAAAGTACAGCCTTGATTATCTGTAATCAGTACACTGTAGGATCCAACAGACAGAGAATCGATGTTTGAATTATTTCCTCCATTGCTCCAGTTGAAAGTATATGGTGCAGTTCCACCCAGTGTAGTGAGTTGAATGCTTGCATCTGAGCCATTAAAACAATTTACTTGACTGATGGTTGGAGAAGTGGAAAGTGCAGCAGTGGGTTCTTGTATTGTAAAAGTTTGTGTAGAGAAACAATTATTGTTGTCGGTAACAGTTACTGTGTATGTCCCAGCTACCAAGTTGCTTTTGTCTTCATTACTCGTTCCATCATTCCACAAGTAAGTGTAACCTGGTGTTCCTCCGGAAGTATTTAAATCAATAGCTCCTGTATTATTTCCGAAACACAAAACTGGAGTTATCGTTGGTGTCACTGTGAGTGAATTTGCAGGTTGCGTGATGGTAATGCTATCTACAAGTGTACAACCATTCGAATCAGTTACCTGATAGGAATAAGTGCCAGAAGGAATTCCACTAATGGTTCCTTGTGTATTTCCATTGCTCCATGTAAATGTGTAAGGAGAAGTTCCACCCGAAGTATTTAAATCTGCTGATCCACTTCCATTTCCATTGCAATCAATGTTAACTTGTGTGGGTTGCGTTGAGAGAGGTGCGGCAGGTTCAGCGATAGTAACATATTCCGTTAAGATACATCCATGGTCATCGGTAATCTGTAGTATATAGGTTCCAGCTGTAAGTCCTGAGTTGTTTGCAGTATTCACAAGATTGTTCCACTGGTATGAATACGGATTAGTACCTCCATTAATGGAAGTTTGTATATCACCAGTACTGTTTCCAAAACAGGCTACATCGGTAACTGTAAAATTTGAATTTAAAGCAGCTGCAGGTTGTAGTATAGAAATTGTATCTTGTAGAGTACAGCCATTGGCATCAGTAACTAATACCGTATACGTTCCAGCAGTAAGTTGTTGGATGTCTTCTAGCGTACTTCCATTCGACCATTGATAAGAATAATTTTGCGTACCTCCGTTAACGTTATAGTCAATCACTCCACTTGCATCACCAAAACATAAAACGGTATTGAAAGTTGAACTTGAACTTAATGGAGCGGCAGGTTGTGATATCACTTGTGTTAATGCCGTAGTACAGCCATTCGCATCAGTAATCGTTACTGAATAAGTTCCAGCGGTTAATAGATTGAGATCTTGCGTAGCTTCGTTGTTACTCCACTTATATAAGTAGGGTCCTGTTCCACCTGTATGACTTAGGTCAATGGCACCTGTTGCATCTCCAAAACAAGGAACAGATGTGTTCATGGCTGTAGAAAGGAAAATAGGAGCTGTGTAATTCAAGTTATAGTTTTGCGATGCTGTGCATCCATTTGCGTCGGTAACGGTCACGGTATAATTTCCAGTCGACAAGTTTGTTAATGAAGTTGAGCTCGATCCTGTACTCCATGTGTAGGTATATCCTGATGTTCCGCCAGTAACAGTAGTTTGTAATTCTCCATCTTGTAAGTCGTGACAATCTAAATGGGTAGTTGTTGCTGTGATCACTAAAGCTTGTGCAGGTTCCGTTACGGTTGATTGTGTATTGGTAGTACAACCATTCGCATCGGTAATAGTAACACTATAAGTTCCTGCTGTTACTGCTGATAAATTCTGACTTGAGCTACCGTTATTCCATGAGTATGTATAAGCGGATGTTCCACCATTTACTGATAACGTTGTAGTACCTGTTGAATTTCCAAAACAATCAACAGCGGTGTTTGCAATGGATGCACTCAATGGCGCATTAGGTTGAGTGACGAAAATGCTATTCATTAACGAACATCCATTATTGTCGGTAACAGTTACGGTGTAGCTTCCTGCCGTCAAACTATTTAAATCTTCACTGCTACTTCCTGTATTCCATGTGTAAGTGTAAGGCGGAGTTCCGGCTGTTGCATTTACATTGATGGATCCATTTCCATCACCATAACATAATAAATTTACGACGGAGCTGGTAACATTTAGTGATCCTGCTGGTTGTGTAACTGCTCTGCTTAAAATAGCACTACATCCATTTGCATCAGTAACAGTTACAGTATATGTATTAGCAGATAAGTTAGTAATGTTTTGTTGATTGGATCCATTGCTCCATTGGTACGTGTATGGAACCGTTCCACCGGTAGGTGTTACATTTACACTTCCAATTGAATTGCCCGTGCAATTGATATCATTGCTCGTTGCCGAAAGTGATAAAGTG
This sequence comes from Bacteroidota bacterium, assembly GCA_031421935.1. Taxonomy (GTDB): domain Bacteria; phylum Bacteroidota; class Bacteroidia; order AKYH767-A; family OLB10; genus JAJTFW01. Next base: position 40,044 of record JANOPQ010000214.1, on the reverse strand, counting down.
GCAGCAGGCTGATTGATCGTTGAAATGGAACTGGCTGTACATCCTTTCGCATCGGTTACAGTAACCGTATAGGTTCCCGAAGCTAAATTGGAAACTCCTGCAGTTGTACTTCCTGTACTCCAAAGGTAAGTGTAAGGAGTAGTTCCACCACTTGGTGTAATGACGGAGCTACCACTGCTATTACCAAAGCAAGATACATGAATATTGTTTGATGATAAACTCAATGCCGCAGTAGGTTGCGAGATGTTTATTGTGTTTGTTGAAGTACATCCGTTCGCATCAGTAACAGTAACTGAGTAATTTCCTGTAGTAATTCCTGCTATTGAATTGCTGGTAGAACCTGTATTCCATAGGTAAGTGTATGGACTTGTTCCTCCACTTGGTGTAATAATCGCTGTGCCATTGTTTCCTCCAAAGCATGAAACGGTAGTTCCAGAAATGGTTGTTGAAAGTGCAGCTACAGGTTGTGTAACCGTGTAGTTACCTGTGGTGGTGCAACCTAACGCATCTGTAATAGTCACCGTATAACTTCCTGCCGATAAATTTGTAATTGACGTACCTGCGCCACCGTTATTCCATTGGTAAATATACGGCGATGTTCCACCTGTTGTTGTGGTTGATATAGACCCTGTAGGAACATTAAAACAAGAAACTGCAACAGAAGAACCACTAACTGCTAATGGTGCCGTAGGTTGTGTGATGGTAACAGTTGTACTTGTTGTACATCCATTCGCATCTGTTACAGTTATTGTATAGGTTCCTGCAATTAAATTATTATTTATTGCTGTAGTTACCCCATTACTCCAAACATAAGTGTATGGAGAAGTGCCGCCGTTTCCAGCCGCGGTAATAAGTCCAGTATTATTTCCAAAGCAACGTATATTCGTTTTCGTAGTACTAACACTAACGGATGATGAAGGTTGTGTAATTATAACTGAAGTAGTATAAGTACAGCTTTTAGAATCAGTAATGGTTACTGTATAGGTTCCGGCTGCAAGTGAATTTATATTTTGGGTTGTAGATCCATTGCTCCATGCATAAAAGTATGGACTCGTTCCACCACTTGGTGTTAAGTTTATAGTTGCTGTAGAAGCTCCAAAGCAATTCACGTTCGTATTTGTTGTGGTGGCATAAAGGGCTGCAGTAGGTTGTGTAATGATTATAGGAGAAATAAGTACAGTACAACCATTCGCATCTGTTACAGTAACCGTGTACGATCCATTACTTAATCCAGTTAAGTTTTGTGTTGTCGCTCCTGTGTTCCATTGATATGTATAAGCTGTAACTCCGCCCGTAACATTCAAATTGATACTTCCTGAGTTTCCACCAAAACAACCAACATTATTGGTACTTGCAACAGTGGCATCTAAACGAGCCGGTGGTTGGTTGATGGTATTTGTGTTTGTTTGAACACATCCATTCGCATCGGTAACGGTAAGCGTATATGTTCCTGTTGGAAGTCCGCTTATGTTTAGGGTTGTTGCACCCGTACTCCATGAATAAGTGTATGGAGATGTACCACCCGTTACAGTCGTATTGATAACGCCTGTACTTTGATTGAAGCAATTTATATGTGTTAGGCTATTCGTTACCGATAAAGCAGCGAGTGGTTGATTGATGGTAACAATTCTCGTGCTAGTGCATCCTTTCGCATCTGTGATTGTTGCCGAATAGGTTCCGGCCGCAATTGAATTTAAAGAAGAAGTTGTATTTCCATTATTCCATAAGTAGGTGTATGGCGTTGTACCTCCAGATGGAATTACATTAATGGATCCTGTGGATTGCCCAAAGCAATTTACATCTGTCTTCGTTGAAGATGAACTTAAAGCCGCACTTGGTTGTGTAACGGTTGTACTTGATGTTGCTGTACATCCATTCGCATCCGTGGCAGTAACGGTATATGTCCCCGCAATTAAATTGGAAGCGGTAGCTGTATTTGCTCCATTGCTCCAAACGTAAGTGTACGGAGTTACTCCTCCTGATGGTGTGGCAACTGCAATGCCGTTGCTGCCGCCAAAACAATTCACTGTATTCGTGTTACTACTGGTGACCGATGTGGAATAAGTGGCATTTAATGTATTGGATGCAGTTCGAGTACATCCATTAGCATCGGTAACAGTAACGGTATAAGTTCCTGCGGGAACATTACTTAAATTTTGACTGGTAGTGCCATTGCTCCAAGAGTAAGTGTAAGGAGTATTTCCTCCGGCAATACCCAATGAAATATTTCCATTAGATACTCCTAAACAAGAAGGATGGGTGGGTGTTGATGTTAAGTTCATTCCGCTCGGCTCTGTTAGCGTGATGGTTTGACTAGCCGTACATCCTGATGCAGCATCAGTAGCAGTAACTACGTAGGTGCCTGCCGTTAGTCCGCTGATGGCTGCAGTGGTTGCGCCGTTGCTCCATGCATAACTATATACTCCTGAATATACCGGACTCGCTATTGCTGTTCCCGTTGATGCACCATTACAACTAATATTGGTGCCGAATAAACTAAAGTAGGGACTTGGTACATAAACATTGAATGAATAGGTTTGAATTCCGTTGTTCGGACAAGCATTGTCACGAACGGTTACTGTGAAAGTTTTTGGAAGTAAATTAATGTCAGCATTGGTTGGTGTCCAGCAAAAAGTAAGTGTTGGACGTGATCCACCGCTAATCGTATAACTTGCATTTTGAATACCATTATTGGTAGTCATGGTTACTAGTTGTGATGCGTCTATATCCACCGAGTTTACCGTAAAGCAAACTTGTTGACCTGGACATGCATTGATGCTGTAATTGTTCGATCCATTAATTCCAGATGCTGTCGGTAAATTATTAGTACATGCTTGTGTGTAAACTTGCATGTCGCGAATTACGGATCCAATGAGTAGCCCATTGCGATATTCTTTTACCAAAATGGCCATAATTCCAATTTGAATTTGGCTCGGGGTAAAGTTGATATCTCCAGTCCCTGCATTTATTCCAAAGGGAGTAGAAGAGGCAATAGGTGTTGTAATGGATGCTGGAGAAATAAAAGTTACGTTGGAAGTAGAAGTTGTTTTTGGTGCTATTAATGAATAGGAAAGTGAATCGCCATCAGGATCAATGACACCATGATTGTAATTGAAATTTTGTCCAATACATACAAAGGCAATGGGAATATTTGAAAAAGTAGGTGAGCTGTTACAAGGTGCAGTTAAATTATTCAAATTGGCTTCTACATAAATTGTGGAGTTGGATGCACACGGATTGGTAATCGTTGTGATACTACAGTTTCTGCAACATACACTATAACTAAATACCCAATCGGTTTGTGCAGATGGTAAAGTAACTACCGCAATATAGGTCCATTTACGAATTCCTGTTGAAGCACCGCCTGAACAACTAGAACTTGAAGAAGCACACGGAACTGTAATTTCTAAACCGTTCGATGAACCAGCAACTTTGTTTGCTGTTACATTGAGGTTTTTATTCCCATTCGCACTTTTATAGTTGATGGTAATATTTCCGGGTTCTGCTACTCCACCACAGTCGCGGTAGAAGGTAACTTCAATTTCATATTGGTTACCACCTAAACATCGGTACTTAATGTCGGATCCTGCAGCGTGGGTCGCAAATACTTGATTTTGCAGACCTGCTAAGAGGAGAATGCTGACCAAAAGGTAGCTGAATTTGGAAATGAAATTCTTTGCGAATTGGGGATGTCTCATTGTTGATAAGGAGTTTTAGCCTTTTTTGCTCCCTCATTATTCGTAAAGCAGGGCAACTTCGTTTCATTTATTGACTTTATTTTATAATTATCTTACATCCTGAAACTTTTAGTCTCTACGATCGTTTGAGCCCCGTTTTGTTGAAATCAACTTTTTTCTTAAATAATTTGAATTCGTTTTAGCCTCTTTTTTCTTTTCTAATAGCTTTCGAAATTGTCGCCTGTTCTTTTATTTCTTCACCTTTTACAATTGGATTTAAAAGGTTGATAATTATTTTGTTTTTAGATGCGTTTGGGTCTTCTTTTAAGGCGTTTTTTACTCTCAAAAGCTTAATTTTGCAGCAACTTCTTTAACCTTAAATTATTATCGTAATTTGAGGTTGACTAAAAATCTGATTATGATATTGTTAAGTTCCCCAATCGATTATCTTCCCATCGCAATGATGTTCGTTGTTGCCATCGGATTCGTGCTTTTCACCATGTTCGTTACTCATTTATTAGGTCCCAAGCGCCTTTCAAAGGTGAAATTGGAAGCTTTTGAGTGTGGAATTGAATCGCAAGGAAACTCGAGAATGCCTTTTTCCATTAAATATTTCCTTATCGCTATCCTTTTTGTGCTGTTTGATGTTGAGGTAATATTCATGTATCCGTGGGCAGTCAACTTTGCCGAATGGAGTAAGGTGAGTATGGCTGCATTTTATGAAATGTTTGTATTCCTTGCTTTCTTAACTGTTGGATTAATTTACATTATTAGAAAAGGCGCCCTGAAGTGGGAATAGTTTAAATTGTTTAAATCTAAGTACTTATAAAATTAATATGACAAAAGAAGGTGATCGTTTAGAAGGTTTTGAAGGGCCGGGCTTTCTCGCAACCTCTTTGGACAAAGCAGTAGGTATGGCTCGTAAGAATTCAATTTGGCCTTTGCCTTTTGCTACTTCCTGCTGTGGGATTGAATTTATGGCAACTATGGCTTCTACTTACGATTTAGGTCGATTTGGTGCGGAACGTTTGAGTTTTTCTCCTCGTCAAGCCGATTTGTTAATGGTGATGGGTACCATCGCTAAGAAGATGGGTCCAGTTTTACGTCAAGTGTATGAGCAAATGGCTGAACCTAAGTGGGTTATTGCAGTTGGTGCCTGTGCTTCAACCGGTGGAATTTTTGATACCTATAGTGTCCTTCAAGGCATCGATCGTATCATTCCAGTGGATGTTTATGTTCCCGGATGCCCACCGCGCCCCGAACAAATTTTAGATGGTGTAATGAAAATTCAAGAGCTGATTCAAAATGAATCTTTGCGTCGACGAAATTCTGCTGAATACCAAGATCTCTTAGCTTCCTACGGAATAGAATAATATGCCGACCCTAAATATTGAGTTATTAGAAAGTAAGTTGAAAGAAAATTTCAATGAAAATATCCTATCTTCTGATAAGGATGGCGATATGTTTACGATTGTGGTAACGAAAGAGTCGTATCATGATGTGGTTCGTTTTTTAAAGGAAGATGCCTATTTCAATTTTCATTACCTCACTACCCTGTGTGGTTTGCATTACCCCGATAGCCCTTTTCCTTTTGGCTTGATGGTGCAATTGCATAATATGCCGGAGAATTCGAGAATTAGAATTAAAGCATTTACTGGCGATAATGAACCAACATTTAAAACGCTCACCGATCTTTGGCCCGCTGCAAATTGGATGGAGCGTGAGACGTATGATTTTTTTGGATTTAAATTTACAGGTCACCCTGACCTAAGACGAATCCTGAATATGGATTCTCTCGAAGGTTGGCCGATGAGAAAAGAATATCCTCTAGAAGATCCTTTCCGAAAAGATAAGGACGATAAAATGTTTGGACGTTAATAACGGGAAGGGCTAGCCGAATATTTAGTACTGAGAACAATGACGAAGAATCAACAAGTAACAAATCCGACGAATACTGCCCTGCAGGAGAAGGATTATACCATCCTGAATTTAGGACCTACACATCCTGCTACTCACGGCATTTTTCAGAATGTAATGAAAATGGAAGGTGAGCTGATTGTTTCCGCTGAGCCTACCATCGGATATATTCATCGCGCATTTGAGAAATTAGCAGAGCGCCGACCTTTTTATCAAATTACAACCATCACCGATCGTATGAATTATTGCTCATCACCTATTAACAATATGGGATGGCATATGACGGTTGAGAAGTTAGCCGGAATTGAAATTCCTAAGCGCGTTCAATATTTACGTGTCATCATCATGGAATTAGCACGTATCTCCGATCATATCATTTGTAACTCTGTAATTGGAGTAGATAGCGGAGCTATGACGGGCTTCTTGTACATTTTCCAATGGCGTGAATTCATCTACGAAATTTATGAGGAGTTGTGCGGTGCACGATTAACCACAAACATTGGTCGCATCGGTGGACTCGAACGCGATTTTAATGAGAAAGCCTGGGAGAAAATTCATTATTTCTTGAAAGAATTTCCAGCAGGATTAAAAGAGTTTGAAAATTTATTAGTGCGCAATCGCATTTTTATGGATCGTACGATTAAGTGCGGTCCCATCTCTGCTGAACGTGCAATGGCATATAGTTTTTCAGGTCCCAATTTAAGAGCTGCAGGAGTGGATTATGATGTGCGTGTGATGAATCCTTATTCTTCCTATGAAGAATTTAATTTCACCATTCCCATCGGCACCAATGGCGATACTTACGATCGATTTATGGTTCGTCAACGTGAAATGTGGGAGTCGTTGAGCATTATTCAGCAAGCTATTGATAAACTAAATGCATTAGAAGATAAAACCAGTTTTCATGGAAATGTACCCGAGTTTTTCTTGCCTCCTAAAGAGGAAGTGTACAACAGCATGGAAGCATTAATTTGGCATTTCAAAATTGTAATGGGTGAAACAACCATCCCCAAAGGAGAAGTGTATCATTGTGTGGAAGGTGGAAACGGTGAACTAGGATTTTATCTGGTGAGCGATGGTGGAAGAACACCGTATCGTTTGCATTTCCGTCGACCTTGTTATATTTATTATCAAGCCTATCCCGAAATGGTGAAGGGTTCAATGTTGAGCGATGCCATCTTAACGATGAGTTCGATGAACGTTATTGCTGGCGAGTTGGACTCATAAAAAAAGTATTGAAATAATATTCTGAATTGATTGGATAATGAGTGGAAATAAAGAAATAAAATTTAGCGATGATGCATTGGCATTGGTGAGTAGAATCATCAGTCGTTACCCAGAAGGAAAACAAAAGTCTGCACTTCTTCCCCTGTTGCATCTTGCACAAGCAGAATTTGATGGATGGTTGAGTCCTGCGGTGATGGATTATGTAGCTTCTCTTTTGAATATTCAGTCGATTGAAGTGTATGAAGTAGCTTCTTTTTATTCGATGTTTAATTTGAAACCCGTTGGGAAATGTGTGGTGGAAGTTTGTCGTACCGGTCCTTGCTGGTTGATGGGCGCTGAAGATATTGTAAAGTACATGGAGAAAAAGTTAGGCGTGAAGGAAGGCTGTACCAGTGCAGATGGAATGTTTACCTTGAAAACAGTGGAGTGTTTAGCTTCTTGCGGCACCGCACCCATGATGCAAATTGGTGAAACATATCATGAGAATTTAACCCTGCAAAAAGTAGATGATATTCTCGATGGATGCAGAAGTAATGTAACCGAACCCATCGCTCATTGGAGAAAAAATAAAATTAAAGCTTGATCTTTTATTGATTAATTAAAAAATTTAAAAGAGAAATTATGGGAAGAAAACTTCTCACTGAACATATAAACGTACCGGGTATCCGAAATTTGGATACGTATCGTAAGCAAGGTGGATATGAAACTTTGAAGAAAGCCCTTGGCATGAAGCCCGAGGATATTGTGGAGGAAGTAAAGAAGTCAGGCTTGCGTGGTCGTGGTGGTGCTGGATTCCCTACTGGAATGAAATGGGGTTTTTTAGCGAAACCAGAAGGTGTTCCGCGTTATCTTGTTTGTAATGCAGATGAAAGCGAACCCGGAACTTTTAAGGATCGTTATATGATGGAGTTTCTTCCTCATCTTTTGATTGAAGGAATGACCATCGGTAGTTTTGCATTGGGATGTCGCACATCGTACATCTACATACGTGGTGAATTAATGTATGTATTTCATATTTTGCAAGACGCCATTGATGAAGCCTACGCTGCTGGATTATTAGGAAAAAATATTTTAGGCACCGGTTTCGATTTTGATTTGCACGTACATTGTGGTGGTGGAGCTTATATCTGCGGTGAAGAAACTGCTCTGATTGAATCGTTAGAAGGGAAGCGTGGTAATCCAAGAATTAAACCTCCTTTCCCTGCCATCAAAGGCGTTTGGGGTTGTCCAACGGTAGTGAATAATGTGGAAAGCATTATGGCCGTTGTTCCCATCATCAGAGACGGCGGTGATGAATACGCTAAAATTGGAATTGGAAAAAGTACGGGAACAAAATTGATATCTGCATGCGGACATTTGAAAAAGCCAGGTGTGTATGAAATTGATTTGGGGCTGCCCGTCGAAGAATTTATTTATTCAGATGAGTATTGTGGAGGAATTCGCAACGATAAAAAATTAAAAGCAGTGGTTGCTGGAGGTTCTTCCGTGCCTATTCTTCCTGCTGAATTAATTTTGAAAACTGCGAATGGCGAACCTCGCTTAATGAGTTATGAATCTTTATCAGATGGTGGATTTGCTTCCGGTACCATGCTAGGTTCGGGCGGATTCATTGCGATGGATGAAGATACCAGCATCGTGAAAAATTTATATAACTTCACTCGTTTCTATCATCATGAAAGTTGCGGACAATGCAGTCCGTGTCGTGAAGGAACAGGATGGATGGAGAAACTGTTGCATAAAATTTTAGATGGACACGGTACCCTCCAAGATGTCGATTTACTCTGGGAGATTCAAGCGAAAATTGAAGGAAAAACGATTTGCCCATTAGGCGATGCTGCGGCTTGGCCTGTTGCTTCTGCCATCCGACATTTCAAAAGTGAATTTGAAGAGTATGTTCGTAACCCGCAGAACATCAAAAAAGATCATCATTATTACAGGGTTAATAATATTAATCCGGAATTAGTTTAAGAAAGTAATCATGCCGAAAGTAACAATCGATGGACATACAATTGAGGTAGCGGAAGGAACCACTATCCTCGAAGCAGCACGTATGATTGGTGGAGAAGTGGCGCCGCCTGCCATGTGTTTTTATTCGAAATTGAAAACGAGTGGTGGATATTGTCGTACTTGTATCGTGAAGGTGACAAAAGGTTCTGAAAAGGATCCTCGACCTATGCCAAAACCTGTTGCATCTTGCCGTACTCCAGTGATGGATGGAATGGAAGTGCAGAATAAAACAGCTCCCGATTTAGTAGATGCCCGCGCGGGTGTCGTAGAGTTTTTATTGATTAATCATCCCCTCGATTGTCCCATCTGTGATCAAGCCGGTGAATGTCATCTGCAAGATTTAAGTTATGAGCACGGACTCTCAAAATCACGTTACGATTTTAAACGTCGTGAGTTTGATAAAATAGATATCGGTCCCAATATAAAATTACACATGACTCGTTGCATCCTTTGCTATCGTTGTGTGAAAGTAGCCGAGCAAGTTTGTGATAGTCGTGCGCATGGTGTTTTGAATCGTGGGGATGTTTCTGAAATATCAACACATATTGAAAAAGCATTGGATAGCGACTTCAGCGGAAATGTAATTGATGTTTGTCCGGTAGGTGCATTAACCGATCGTACTTTCCGATTTAAAAGCAGAGTATGGTTTACAAAACCCGTCGACGCGCATCGCGATTGCAAAAAATGTTGCGGTCGTTCGGTGTTATATATGAATGGGCAAGAAGTATTGCGTGTTTCAGTACGTAAAGATACTTGGGGTGAAGTGGAAAATACGCCCGAAGGAAATCCAGGTTGGCTCTGTAACGAATGTCGTTTCGAAAAGAAAAGTGCAACCGACTGGACCATTGAAGGCGTACGAAATATTGATCGCCATTCGGTGATATCGCAAAATAAATACTTGGAAGTAAAAAATCTGAAGATTGATGTTTCTAATCAAAAGTTGATTGGAGAAAAAGCACATAATTAATATTCCGTAACAAGAATTAATTCGTTACTCACTATATGGAATTTATCATAGTAAAATTTGTACTCGTAGTTGTTGTGTTCCTCGTTTCACTGGGAATAGCAGCTTACAGCACGTACGCCGAACGAAAGATTGCAGCGTTTTTGCAAGATCGTGTGGGTCCCGATCGTGCAGGTCCATTCGGACTCTTGCAACCTTTAGCCGATGGCGTGAAGATGTTCATGAAGGAAGAAATTATTCCGACGCATGCCGACAAAGGATTGTTTATTCTCGGTCCCTCCATCATGATGATGACTGCTTGCATGACCGGTGTTGTGATTCCTTGGGGAAGTACATTAATCATCAATGGCACAGAGTATCCTGTACAAATTACAGATCTCAACATTGGAATTCTTTACATCTTCGGCGTCGTGAGTATCGGTGTGTATGGAATTATGATTGGTGGATGGGCTTCTAATAATAAGTACTCGTTGATGGGTGCCATTCGCGCATCTTCCCAAATGATTTCCTATGAACTCGCAATGGGAATGGCCATCATCGCTTTAGTGATGACGACGGGAACATTGAGTATCGGTGAAATTGTGAAACAACAACAGGGCATGCATTGGAATGTGTTTGTGCAACCCTTAGGTTTTATTTTATTTATTGTTTGTGCATTTGCAGAATGTAATCGTACACCATTCGATCTTCCCGAATGTGAAACAGAATTAGTAGGAGGGTACCACACTGAATACAGTTCCATGAAACTTGGATTTTATCTTTTTGCAGAGTACATCAACATGTTTATTTCATCAGCCATCATCGCATCCTTGTACTTTGGCGGATACAACTTCCCATTCATCGCTCAACTCGGATTACCTCATAATGTACTTACACTTCTCGGAACGCTTATCTTTTTTGGTAAGGTATTCTTCTTTATCTTCTTCTTCATGTGGGTGCGTTGGACACTTCCTCGCTTCCGTTATGATCAGTTGATGCACGTAGGATGGAGAGTAATGATTCCATTGGCATTATTCAATATTCTCTTAACAGCTGTCATCGTGCTATGGCAAAATGGACAATTCAATTAATAAAATTCTGAATTAATGCAACTTACCAATAGATCAGAAGTAGTCGTAAACAAGGTGATGACTTTCAAGGAGAGATTGTATTTCCCTGCCATCATAAGCGGATTAATCATCACCATGAAACATCTGTTTAAGAAGCGAGCTACTATAAAATATCCAGAAGAAACAAGACCGGTTGCTCCAATTTACCGAGGCTTGCATGTTTTAAAACGTGATGAGCAAGGTCGTGAGAATTGCACTGCTTGCGGACTTTGTGCTGTAGCTTGCCCTGCCGAAGCCATCACGATGACCGCAGCAGAGCGAAAAAAGGGAGAAGAAAATTTATATCGCGAAGAAAAATATGCAGCCGTATATGAGATTAATATGCTGCGTTGTATTTTCTGTGGATTGTGCGAGGAAGCTTGTCCAAAGGAAGCCATCTTCTTGACTGACAGGATTCTGCCATCTGGTTTGAATAGAGCTAATTTCATATTCGGAAAAGATAAGTTAGTAGAGGGAGTGAGTAACGACGCTCGAATAGATATCAGTAAAAGAACGAATGCGCATAGGACAGACTAAGATTCTTTTCTGATGCCAAAGAAAGTATTAATTTCGCCACCCGCTCAATAACGTACATGTTGAATCAAAATTTACCCTTCATGATTCTTGCAACCCTATCGGTGTTTAGCGCACTGATGGTGGTTTTATCGAGAAAGCCGGTACACAGTGTCTTGTATCTTATCTTTTGCTTCTTTACGATTGGCGGTCATTATTTATTATTGAATGCACAATTTCTTTTTGCTGTGCACATCATCGTGTACGCGGGTGCTATCATGGTGCTCTTCTTATTTACGTTGATGTTCATCAATCTAAATAAGGAGTTAGAACCTCATAAAACGAATTTAGTAAAAGCTGCTGCTACGATTGTCGCGGGTACTTTATTATTAGTAATGGTTAGTACAGTTACCGATACTGGAAATATATTACCTACTCAGGTTTCACAAAACGAAGTAGGTACAGTAGCCGTGTTAGGAAAAAAATTATACGGCGATTACGTATTGCCATTTGAGTTAACGTCCATCTTATTGCTTGCTGCTATGGTAGGTGCTGTAATGATTGGAAAAAAGAATACTGAATCATAAAAATTACGACATGAATTCAATACTTAGTGTTGTTCCGATAGAGTACTACCTTGGCTTATCAGTCATCCTTTTCACCATTGGTGTGATGGGCGTACTCTTTCGTCGAAATGCTATCATTGTATTTATGTGCATTGAATTAATGTTGAATGCCGTGAATTTATTGTTGACGGCTTTTTCAACACTTCACGGAGAAGCTGGCGGACAAGTAATGGTATTCTTCATCATGGCGGTGGCTGCAGCAGAAGTAGCGGTTGGACTTGCCATCTTAGTAATGATCTATAACAATCTACGTACAGTAGATATTAAAGAAATGAATAAATTGAAGTGGTAGTACTGACCACGTCACCAATATAAACGATGCATCAATTTATCTGGCTTATTCCAATTCTTCCTCTTGTAGGATTTATCCTCATCGGGATTCTGAACAAGCGATTGTCCATTCAATGGAGTGGAGGTATCGCTAGCGCAGCGGTATTTCTGTCGTTCTTAATTTCATTAGGAGTATTTAAAGAAGTACAAATGGATAATTTTGTTCCAGAAAGAATTGTGCTCTTTAATTGGATTTCTGCAGGAAGTTTGAATATTGATTTCGCATTTTTAATTGATCAACTTTCTGCCATCATGTTATTGGTGGTTACAGGAGTTGGATTTTTAATTCATATTTATTCGATCGGTTATATGCATCATGAAACTGATCATTCTCGCTTCTTTTCTTACCTAAATTTATTTATCTTCTTCATGCTTTTATTGGTGATGGGATCAAATTACATTGTGATGTTCGCAGGTTGGGAAGGTGTAGGATTATGTTCTTATTTGTTGATTGGATTTTGGTTTAAGAATACCGAGTATAACAATGCTGCGAAAAAAGCTTTCATCATGAATCGTATTGGTGATTTAGGATTTTTACTCGGCGTATTTTTAATCTTCATGACATTCGGATCGGTTAGTTTTAAAGAAGTATTTGAAGGTGCAAAGCAGTTTAGTAGCAACGATCCTACCATCACTGCCATTTGTATCTTGTTATTTATTGGAGCCATTGGAAAAAGCGCACAGCTTCCGTTGTATACTTGGTTACCCGATGCGATGGCAGGTCCTACTCCAGTTTCTGCATTGATCCACGCTGCTACCATGGTTACTGCAGGTATTTATATGGTGGTACGTTCAAATGTGTTATTCGCACTTTCTCCGTATGCTTCGGAGATAGTAGCCATCGTAGGATTAGTTACCGCATTTTTTGCAGCCACTATCGGACTCAAACAAAATGATATTAAAAAAGTGTTGGCGTACTCTACAGTAAGTCAGCTCGGATATATGTTCGTTGCACTAGGAGTAGGAGCGTATGATACGGCTTTATTTCACGTCATCACGCATGCATTCTTTAAAGCACTTCTTTTCTTAGGAGCAGGATCAGTAATTCATGCGATGAGCGGAGAACAAGATATTCGCCGCATGGGTGCATTGAAAGGAAAACTTCCCATTACACATCTTACATTCTTGATTGGTACTTTAGCCATTGCAGGTATTCCGCCTTTAGCTGGATTCTTTTCCAAAGATGAAATCTTAGCAGTGACACATGGTTATTCATTACCCATGTTTGCATTGCTCTCGGTTACTTCCGTACTAACGGCGGTGTATATGTTCCGTTTGTATTGGTTGGTGTTTTATGGAAATTTCAGAGGGACAGAACATCAAAAAACACATTTACATGAGTCGCCGTATAGCATGACGATTCCATTGATGGTTTTAGCCGTACTTTCATCGATTGGTGGATTCATTGGAATGCCTGAAATATTTCATGCACCACATCTCTTAAAAGAATTTTTGCAACCCATCATTTGGAAGTCGATAGCACATCATCCATCACATACTTTCGAGTACACGATGATTGCTGTATCTATTGTCCTATTAATTATTATCATCTATGCCACGTATCATACTTATGTGAAGCGTGGACAATTACCTGAAGAGGATAAAGAACTTCCTGCAGGTATTCCCAAGCTTTTAACCAACAAGTATTATGTAGATGAAATTTACAATACCTTAATCACACGTCCTCTTGATTATATGTCGGGATTCTTTAGTACGTATATTGAAAAAGGATTCATCGATAAAATCGTGAACGGAACCGGTCCGGCCTTGCAAGGATTAAGCGGAGTACTGCGCTTTGCACAAACTGGAAATATTGGCGGCTATGTATTCAGCATGGTGGTGGGTATTATTGCAATTCTATTATTAACTCTGATTGTATACTAAGGAGTATGTTAACACTGGTATTAATCTTCTTTCCTTTACTCGCTGCATTGGGCACATTAATTTTGCCGCGCGATAATGCGAAAATGTATTCGTTCATCTCCTCACTCATTCAGTTGGGATTAACTGCATATGCATTTACTTTATTTTTAACGCAAGGCACCGATGTGCTTGCAGCCAATTTCGAATGGGTTCCTACGTTGGGAATTTCATTGCAAGTAGGGTTAGATGGAATCAGCATTCTCTTAGTTGCGCTTACGAATATTTTAATTCCATTAATTATACTTTCTTCTTTCCGAAATAATTATTCCAACCCAGCTGCATTTTATGGATTAATTCTGTTGATGCAATTTGCTTTAATAGGTGTATTCTCTGCATTGGATGGATTTTTATTTTATGTGTTCTGGGAGTTGGCATTAATTCCTATTTGGTTTATTTGTTTGATGTGGGGTGGAGAAGAACGCATACGCATCACCTTAAAATTCTTTATCTACACATTAGCGGGGTCTTTGCTCATGTTGCTCGGTTTGATTTTCGTTTATTTGCAAACTCCCGCACCGCACAGTTTTTCAATTGATGCGTTGTATCAAGCATCGTTAACAGCCGAAATGCAAGGCTATATCTTCTGGTGTTTCTTCTTGGCATTTGCTATAAAAATTCCAGTATTTCCATTTCATACTTGGCAGCCCGATACCTATACAGATGCACCTGCTCAAGGTTCGATGTTGTTGTCGGGAATTATGTTGAAGATGGGTATCTATGGAATCATTCGTTGGATGCTTCCCATCTTGCCTTTAGGAATTGCAGAGTGGGGAAATTTCGTAATGATACTTTGTGCGATCAGTATTGTGTATGCTTCTGTAATTGCTATCTATCAAAAAGATTTTAAGCGACTTATTGCTTATTCTTCTATCGCTCACGTTGGATTAATTACTGCGGGTGTATTCTCCTTAAGTATTCAGGGTTTGCAAGGAAGTGTAGTGCAAATGTTGGCGCATGGTATCAATGTAGTTGGATTGTTTTTTATTGCCGACATCATTCAGCGCCGAATGAAAACTCGCCAAATGGATAGCTTAGGTGGATTAGCAAACAACTCTCCGTTGTTCTCTATCTTATTCATTATTGTGTTATTGGGATCGGTGGCTTTACCTCTTACCAATGGATTCGTAGGTGAATTTTTATTGTTGATGGGTGTTTATTCTTACAATGCGTGGTTAGCTGCCATTTGTGGACTCACGGTAATTTTAGGTGCGGTGTATATGTTTAGAGCGTATCAAAAAGTAATGTTGGGAGAAGTGCACGAACGAGGTGTAGAATTTACAGGCTTAGCGAAAAGTGAAAAAATTGTATTAATCATAATTGCAGCGTTGATTATTGTTTGTGGAGTGTATCCAAAACCAATTTTATCAATTGCTCAACCTGCACTCGAAGAAATAGTATTGAATTTGCAAGGCGTCAATTAATTATGAAGGCATTAATTATTATATCTATTCTTGGTGTTGTTGCAATGATGGCTGATGTGCTGCGTTATAAAAAGCTACTCGTTCCTATCATTGTCACCGGATTGTTTATTGCTCTCGCAACAGTTTGCATGGATTGGAATACCGATATCCGATATTTTAATGACATGGCTTATTTTAATAATTATGCTTTAGCATTTACAGGAGCCGTGATCTTTATTACCTTGCTATGGATGTTAATTGGTCAAGAGTATTTTCAGGATTCACATACGAAAGGTGAACACGCCGCTCTCATTTTATTTTGTTTGTCAGGTGCTATTGCGATGATTTCTTTTTCTGATTTAACTTTATTCTTTATCGGACTTGAAATTTTATCTATTTCATTGTATGTTCTTGCCGCTTCAAATAAAAGTGATTTGCGTTCGAATGAAGCAGGCTTAAAATACTTCCTGATGGGCGCATTTGCAACTGGATTTTTGTTGTTTGGCATCGCACTGATTTATGGAGCAACCGCTACTTTTAATTTACAAGGAATCCATGATGCTTTAGCAAAAGGGGCCAATTCTCCTTTGATGGTCAAAACGGGTGTTTTATTAATCTTAGTAGGATTATTGTTTAAAGTTTCAGCGGCACCGTTTCATTTCTGGGCGCCCGATGTTTACGAAGGGTCGCCAACGTTAGTAACGATGTTTATGGCAACCGTAGTAAAAACAGCTGCATTTGCTGCTTTTTATCGATTATTTTCCACTTGCTTTATTTCTTTAGCCGATACTTGGATTCCTGTAGTAGCTGTATTATCAGCCATTACGATGCTTTTGGGAAACATAATGGCTGTGTTTCAAACGAGTTTTAAACGCATGTTGGCTTACTCTTCAATTGCCCACGCTGGTTATATGATGATGGCGATTGCAGCTATGAATGAAGTATCTGCAGGATCAATTTTTCTCTATACCATTGCCTATAGTATCGGAAGTTTAGGTGCTTTTGCTTGTTTGCATGCCATGAGTGTTAATGGAGATGAAAGTATTTCTGGATTGAATGGTCTAGGTAAAAGACAACCTAAAGTGGCCATTTTTCTAAGTTTAATTATGTTCTCATTAGCAGGAATTCCACCCGTAGCTGGATTTTTTGCTAAATATTATCTTTTCTACGGAGCTTTGATGGGAGGTTATACTTGGCTGGTTCTCATAGCAGTTCTGTCTTCTTTGATTGGTGTTTATTATTATTTCAAAGTGATTTTTGCTTTGTTTAAAACGAATCCAATCGCAGATGAAGAACTTCCAATATTATTACCAAAACATTATGTTTTACTCATTTTAACGGCGATTATTTCTTTGGGAATCGGTTTGTCACCTGCTTGGTTGCAAAGCTTAATTTCGTAGAGATATTTCCCTTTCTTTTCCTTACTTTTGTATCTTATATTCTTACTATAATTTATAATTACTTTCTATTGCTGATGAAGCAAAATAATTACGGATTTGTCCTAAAAGTTTGGCTCTTGGTCGTTTTGTGTACGACCTTGACCACGTTATCTCTTTTCGGGAATGTGCTTACTCCCAAGAAGGTAAATACATCAACTGAAAAACCAGAGAATCCTTTGGTGTTGATTTTGAATTTTACATTGTCTAACTACAATGGATTTAACGTAAGCTGTGATGGAAGTACCGATGGAACTATTGATTTAACACCTTCAAATGGTACACCCCCTTATATCTATATCTGGTCTACAGGTGCTCTAACTGAAGATTTATCAGGAGTAGGTGCAGGTACATATACAGTAACCGTAACTGACCTTTTGGGTGATATTCAAACAGGATCCGTAACATTGACTCAGCCCGCACCTTTAAATATTATTCAGGATAGTTTACACGTTGATAGTTGTGGTGGTGTTGGAGATGGTGGTGTATTTATTTCTGTAACCGGCGGCGTTTTAAATTATTCGTATGCTTGGTCGAATGGAAGTGTTACCGAAGATATTGATGGCATTGTAGCAGGTAATTATACAGTAACGGTGACGGATGCAAATTTATGCACAGCTACAAATTCTTACACCGTTAACGAAGTTCCTTCGTTGCAATTATCAACCACACAAGTGGATGTGCTCTGTAATGGAGATGCAACAGGCAGTATTGATTTGATTGTGTTGGGTGGTACTCCAGTTCATACGTATGCTTGGTCGAATGGAGGAGTAACACAAGATTTATCTGGATTAATTGCCGGAACGTATACGGTTACCGTTAGTGATGGTAGTGGATGTACCGAAACTACAAGTGCTGTCATTACTCAACCTGCAGCGGCTATTGGACTAACTACTTCAACCACACCTGTAGCCTGCTTTGGTGGAAACACTGGATCCATCAACCTAACCGTAACGGGAGGAACTGGAGGCTATTCTTATAATTGGAGTAATGGATTTTCAGGAGAAGATCCAATAGGATTGATTGCGGGAACGTATACGGTTACCGTTAGTGATGCTAATCTTTGTTCTGAAATTACATCAGCAATAGTAACTCAACCTGCAGCGGCCATTGGACTTTCCACCACTACAACATCAGTAGCCTGCTTTGGTGGAAACAACGGATCCATCGACCTAACGGTAACAGGTGGCACGCCAGGTTATATTTATAATTGGAACAATGGATTTACAGGAGAAGATCCTAGTGGATTAATTGCTGGAACGTATACGGTTACCGTTAGTGATGCAAATGGTTGTACTGCGACAACATCTGCAATAGTAACTCAACCTGCAGCGGCCATTGGACTTTCTACCACCACCACATCAGTAGCGTGCTTTGGTGGAAACACAGGGTCCATCAACCTAACCGTAACAGGTGGAACAGCGGGCTATACTTACAATTGGAGCAATGGATTCACTGGAGAAGATCCAACAGGATTAATTGCCGGAACGTATACGGTTACCGTTAGTGATGCGAATCTTTGCACGGCAACAACATCTGCAATTATAACTCAGCCTGCATCAGCTATTGGACTTTCCACTACAACAACTTCGATCACTTGCTTTGGTGGTAACAATGGATCCATCAACCTTACGGTAACAGGAGGAACAGCGGGCTATACTTACAGTTGGAGCAATGGATTTACAGGAGAAGATCCCAGTGGATTAATTGCTGGAACGTATACGGTTACCGTTAGTGATGCTAATTTTTGTACGGCAACAACATCTGCAACGGTTACTCAACCTACTGCTACCATTGGACTTTCTACAGCAACAACATCAATTACATGTTTTGGTGGAAACAATGGATCTATCAACTTAACTATAACAGGAGGAACTGCGAACTATACTTACAATTGGAGCAATGGATTTACTGGAGAAGACCCCAGCGGATTAATTGCGGGAACTTATACTGTTACCGTTACAGATGCAAATAGTTGCACCGCAACAACAAGTGCAATTGTTACGCAGGCAACCATCATTACCACTACTTTTTTTCCAGTCAATGGAACTTGTAATGCAGCGAATGGATCCGTAACTGTTATAGCAGGCGGCGGAACTCCTGGATATACTTATTTGTGGAATACAGGTTCTTCATCGCAAGTAATTTCTGGATTAGCTGCTGGAACATATACCGTCACTGTTACCGATCAAGCTTCTTGTACGCGATCTTTTTCTGTAGCCATTGGAAATTCAGGGGCGCCGCAATCCTCAATTGTAACCAACACGCCCGTTTCATGTTTCGGAGGAAACAATGGAAGTTTAGACATTACGGTAACAGGAGGAACTCCTACATATTCTTATTCATGGAGCAATGGAGCAAATACTCAAGATATTAGTGGTTTGATTGCCGGCACTTTCACAGTTACGGTTACTGACCAGAATTTTTGTGTAAATACAAATTCATTTGTAGTAACACAACCTACTATCATTACCTTATCTGCAACTTCAAGTAGTGCATTATGCAATGGTGATGCAACAGGTAGTATAGACCTCACCGTTAGTGGAGGTACACCCACGTACACCTACTTGTGGAGTAATGGTGCTACGAATCAAGATCCCACTGGACTAATTGCCGGAACGTATACGGTTACCGTTACTGATTTAAATAGTTGTACGCGCTCACAAAATTTTGTCGTTTCACAACCTCCCATACTTACTGCTTCTACCTCCACTACGCAATCGGGATGTGGTGTAAGTACCGGTTCAGCCACGGTAACTCCAGGAGGCGGAACTCCCAATCATACTTATTTGTGGAATACGGGAGCTATCACGCAAACTATTACTGCTATTCCTGCCGGAACGTATACGGTTACCGTTAGTGATGCCAACGGATGTACTGTGATACAGAATGCGATCGTTACTTCTACCAATGCGCCCATCATCAGTAATGTGGTGAATACACCCGTCTCTTGTTTTGGAGGCAATAATGGTAGTCTCAATATTACCATTAGTGGTGGAACTCCTACCTATACCTACTCCTGGAGTACTGGTAGCAGTAGTGAGGATATATCAACTTTAATAGCCGGTATTTATACGGTGACGGTAACTGACATTAATAGCTGTAGCGTTTCAGCTAGCTATACCGTTACGCAAGCTGCTCAAGTTGCGGGTACTGCTGCTTTAACTTCGCCAACATGTAATGCAGGTACCAATGGTAGTATTGATTTAACTCCAACAGGTGGAAATTTTGTTTATTCTTATTTGTGGAGTAATGGGGCAACTTCCCAAGATCTTTCAGGGGTAGTTGCTGGCACATATACCGTAACAATTACAGATGGGAATTCATGTACGGGCACTGCCTCATTTACTTTGACCCAACCTAATATAATTTCAGCGAGTGCAAACGTTACTCAGCCGTTGTGTAATGGAGGAAGTGATGGAAGCATTAATTTGACTGTTTTTGGCGGTACTCCCACCTATACTTATCTCTGGAGTAATGGTACAACAGCACAAGATCCCACCGGATTGATTGCGGGTACTTACACGGTAACCATTACAGATTTTAATTCCTGTACGCGTCAACGTGCGGTAGTAGTGGGTCAACCTACTGCCATTTCATCTTCTGTTTCTACAACAACTACTAATTGTGGATTATCAAATGGTACCGCTACGGTTTCTGCTTCGGGAGGAACAGGTACGTTGACCTATTTATGGAGCACTGGAGCTTCCACTACGACAATAACAGGTCTTGCTGCAAATTCGTATACGGTTACCGTTACTGATGCTAACGGTTGCACACGACAATCGGTTGGAATTGTATCCTCCGGTTCATTGCCAACAATTAATAGCTCCGTGGTAGACAGTGTCACATGTAATGGAGGCACTGATGGTGCTATTACGATTACCGTCACTGGAGGAACTCCAACATATACTTTTTTATGGAGCAATGGAGCTATCACACAAAACATTAGTTCATTAGTAATCGGAACCTATTCTGTAACTGTTACTGATCAAAATTCCTGTACAACTTCTGGATCATTTACACTAAGTGAACCGACGTTAATTCAAACAACATTTACAAATGTAGATGCTAGTTGTGGGTTAGCGAATGGTTCTTCTCAAGCTAATACAACAGGAGGTATCCCTGGTTATAGTTATTTGTGGTCGAACGGAATTACAACAAATACAATCTCATCCATTGCAGCAGGTACTTACACAGTAACTGTTACAGATTTCAACGTTTGTACAAGAGTTTTTTCAACAGTAATTGCCGCATCAACTGCTCCCGTTATCGATAGTTCACAAATTACAAACGTATTATGTAATGGAGATAGTAATGGAGTCATTACTGTTTTTGCAAGTGGAGGAACCCCAACGTTAACCTATTTATGGTCGAACGGCGGAACTACATCATCTATTAGTAATTTGAAAACAGGAAACTATACAGTAACAATTACTGATGCCGCAGCGTGTACAGTTTCACAATCCTACACGATTACACAACCCACATTTTTAGCTGCTCCAGTAACCACACAACCTTCTTTCTGTGGACAAGCGAATGGGCAAGCTACTGTAAATCCAAGTGGAGGCGTTAGTCCTTATACTTTTCTTTGGAGTAATGGACAAACTACACAAACTATTGTCAATCTTACTGCAGGAACTTATACTATTACGGTTACTGATTTTAACGGTTGTACAAGACGCAGAAATGCTGTAGTTACACTAGCGAATGGACCAGTGATCACATTAGTAAATCAAACAGATGTAATTTGTTACGGTGATGCCAGTGGAAGTTTAGATATTAGTGTGGTAGGAGGTTCTTTGCCTTACACCTATAATTGGTCGAATGGAAGTACTACTCAAGATATCACAGGATTGATTGCAGGAACCTATACAGTCATCGTTACGGATAGTGCACTTTGTTCTGACTCCCTTGATTTTTTAATTATTGAACCCGATGAATTTACGGTATCTACTGTGATCACAAATGCTTCTTGCGGAATTGCAAATGGTAGTATTGTGGTAACAGTTGGAGGTGCTACTCCAGGTTATAGTTATTTGTGGAATACAGGTGTTACAAGTGATACACTTTCAAACGTAATACCTGGAACATATACAGTCACCATCTCAGATGTAAATTTATGTGATACCGTATTAACGTATACAATAGGCGCGTTTCCCGGACCTTCTATACAATTGGATTCGTTACGTCATGTACGCTGTTTCGGTGCGAATACAGGAAGAATTTTTATAACCATCAGTGGAGGAACAACGCCGTATTCGATTTTATGGAACGATGGAAATACCAATGAAGATCGATTGGCCTTAAGTGCAGGAACGTATACGGTAACAGTAACTGATTTTGGTGGTTGTACTTCTCAATTAACAGTTACGATCAATCAAAATCCTGTTTTAGTAGCTAACTTTACTACACAGCAAGCAACTTGTAATCAGCCAAACGGTAGCGCAACGGTCACACCAATTGGAGGTGTTTCTCCTTATACATTAATTTGGGAAACAGGAGCAACAACAAGTACTATTTCGAATTTGTTAGCTGGAAATTATTCGGTTACAATCACTGATAGTTTAAACTGTTCCCGTGTCGATTCTGTGAATGTTTCCAATTCTGGGGCTCCTATTATTCAGTTGCAAAATCAAACTTTACCAAGTTGCTTTGGTGGAAATAATGGAAGTTTAACTATTACGATTACCTCTGGGCAAACTCCTTATGTAATACTTTGGTCAAATGGAGATAATGGATTAACAGCAGATACTCTGACAGCAGGGACGTATACAGTTACCGTTAGTGATGGACTCGGATGTTCGACAACACAATCTTTTAATTTGTCGCAACCCACTCAGATTGCTTTACAAATGTCTTCAACTCCTGCTTTCTGTGGACAAGTTAACGGTTCTGCCACTGTACTAGCTAGTGGAGGTACAGGAACTTTAAGTTATTTATGGTCGAATGCAGCTACCACATCTACTATAATATCTCTCGCATTTGGAACATATACGGTGACAGTAACGGATCAAAATCTTTGCACCAGTTCGTCCTCTGTCAATGTTGTTTCTGTAGCAGCACCTAGCGCAACTACCAATCAAGTGACCAATGTAAATTGCTTTGGAGGATCAACCGGTGGAGTTACCGTGAATATTGCGGGTGGCACTGGCGCATTGTCGTTTGCATGGTCTTCTGGTCAAACTACTCAAAATATTTCAGGTGTTATTTCTGGAACTTATTCACTCATTGTAACAGATAGTGCTGGATGTAAAGATACATTGGGAGTGTTTGTGAATGAACCTTCTCAACTCACATTAGTGCCTACTGTTGTTGATGCAAGTTGTGGAAGTTCCAACGGATCTATTTTAATCGTGGTGAATGGTGGTTCACCTGGCTATCAATATTTATGGTCAACTGGCGCTACCATTGATTCTATTCAAAATCTTGCCGCAAGTTCGTATACCGTTACTGTTACTGATTTTAATCTTTGTACGCTACAACAAACGATTATCGTTAATAATCAAAACGGTCCCGTGGTTGATTTAGTAAGCATGACACCTGTTACTTGTCCAAGCAGCAGTGATGGTGGTATCGACATTGATGTATTATTTGGAAGTTTCCCATTTGATTATTTGTGGAGCGATGGAACCACTAATCAAGATTTAACAAATGCTCCTTCTGGAATTTATACTCTCACCGTAACCGATGATAATAATTGCATTTCCACATTCACAGATACCATCACCCAGCCTAATTCGATTCAAGTATCATTTACTGTAACCGCTCCAAGTTGTGATTTAGTGAATGGAATTATAACGGCAATTGCATCCGGTGGTACTCCTAATTATTCCTATTTATGGTCGAATGGAAATGGATCTTCAAATATTTCATCTATTAATACCGGCACTTATACTGTTACTGTTACCGATGGTGCAACTTGTACTTTTGATACGAGCATTTCTATTACCAATACAGGAATCCCCGTAATTGCATTGCTGGCGATTGATAGTGTCGATTGTAATGGTGGTGATGATGGTTTTATTGATTTGGATGTTACGGGTGGAGTCTCGCCTTATTTGTACACGTGGATCAATACCAGTCAAACAACCCAAGATGTTGATTCTTTAGTTGCTGGATCCTATACCGTAATTGTAACAGACGATAGAGGTTGTACATCAACACAAACGTATACCGTAAGTCAACCAAGTCCTTTACAAATTTCTTTCCCTTTTTTGCAAAATGCAGCTTGTGGACAATCCAATGGTTTTGTTTCAGTGGCTGCCAGCGGTGGTGTACCTGGCTATAATTATTTATGGTCGAATGCAAGCGTAGCCGATACTATTTTTAATTTGGTAGCAGGAAGTTATACCGTTACCGTGACTGATTTTAAAGGGTGTTCGGCAAGTTCAATAGCAAATATTAGTAACCTAACGGGTCCGACTATCCAAAGTATTAATTCAGTAAATGTTGCATGTAATGGTGGTTCTGATGGATCTATCAATGTAGTTGCTTCTGGTGTTTCTTTACCATTAACGTATGCTTGGATTAACTTGCCTGATACTGTACCCAATTTGACTGGATTAGTGGCAGGCTCGTATACGCTTACCGTTACTGATGCTGCCGGATGCGTCGTGATTAGTACCATTACCATTACAGAGCCTGCACCATTTGTTGTGAATGCTGTGATTACACAAAATAATCCTCCTTACAATGTAAGTTGTTTTGGACTGACAGATGGTGAATTGTTCTTAAGCGTTACGGGTGGCACAGCTCCTTACGCTTTTGTGTGGAGTAATGGTGCAATCTCTCAAAACTTGTTGAATCTTTCTGCCAGTGTTTATACCGTCTTTATCACAGATGCACGAAATTGTACAACCAGTAAAACATATACCTTAACACAACCTCCGCAGTTGATTTCTGATGCGGGCCCTGATCTCATTGTCTGTGGACAAAGTATAGCTACTCTTTCTGCAAATAATCCGACCATTGGAATCGGATTTTGGCAAGTGGTTTCATCGGATAGTGTAATTGTTTTTTCGGATTCTGCTTCGGCTACTTCTACTATTTCTAATTTAGGTGTAGGAGATAATATCTTGTCATGGACCATTACTGACGGACTCTGCTCAAGCACGAGTGAAGTGATTGTTACCAGTGCAACAGCCATTGAAGCTATTGGTGGAATTGATCGTAAGGTGTGTGGACAAGAAGTGAATTTAAATGCCACTCGACCAGAGTTTGGTTATGGATATTGGACTGCATTGAGTCCAGGAACTCTTGTGGCTGACACTTCAAAAGCATCAACACTTGTGACTGGATTAAGTAATGGGTTAAACACTTTCCTTTGGACGGTAGTGAATGGATCTTGTAGAGATTCAGTGGTAGTGACCATCACAAAAAGAGATACTCTTGATTGTTTACCTCGCATTGAATTACCCACCGCATTCTCTCCCAATTTTGATGGCAATAATGATTATTTAGTGATTAAAGGATTAGAAGAATATCCCGATAATGAAATCATTATTTATAATCGCTGGGGTCAAGTGGTCTTTACTCAAAAAAGTTATCGTAACGATTGGATTGGTATCAATGACAATGGAGAACCCTTAGTGGATGGTACGTATTTCGTAATTGTAAAAGCGAAGTACATCAGTAGAATATATAATTCTTATTTGGACTTGAGACGATGAAAAAGATTATTTTATTCTGCATAGCATCCTTTGTTTGCATCCAACTTTATGCACAGCAAAGCCCGTTGATGAGTCATTATATGTTTAATGGTTTGTTGCTAAATCCTGCTTATGCGGGAAGTAAGGAATATGTAAGTACTACATTACTTTATCGTAAGCAGTGGGTGGGCATGGAAGGTGCACCGGTAACGTACAGTGGTTCTGTACATGGTTTATTGAAGAAAAAGAAATTAGGTCTGGGTGCATTGTTGCAACAAGATAAAATTGGAGTAACTAAACAGACTGATTTATATAGTATGCTTTCTTATCATGTTCCTATGGGAATGGGTAAATTAAGCGTAGGGCTGCAAGCAGGCGTAAGTAATTTTAGTTCTGAAGTCGTGAAGTTGACTTATTGGGATCCAGGAGATAAAGTTTTTGAATTTAATACATTTAGTAATCTTCTTCCCAATGCAGGTTTAGGTGCGTATTATTATCGAGAGTTATTCTATGCGGGACTATCCGCTCCATTTCTTGTAAGTTATAATCCAAATGAAAGCGCATCTCTTGAATCAAGCGTTCCCGTGCATAAGCAATCGCGACGTTTTTTTGCTACGGTAGGAGGGGTGATCGAAACAGAAGGTGAAATTAAATTTAAGCCTTCGGCATTGGTTCGTTACGAAGCAAATGCTCCCGTACAGTTTGATGTAAATTTGAATATGTTGATCAATGATATTTTTTGGATCGGTGCTTCTTATCGTTCTCAAGAGGCCATTGTTGTTTTACTAGAGTATCAGATTAGCCGAAAATTCAGATTTGGATATTCTTATGATTATACACTTGGAGAGTTGGGAAATTATAATTCGGGTTCACATGAAATCATGATTGGTTATGATTTTGGCTTTGCAGTTACTAAAATGAAATCACCGCGCTACTTCTAATGAGACATACTAAGGTCTTCTATCAATTTTTTATATTGGCATGCATCGCTGCACTGCATGGTTGTGTAAGCGTGCATTTAAGAACGGCTAACGAATATTATGAGCAGTTTGCCTACGCCTCAGCGGCTAAGGAATACGAATATGTGCTTGGTAAAAAAGCAGATCGTGATGCCATCATTAATATTGCCGACTGTTATCGCCAAATGGGGAATCCAGTGAAAACTGAGTTTTGGTACCAACGGGCATTGAAACTTCCTAATCCAAAAGTAGAGTGGGGACTCTTTATTGCAGAGGCCATGATGAAGAATGGAAATTATGAGGGCGCTAAGAAAAGTTTAACTGAATACATTGATTTAAATAAAACCGATTTTCGTGCACAGCGCATGTTGGAATCGTGTGATAGTATTTCGGAATTTTATAAGGACACTACGCTTTACACCGTATCGGTGTTGAAGTTTAATACCCCCAGTGATAATTTTTTTAGTCCTGCATTTTATCGTCAAGGCATCGTTTTTCTTTCTGATCGTATGGAGAAAGGATTGAGTAAAACTACTTCCGATGGAACTGGAAAACGGTTTTTGGATTTGTTCTATATCAAGAAAACAGATCGTGGGAATTGGATGGAACCAGAACCTTTGCGAGGCGAAGTGAATGGTAAGTTTAATGAAGGCCCTGTCGTGTTTTCGAAAGATTTTTCTACGATGTATTTCACTCGAAATAATTATGTGAGTAACCGTGCCGAAAAGAATAGTAAGAATGTTAATGTGCTAAAAATCTTCCGCGCAGATGCAAAGGATGGAGAGTGGATCGTGAAAGGCCCTATGTATTTTAATAGTGATGAATTTTCTATTGGACATCCTGCCTTAAATGCATCAGGTACGTCTATTATTTTTTCTTCGGATATGCCTTGGGGTTATGGAGGATCCGATTTGTATATGGTTAATTGGGAGGGTGGAGAAAGATGGAGTAGTCCAATTAACTTAGGTCCAAAGGTGAATACAGAAGGGAATGAGTTGTTTCCATTTATGTTTACAGATTCTATTCTTTATTTTTCTTCTGATGGTCATACCGGAGTGGGAGGACTCGATATCTATGAGTCAAATTACTTGAATGGGAGTTGGGATGTGCCCGTGAATTTAGGCGCGCCAATCAATTCATCGCATGACGATTTTAGTTTTATTATGGATTCCACTGGTGTGAATGGATATTTCTCTTCCTCTCGAAATGGATTGGTAGATAAAATTTACAGTTTTGAAAAACATCCTCCTCAGTTAATTCTTGCGGTGAAGGTGACAGATGGTAAGTCTAAAGCCTCGATTGCAAATGCAGAAGTTAAAGTATTTTCAAAAGGAAAATTGTTAAAAGCCTATTCTACAAATTCAGTTGGCGGATTAAAATTGGAATTGCATCCAGAAAGAAGTTATAAGTTTACCATTGATCATCCTGATTATTATTTAATCAATTCAGAAGTAAGTACAGTAGGAATTAAATTTTCCGAAGTGTTGGATCATCCCATCGAACTCCGTAAAATCATTTTAGATAAACCTACCATTTGGCAAGGAATCAGTTTTAAGAAGAAAACGTTTGAATTGAAATTGACTTCGGGTGAAGCCATGCAACGATTGTTGACTTTCTTAAATGACAATCCAAGAGTGAGTGTGGAGTTCGGCTCCTATACCGATTCAAGAGGTAGTGATGCAGATAATATTTACCTAACACAACAACGTGCAGAGTTAGTGGTTTCCTATTTGGTGAGTCAAGGAGTAAAAGCTTCTCGACTTACCGCAAAAGGATATGGCGAAACGAAATTGTTGAATAAGTGCGTCAACGGAATTTTGTGTATTGAAGAGGACCATGAGACCAATAATCGTGTTGAGTTTACCATTAAGGGCATTGCCAAAGACAGCAGTCTTCCATGATGAATGATGCGATACCTCTCGCCGAACGCATGCGTCCCGTCACGATAAATGATGTTGTTGGACAAAAGCATTTAACAGGCGACGATGGTGTTTTGAAGCGACTTTCAGCTAGCGGAAATTTACCTTCTATTATTTTTTGGGGTCCCCCGGGTACCGGTAAAACAACGTTGGCATCCATCTTAGCAAAAGATTTAGGCTTACCCATGTTTTCCTTGAGTGCGATTAATGCAGGCGTGAAAGATATTCGCGATGTGATTGCGAGTGCAAAAGAAAAAGGAAAATCGGTTTTATTCATTGATGAGATTCATCGTTTCAATAAATCGCAGCAAGATTCTTTATTGGCCGCTGTGGAGCAAGGCATCATTACTTTGATTGGAGCTACCACCGAAAATCCATCTTTTGAAGTGATTCGACCATTATTATCGAGGAGTCAAGTTTATATTTTAGAAACGCTACGTGAAGAAGATTTGGATTTGTTGGTTGAACGCGCTCTTAAAAAAGATGAATTTTTAAAAAAGAGAAAAGTAGAAATCAAAGAGAAAACCGCTTTGTACGGACTCTCTGGAGGCGATGCCCGTAAGCTGTTAAATTTATTGGAACTCGTTATTAATTTTTCAACCGAAGATCCTGTCATCATTAACGATGAAATGGTGATGCGCATTGCACAACAACGAATAGCTGCTTATGACAAAGGCGGTGAACAACATTACGATATTATTTCTGCATTCATTAAATCCATTCGTGGCTCCGATCCCAATGCAGCTCTGTATTGGTTAGCGCGCATGGTAGAAGGTGGAGAAGATCCTAAGTTTATTGCACGAAGAATGGTGATATTAGCTTCTGAAGATATCGGAAATGCCAATCCCAATGCCTTGCTCATAGCATTGTCTTGTTTTCAAGCCGTGGAAATGATTGGATATCCCGAGTGTACCATCAACCTCGCTCATGCTGTAACCTATTTGGCAACATCTGCAAAAAGCAATGCTAGTTACATGGCATTAAAGAGTGCGCAGAAGGCGGTGAAGGAACATGGAGACGCCCCAGTTCCATTGCACTTGAGAAATGCGTCTACAAAGCTGATGAAAGATTTAGATTACGGTACTGGATACCGTTATGCGCACGATTTCGAAATGAATTTTTCGAAGCAAGAGTATTTGCCCGATCAATTGAAAGGAATGAAGTTCTACGAGCCGAGTGATAATGCGCGAGAAAAAGAAATTCGTAACTTTCTGAAGTTGCGATGGGAGGCAAAGTATAATTATTAATTTTGAATTTAGTTTAGAAGCCATTGCAATTGTGATTCCATCTACCATGATTAAAAAAGAAAACAGTTCTCTTCAGCCCTACAATACATTTGGAATTGATGTGAATGCCGATGGGTTGTTAACCATCGAAACGGTGGATGAACTTCGTGATGTACTACAAGATGAATCATTGAAGAACGAATCGAAGTTGATATTAGGAGGAGGCAGTAATATTTTATTTACCCAATCGGTGAAAGGAATTGTTTTGTTGAATCGATTGAAGGGCATTGAAATTTTTAAAGAAGACGATGAATCAATTTTTGTGAAAGTAGGAGCGGGTGAAGTCTGGCATCAATTTGTGTTGTGGGCGGTAGAGAAAGGGTATGGTGGAATTGAAAATTTAAGTTTAATTCCTGGTAGTGTCGGAGCAGGACCCATGCAAAATATTGGAGCGTATGGCGTGGAGTTGAAAGATTGTTTTTACGAGCTAGAAGCGATGAATTTATCGACTTTGGAAATACAAAAATTCAATGCCGAAGATTGCAAATTCGGATATCGCGAAAGCGTTTTTAAAAATGAATTAAAGAATCAATTCTTTATTACTTCCGTTTCATTCAGACTGAGTAAACATCCCCAACTAAATACAAGTTACGGAGCCATCTCGCAAGAATTGGCAGCGCGTGGTGTTATTACTCCTACTGTAAAAGATGTAAGCGATGCCGTCATCAGCATACGTCAAAGTAAATTACCCGATCCGAAGATATTAGGAAACTCCGGTAGTTTTTTCAAGAATCCAGAGGTAAGTATTGAACAGTTTGAAAGTATAAAACAACAGCATTCTAACGTTGTCGCCTATCCGACATCCACCGGTAACATGAAATTAGCCGCAGGTTGGATGATTGAGCAATGTGGATGGAAAGGAAAAGTGGTTGGAAATACCGGTTCGCACAAAGACCAAGCTTTGGTATTGGTCAACTACGGCGGAGCAACGGGCAAGGAAGTTTACCAGTTAGCACTAGACATCAAAAAAAGTGTTTTCGAAAAATTTGGTGTGGAGATAAATCCGGAAGTGAATATATATTAATTGAGATTGCAGCCCTGATAGCTATTGGGATATGAATGCATTCTTGCTAGCTTTCGGTATATAAATTTAGTTTTAATTGATGTGTGTAATGAAATTTAAACTCTTTACTTTTTAATTCAAATTTTTTGATTCCAGAATCCCAGAGGGATTCAACCTCATTAGCGAAGCGAAAATATTATAATAACCCAACACCAGCGGGGTTGCACAGCCTCTTTTCAATTGCGTGATTTAGATGGTAAATCGTATGCATAACGTTGTAATCGAACCTATGTATGACGAAGTGGATAGGATACAACAAAAAAGCCGACACTTTCGCATCGGCCTTTCTTAGTAGCGGGGATAGGACTCGAACCTATGACCTTTGGGTTATGAGCCCAAATTAAGATGAATTGATTTGTTGTTATATGGTTCAATATGACTACAATTGCAATAATTATATTAATTTATTTATACATTTGATTCTGTTTTAATAGTTAAAATGTTGTACCTATGTTGTACCTTTGTTTTTACTAAACCAACATGAGGAGGCAAGATTATGGCAACAGTGAAAATCGTTTTACGACAAAAGAAGAATAAAGACGGAACATTTCCATTAGCTATTCGCATTACTAAGGATCGGAAATCTACCTTTATTACCATTGGACAAAATGTTTTAGAGAAAGACTGGGATGCAGATAAACAACGTGTAAAAAAGTCTCACGCAAATTCAGCAAGGCTGAATAATTTCATCATCAAAAAGTTATCAGAAGCAAATGATAAACTTCTGGAGCTTGAAACACAAACAGAAGGTGTCACATCAAAAGTTATTAGGAATAATATCAAATTTAAAACAACAGGTTCAAGTTTTTTCTTACATGCAGACAACTATTTGGAGAATTTTAAAACAGCAGGTAAATACAACAGATATCATCCAGATCAATCTCGCATTAAGAAATTCCGAGAATTCCTTAGCGATAGCGACATTAGCTTCCAAGAAATAACAGTTCCCTTACTCACAAAGTTTAAAGCGTGGCTAAAAGGAAAACATAAGTCAGCAGATAGGTCTGTTGTAAATCATTTGATTATTATTAGAACTATTTTCAATCTTGGAATCAAAGGTGGGATAATTGATACTAAATTCTATCCTTTCGGAAAGGATAAGATTCAAATAAAATTACCGGACTCACTGAAAATAGGACTTTCGAGAGAAGAAGTTAAAAGGATTGAAGAGTTAGAACTAGATCAAAATTCATATACCAACCATTGTCGCAATTTATGGTTATTCTCATTTTATTTTGCTGGAATGCGCGTGTCAGATGTATTAAGGTTAAGATGGACAGATATACAAGATGATCGGTTAAATTATCAAATGGGAAAAAATTCTAAAACTGGATCTTTAAAAGCATCAGAAAAAGCACTCGCAATATTGAGCCAATACTTATCCAAAAAGAAAGTTTTAGATGATCTTGTTTTTCCTGAATTAATAGGGGTGTCTGATTTTAAAAACACCTTCGAAGTTCAACGAAAAATTTCTTATGCTGTAAAAAGAATTGATAAGCACCTTTATAAAATTGCCAAGCTTGCGTCTATTGAAAAAAAACTTACAATGCACATCTCTCGACACACTTTCGGAAATATTTCTGGAGACACTATTTCCATTCAAATGCTTCAAAAGCTTTACAGACATTCTTCAATAACTACAACTATAGGTTATCAAGCAAATTTTATACACAAAGATGCTGATGACGCACTGGATGCAGTTCTCAACTATTAAGGGCTTAAATAGTCGTATCTTTGATAATAATGAAACAAAGGAATACAACTTCTCCTAAGACTAATATTGAAAAAGAGAAGCAAGAAAATGCTGACATCATCGCTATTGCTTTAAGTGCATTACTCGGCGCAAATATTGTCAAAAAATCAGATTATGACTTAGTTAACTTAAAGAAACAAGAGTTAATTAAAAAAGTAAAGATCTAGATAAAATAAAACTAAAATTAGTTTATACTGAATGTAAATTACAAAACTTTGCAAGATACCATCGTCAGTGGAAACCCGCAACTAGAAATTTTGAACATCGATTGAAAAAGTTACAAGATGAACGCGTTTATTTAGATACAAGTGAATTACCTCAGGACATAACTGTGAATCTAAAAGAAGCATATCAATGCTATATAAACGGTTTGCAAATGGCCTGTTATATAATGATTCTGCGGACAATTGAAATTATTATCAATTTAGTTTACGAGCAACATAATCAATTGCAGATTGATAAAAATGGAAAACCAATCTTTGTTTCTGTTACAGTCAAACTCAATTGGGTAAAGTATAACAAAATGATCGGAGGAGCAGATTATATTTTAGCAAAAGCTTTTATTGAAGCTAGAAATGAAAGTATTCATGAAATATTTGTTCCTTCTGACAAACAACTTTTTTCTGCATTTGAAACAGTAAATTCCTTGATAAAAAAACTAAAAACTAATTTGTAAAATTCTTTCTTACCAACCCCAATCCAAAACAAGAAAATGAGCGACCTAAAAGAACTAGAATTCCTAGCATCAAAGTCCAAGGAATTAGTAGAAAAACAAGTCGAATCATATCGGCATAAGAAATCAAATGCGGGAACAATTATAGGTGTTATATCATTATTTATACCATTTTTCTTGAACGGACTTGGTGATGCTAATTTCTTAATACAATATTTATCAATTCTACCGATCGGACTACTAGCATGGTCTTTGTTGTTAATGCTTAAGGTTTTTAGAACAGAATTACTATATCAATTTTTTTCAGTTGAAAAATTTAAGGATCTTGTAAATAAAGATTATGAGAAAGTATTATTATATGAAATTGGCGCAAATAATGATTCTTATAGGGATAATGAGCCAATAGATGTCTTAGCTAATAAAAATTATAATTTTGGAATTAAGTTGACAACTATTTCTGTTTTAATTTCTATTGCTTTACTTTTGACAAACAATTTCTCAAAATCAGAGCAACAACTACTTAAAGTACATATTGTAAACTTAACAGCTATGTCAGACAAAGGGAAAGATAAACCAAGAGTAATACCGACTGTTCCACCAAGAGATAGAGGACGTTTAAATGAAGGTGTCGACAGGCCGCAAACTGCACCTGCTCCTAAACCTATTCCACCAAAACAAGAAGATTGATTATATAGATGATAATTAATTAATTAAATCAAGAAAATGAATTTTGTCAATTCAAATGTTTTGTCTTTTAATGCTCCAAAGTAATGCAAAAAGCTAGAGCTTAACTTTGAATGACTCTCACCCTTTCGGAATACCAAAAGTATTATCGGCATAAACTTGTTTTCATCTTCGTCATTACAATTTCCTTTTGGAATTTCTACATTGCTAATCTTTGATGTAGGCATTACCTTAAAAGACGAAAAATGCAACAGAACCTTAGTGAAATCAAACTTAGTTACTCTTCCAAAGTGAAATATTCTTAAATGAAATCCATTACTTGCACCTTAGATGCGGTTAAAACTACTAAGAAGTATATGAAGTGCGGACGCTATGGAATACAAAGAAGAATTCTATATTCTACTTTTAACAAGAGCAGACAGGGTACGTGGATACCACTAAATAGCTGAGGATGGATCTACAAGGACGCTGGTTGATCCAAAGATGAACTTCTCGGTTGCATTAAAATTTAATGCTTGTGGGATATTTTTAACCTACAACCACCCATTCGGAAATACTAAACCTAATCAATCAGATATAAAGCTCACTAATAAGCAGAAAGAAGAAGGAAGGTTGCTGGAAATTTCAATTTTAAATCATATTGTTTTGAGCGCAAAGAAATATTTGTAATTTATGGCTGAAGGGATTTTTTAATCTCAACTGCCATACTGAACCCATCCTTAAGACATAATTAGATTAAAATTATATATTTGATAATCATTATATTATATTTTTTCCTTGAATTTATTACAAATAAGAATGCTAAATGACTCATTAGTGAATAATTAAGTTCAAATTGTTTATTATTTTCGTACATAGTTCTTTATTTCAATGAGTGTTTTAAAATGCATTAAAAATATTATATGAAAAAAATTTCACTATTATTCGCATTGTCATTTCTTTTATTGAATCCTTTTAAAAGTGATTCTCAAACTCCTTCTGGTTATTCGCAGCCGACAAGCGTAGCTGTTTGTAATACAAATGGACCATTTGCGGTTCAAGTTATTGCTCCACCTGCAGGTGGATGGCCAACCACTCCATTCACACTATCATTAGAAGTCTTTGTGGCACCGCCCAATTCTCCTTTTAATCCTAATTTGATACCTTATCCTTGGGGTCAATTCCCTGACTGTATTCAGGGCCTAGCAGGGAATAATCCTATTATAATAGAAAATCCTAGTATAGGTGATCCTTCAGAATTTGCTATTATAGGTCAACCAACTTGGAATACAGGTACCCATAGCTATGATTTTTTTGTTTCAATAAAACCATCAACAAATGTAATGGCGCCTATTGAGTTATTGCAGTATGATTTAAATTTAGATTGTTCATTAATTCCTGGATTAGTTAATGGAGGTAGTGCCGTTCTAATTCAAAAGTGGTCATATAATGGAGTTCCTGCCTTTGCGCCAACGCAAATTATTCCGGTGCAATTTCCGAATATAATAGAGGTGCCGGTGGCACAGCAATTTGTTAACATTAATGCTCCGGTAAATAATATCGTGCAAGATTGGCATTTCGCATATCAAAATATTGGGAATTCAAATGCCAATATTTCGATTACAAATTTTGCAACGGAGATGTGTTTAAATCAAAGCGGAGGTAATAATTATCAATTGAATGGGTCCAATCCAATTTTATTTCAAACTTCAAATTTATCAACTACCCCAACGAATTGGAACTTGGGTAGTCCAAATGTTTTTTCATATCCAGGCGTGGTCAATATTTCGATTTCACCCCAAGAATTTTTACATTTTCGACAACAAGTAAATATACTTGGTTGCATGACGAGTTGTAATGGTACAAACACTACCCTCCCTAAATATGTTAACTTTAGTTGGAAATGTGCAAATACAGTAGCTCCACCCAGCTGTGCTGATTGTCAGAAAATGTATGAGAAGGAATTATTTTTTACTTCGGGTAGTCCTTCGTATGAAATACGAAGACTAGCTCCTACCGACGCGGTTGCTTTAAATAATACGGAATGTCAGGGCGGGTCAACGCCATGGACTTATGAAGTGAAAAACACAGGTGATGCTATTTTGAAAGATGTGATGGTTAAAATTTCTTATCCAAATATTAATGCACTCTCCTTTATCAGTTCAACAAGTATTGTTGTCAATTATCCTAGTACTTGTCTAAATCCGCCATGTTCTACCCTTGCTACATTTCCTTATACAAATCCTCTTCCTGTGACATGTTCTGCATTACCAAGTAATCTGATTCGAGAGTTCAGTCTACACCTTTTCGATTTAGAGCCCAATCAAACAGCGTCATTCACATTTACCATCGAAAATGCTGCATCAGAAGATCCGATATTATTTAACCAGAAAAAATATTTTAATCACTGGAACATCATATCGCAAGCAACCACTACATGTTCTCAACTTATCAATCCTGATTATACAAATTCAAGAAATGGATTTAACACAGGTATTTCAGGCTATAGCACACCCTCCTATTTTCCTACAGATGATCTTAATTTAATTTCCACCATAAATGGTAATCCCAGTCATACTACGGTTTATCCAAATTCTTCCGGACAAACCTTTGGATCTCCCATTTTTTATAGCATGGCTTTTAATGGTTTGCTTGGAAGTTTAAATGATTTTCAATCAATGGGAGGAAATACCCTTACGAACACCCCTGTAAGCGGGTATCTAAAAGTTGAATTTGATTGTGCGGAAGGCCTCAGTATTGGTAACCCAAATAATGTGGCATTAACCTTTGGTGGATTGTCACAAATTTTTCCAGTTGCATTTGACCCTTCTACATTTAATTGCGGTGGATACGTTCTTA
The DNA here is from genome assembly GCA_031421935.1 of Bacteroidota bacterium. Classification (GTDB taxonomy): domain Bacteria; phylum Bacteroidota; class Bacteroidia; order AKYH767-A; family OLB10; genus JAJTFW01. The sequence goes on along the minus strand of JANOPQ010000214.1, from coordinate 3,110 downwards.
CTGCTTCCGGTACATCCTCAACAAGCAACAATATTCCAGTTTCAGTATTCCCCTCTATAAATTGTGACTGTGGCCCCAAACTGTATACGGTATATTTCAAATTGAGTGATCTCGACAACTTACTTCCTCCGGGACTTTCAAGAGATGAGTTTTTTAATTCCGGTAAATTAACTTATGGTTTTAACGCTTGTTGTCCGGTAGCCATAGCACCTAGTTTATACACAATTAAAATCAGTTTATTACCCAATGAAAATTGTTTCAATTTAATCAATGGGGTTTGCTCTACTTTAACAACACCTGCTACCTGCTGCTGGCTACCCTTATCTTCTGAACAAAGAAGTGTTTTTGTGCATTGTCCTGGCTGTTTAGCTCCTGGAGTAATTATTGATAATTACAATATGAGAAGGACCAGTTTGGGGTTTCCTGATTTTAATGATAATAGTAAGGCAGAATCCAGTACTCCAATTACCTATTTGCCCAATCAGTGGGCACAGAACCCTACTTATTCTCCATATAACCAACTAGAACTTGAATTTTCAACATATGGCGATCAGCTGGAAGATTATTTGATAGCTCATTTTCAGAATGGAGAAAATGATCCCGGTTTTGGTGGTTATGAATATTTAGATATGACAAATAATGGTGTTGTTTTAGATGTACTTCAATTGTTTCGCAAGTTTCCGCTAAGCGAAGCCGGCAAATACGATGTGCAGGTTACCGGATTTGATTTATATATAGACGATGCTGGATTTGCGGGTACTTGTCTTGATGAATGGGACTTTCAATTGCAGCCAACTCCGCTTCCTACTATATTAAAATTTTCTGTAGATGCGAATAGTCTTGTCTTCCCAAGTTTTTACGCTAAATCGGGTTCGGAAATGCTGTTTACTTTTGAAAGAAGTTTATTAAATCAAGTAAGTCTACCAAATGGTGTTACTAGAAATTTATATGCAGGTGCTACTTTAAATGATATTGACTTTAGAATAAATCAAATTTATCGAATTCGTGTTCGTTACAAAGTTTGTGGAAATCCAGATGCTTTAAATCCCGGCCAGGAAGACTTATCTTCGATTAACGACATTTTATTTTTAACTGGAGCAGCAAGAACAATCCCTTTTTCTGATTCTAAAATGCCGAACACAATAGGAGAAGCATGTTCGAATCTTCTTAATCCAACTTGCTTTCCACAATTCAATTGTTCTTCGTCCTGTACTGGCACGCCATCAATTAGTCCAACAAATTTTGCCGACCATTACATGTTTTATTGCGAAGGAAATGGAACCAATCATCATTTCATTTCAACATTGTGTAGTAATGTTACCATTTATGGGTTAGACCAAAGTAACTTGGTAGCAAATTGTGTGGGAGTAATTGACATGAGAACTACTTCACGATTTGATAAACACATGAACCCTCCATTTACGAATAAATTCTTTAAATATGAATACAAAACGCCTAAATTGTTTCAGAAAGTTTTAATGCTTCAGGAACCAGCGAATTGGAATTGGCAAACAAATCCTACTTCAGTTGTTGCAACATTAACTTCTTATAGTTGTGAGAGCGTTGTTTGGTGCGCAAATGGTGGTTCTAATCCATTAGCCTTAAATATAATTCCTGGTCCAATATTGAATATCGATTTACACACCCAATTAATCAACCAAGGATTGGCATTTAATTGCATTCAAGAAGGCACATTGCCACCATTTAGCTCACCTTTGATTGCTGATGAGATCAGTAATCAAAGGATTATTTTTAAAGTTTATCCCGAAAATTGTTCGAGTCAATTTACTCCAGATCCCGAACCAATTACTGCCGCTGTTGTTACTTTCTCTAATAACGATGAATCATGCTCAGAACCTTTGTTGCCTACTCAAAGTTGTTCTTTGAATATCACGGAAAATAATGCATTGGCAACCGACCCTCAGCGCACACTTTCAAATCCAAACCCAAATTTAATTTTTGATATTATTCCTTTAAATTACAGTGTAAACACAGGAGAAATTCGTTGGGAATTTGATTTAAAAAATGAATCAACTACCGCATTTCCTTTTCCAACTCCTGCACAAAATGTTTATTTGAATGTAGGAAATAATTTAATTGGAACCTGGGAGGTAGATTACATTCTAATGCCCCTAAATCAAAGCATTCCTGCTCCTGTGCCGGGTACTCAGTATGGCACTGTCATTAACACTCTTTCTGCAAATAATTATTTTTGGCTATTGCCTAATTTGATCAACAATGTACAACAAAATATACTAGCAGTAGGCTTTCGGTTGCATGGAGTATTAACCTTTAGGTTTACCGATTGCAGTCAACTTGCCACCTCCCATAATTTTATAGGAGGTTGGAATTGTACTCAAATTCCTGATGCCCCTCTTCCCACCAATTTATGTGGGTATGCAGTGGAAAATGTTACTTTTAGTAGCCTCCAAGGCGATCTAACTGCGCTTGCAGTGGCTAATTCAAATTCATATACACCTTGTGACCCAGTCCCAATAACATTAACTGCTCAGTTCATTAACATGGGACTTACGGATCTAATTCCAACTTCCTTGACAATAGCTTCATTGCCAGGATCCATTGTTCAGTTAACAAGTAATCCGCCTAGCATAAATTCACCTTGTCAAAATAATCCAAATACTTCTCCATCTTATACTATTGGAACTGGAAGCGGCAATACTTGGCCTATTACAAACACATCAAACAACGACTTGTTAAGTCAAGGAGAATGTTTTACTGTTCAATTTGAAATTACAACAAATGGGTGTCATTTTGGTCCTTTGGAAATGCCTAAAGTTACTATCACTGGTGAAGATTTTTGTGGGAATTTTTTCGATTGTGATAATACAATTTTACCATTAAATCCATCAGGTATTTCTGGTTGTAATGACTGTTACTCCATCACTAAAACTGCAGCGCCTACTTCAGTGCAACCTGGAGAACAGGTTACATATGATGTGGAAATTTGTTCAAATAATGCATTTGCAACAGTTATTCAATTGGATGATGTGTTTCCTCCGTTTTTTACGGCAGCTCCAGCAGTTAATTTTCCAATCACATTGAATAATATTCCTGCAATTGGTTGTACCACCGTAACAGTTACAGGCATA
>JANOPQ010000213.1:0-4364 GCA_031421935.1 Bacteroidota bacterium | reverse complement strand
TAACAACTATTTAAAAAAATTGCTTAATTCGCTGAATATCAATACTATAATTTAATTAAATTTTCAATTTGTCCAGAATTTATTGGAAAAAAAAGTTGTTTCACAAAAAGAAATCTACTTTATTTTGATGTAGACATATTTAAATCGAAGGCGCATTTAAAATGTCCTAATGGACAAGCCTTGTAACCATGTAATCCACAAGGGCGACAAGATAAATTTAAAACTTCTATAATTTTTTTATCATCAGACAATGGACCAAATCCAAATTCAGGAACAGTGCTGCAATAAAAAACAGTAACTGGAGCATTCATCGCAGACGCAATATGCATCGGAGCAGAATCATTCACATAATTCCGTTTCGCGTCCTTCATTAAAGCAGCCGTTTGCAAAAAACTTAATTTACCTGCCAGTGTTTTTACATTTTCACTTTTGATTTGTAATTCAATAGCCACACATTCATCTTTATCTGCTGGACCACCTAGCATATAAATAATCACATCCTTTTCTATTGCTTGCAATGATGAAATTAACTCCAACCATTTTGCTGCAGGAACTTGTTTGGTAAACCAAACGGAAGTAGGAGCGATGCAATAATAAGTTTTCGTTTTAAAGTCTTGTACAAATGAATAATCACTAGAGGAAGGATAAAGAATTGGTTTCACCGTTTCATTTGCACCTAACGATTTCATTAATTTTAAATTTCGAATCGTTTCATGAGTTTCATTTTTACCGTCAATGTCGTGCTCTATTTTCTGTGTAAATAAAAATGAAAACGGATTTTTCTTAAATCCAATTCGCTCGTTAGCTCCACTTAATCCGGTAAGAATTCCAGTCGCTGCAAATCGCTGTATATTGATTACTACATCGTATTTCTCTTTTCGAATTTGAGAAAGGAGTTTCCACAAATTTTTCTGTTTGTTGTTTTGCTTATTCCAAATAAGAATATTGCTGAGACCTAAAAAATTCTGCAGTAATCCTTCATTTCCTTTTCGTACCAATACATCCAATTGTGCATGTGGAAAACAACGATGCGCTTCCTGAATTAAGGGCGTCGCCAAAATGACATCTCCAATAAAAGCAGTTTGAATGATTAATATTTTCACTGGCTTATTTTAGTGAGTGGGTGACGCTCGTTAAAACGTTCAACAAATCGAATTAACATTTGTCGTTGTTTCTTGGGACTTTTTAAACCAATAAACTCTTGGTATAATTCTTCATCACGAAGTATTAAAATGGTTTCTATAGAAGCAACTGAATATTCTACTAATTCACCCTCTTGCAAATCAAGAATGTGGGAAATTGTTTCTGTGTTTTTTTCAGTGGAGACAGGAGCAGAGGCCGCTCTTCGAATAGGATAGCTTTCAACAAAATAGCAAAGCTGTCCGGGTACAGTCACCTTATGATCATATCCTTTTCGTTGGATATAAAGAAGGCCCTCATCCACAAATGCATAGACGCTATCATAGGGTAAACTATGTTTTATTTTACTTTCATTAATGAAAAACAAACTATCACCACGAAACCATTTTTTTACATTGCTAAATTTTTCTCCATGAACGAGCAGTTGTGAAGTTTGGATGGATGGCACTTGTTCTTGCAATTCATGTAAATGCAAATAAACACCATTCGGAAATATATTTCCATTTTTTGTTGAATATTGAGAATAGAGTAGGGTTGGAAGTATAAATGCTAATGCGAAGACGATACTTTTCATGGTGCAAAGGTAATATCTATTCAATTAATAGTACTGCTCAATAAATTCTTGGTATTATGCCGACCTACAATGACTTAATCACGTTGAATAGAATAAGTTTCAATCAATAAGTTTATTCTAGGGTTCTAATTTCCGGCATAAACGCTAAAAAGCAAAAAGAATTATAGACTTTTTAACATTTCCATTGCTTGTTTTTCAAATTCTCCTTTAGAAGGTAGTACTTTCTCAAACGACTGCTTGGCAGCACTTTTATTGCCGAGTTTTAAATAACTGAGACCCATATACCAAAAAGAAGGTTCACGATACATGGCTTGATTTGTTTGTATATATTTTTCCAACCGAATTAATGCGAAGTGCGGATTATCAATTAAAAAATAACTCACTCCCAAATAAAACAAGGCTTCGGGTTTAATGGTGCATTGCTCCAAAAATGAGATGGCCGCACTGTACTTTTTGTTTTTGTATTCTTTTATTCCCTTTTTGTACAAATCATCTGAACTGTATTTATTGGAATCATCACTTGCTCCGGCATCTTGTTGTCGAGCAGCAGATGAAGTAGCACGTACATCTGACTTTTTTTGCTCAACAGCAACTTCGTTACTACTAGTTACCGCCTGTACATTTTCTGATGCAGCTAGGTCTGCTTCGGGAGCTTTAACTACTTCTTTTTTGAATTTACTTGTTGCTGCATCACTTTCCTCTTTCACTTTAGCTGCTGGAACTGCTGAAAAAATTTCTTCGTTTCCTTTTTCATTTGATTCAGGTGTTGATTCAGCCACGGCATCTTGTACCTGTACTTCTCTTTCTAAAACGGTGGGCGCTTGGCTTTTTGAAAGTGGCGCTGATTGCTCATTGGGAACTTGTATCACTTGACTTTCTTGCACTGGTTCTGATGAAATTTCAGATGGAGCTGGATAAGCTACCGATTTTTCACTCATCAATTTCTGAGTATTATTTTTCGGTATGACCATCCAAAGTGTCAAAGTGCTAACAAAAATTAGTGCTATGGCCGCAGCCATTCTCCATGGAAATAAAACTTTTACTTTATCATCGCTATCTTCTTCCTCTTCGGAAGTCATGGAATCAATTTCCAAATTTAATTCTTCTTCAATGGATAAAAGCGAATTCGGATTTTTCATCAATTGAATTCCTTCCATAGCATCAGAGCAAAATTCACATTCGAGCAAATGTTTTTCAATTCGATGTTGCTCTTGAGTACTCAATATGCCCTGAGTATAATCCAGCATCTCCTTACTGCTGAGGCAGGGAGTATTTTGAGGAGGATTCGACATATTGTTATTCATTTTTAAGCATTATTATTTTCAAATTCCGTTTGCCATTCTGAATGTAGCTCTTTACTTGGTTCAAAGTAAATCCAGTGATGGTGGCTACTTCCTGATAACATTTTTGTTCTAAATAGAAAAGTTGGATGCACTGTTGTTGATGCGGATCGAGTTTCGTTAAAGCGGCTTCCATCTGTTGCAATTTCAACTCCTCTTCTTGCTTTTCTTCCAAACTTGCCGCCCCTTGATGCAATCCTACGTCTGTTTCCATAACATAAGGTGCCATTCCGCTAATTTCTTTTGGCTTGGATCGCAATTGCATATAGCAATGATTCTTCACCACTGTATGCAACCATCCTTTGAAAAATTGGATTTCATGTTTTTTCAAATCCGTCATTAGCTTTTCAAAGATTTGACTTACGGCGTCCTTACGTGCATCTTCATCTTTTAAATATTTCATGCATACTGCATAAACCATATGCGTATATCGCTTAAAAAGGATGCCCACACCCTCGTTCCCTTTACCAGACTTGTAAAGTTCAATTAATGCTTCGTCGCTATGTTGGTTGAGAGATGTATTCACCGCTTTGAGGAATCAAAAGTAATAAAGGCGCATGAACTTTTTCAAAGACGTTATTTTCAAGGGTTAAGATAATTTTTTAATCGAATATACGCCCATGTCTACTTTAAAACATATTTCTGAACAATGCCCATCTTCGCTGAAACAGTTTCTATATTTACAACGTAAAATTTAAAAAGAATAATACCATTTGAAAGAAGTTAATTTAAGTATCGAACTGGAGAATATCGTTGACTTTTTTGGAGTGAACGATGCTAATTTAGAGGTGATCCGACGTAGTTTCCCTACCCTAAAAGTCGTTGGAAGAGGTCACGAAATAAAAATTATTGGTGAACCTGAATTGGTAGCCGATGCCGAAACTAAAATCTTAAAGTTGATGTCGTACTTTCGTGAAAACGGGATGCTGACACCAACGGAAGTGGATTTCATTCTGGGAAATAATAAGAAAAGTAGTATAGAAAACGCTAATAAATCAACTCCTCCTGGTGCAGCCGATGGACGTGATGTACTCGTTTTTGGTCCGAGTGGATTATTAGTTCGTGCACGTACTCCGAATCAAAGAAAATTGGTGGAGTCGAGTGAGAAGAATGATATTGTTTTTGCAATTGGTCCAGCAGGAACTGGAAAAACCTATACCGCAGTAGCTTTAGCTGTTCGTGCTCTCAAAAATCGTGAAATTCGAAGAATAATATTAACACGTCCTGCTGTAGAAGCAGGTGAACACTTAGGATTCCTTCCTGGCGATCTGAAAGAAAAAATTGACCCGTATTTGCGCCCACTTTACGAT
>JANOPQ010000212.1:0-26039 GCA_031421935.1 Bacteroidota bacterium | reverse complement strand
AAAAGAAGCAAAGGAAATTGGAGAAATCACATCAACAGCAAGCACATTTGATACAGACGAACAAGCTCCACTCAATCCTGGGAAATAAATGGACCAATTCACCACTCTTCCAGTATCGACCCCGGCTCTATCATATACCTTCAAATTCCAAGTTCCATTTGGATTCAAACTACCTCCACCCAGCGCTGCAAAGCTGGTAAGTGCAGTTGTTAATGCACAGGAATTAACCGTAAACACTGCATTCCACGGTTTGTATAATCCAGTATAAGGTGCACCTGTTGTTGGAAGGATGGCCGCACCTGAATCTGCAAAAACTGTATTGGTAAAATTATCCCCACCATTCGCAGCATTACCCGTTTGGTCGCTCAGCCCTAACCGTTGTCCTGACGGACTTTCAAGGAAAATATCCAAATCTCCCACGTATGTATGCGTTAAATTCATTCGTACATAAATTCCAGAAGTAGGAATTGCAGTAGAATATCCACTCACCACGATTGGGCTCACGGCTCCTGTGCAACTATTATCAGGAATGACAGCTGGCACTGTAGTCGCAAATAGTTGACTTCCCACTGCGGCGAAATTAGAGACAACATCATAATTACCAGATTGAGTTGCTACATATGAATTGCCCGTTTGGCCCGACAAATCAATTCCATTCTTTCTCCATTGATAAACAACACTTGCAAGCGGAGTAAAGGACATCGGAACTGTATTAGGAGCACATACCGACAACGGACCGCCTGATGAAATGACTGCAGATGCTGGTTTATTATTCACCAAGAGATTAAAGTTAGCGACACCACCACTTCCACAAGCATTAGTTCCTGATACCGATACAACTCCTGAAATGGCGCTGTTGGATACATTTACCGTGATAGAATTACCCACCGCACCTTGAATGGAACATCCCGCAGGTAAACTCCAATTATACCCAGTAGCAAAATTAATGACTGGGACACTAAAAACAACACTCATGGCGCCTTGACAAACACTTGCTGGTCCAGTAACTACTCCGGCATTTGAAGGCAACGGATTAACAACAACATTGTAAACACCAGAAGTGGCTCCCGTCGCACATAAATTGGAAGGTGTCACTGTTATTCCTCCGTTAGAGGCATTTGCGGCTATACTTACCGTTATAGTATTGGTTCCTGTCCCACTTGTTATCGAAAATCCTACGGGCAATGACCATGCATATGATGAAGCATTTGCAGAAGTGGTCACCGTATACACCACTCCAGTTTGTCCCTGACATAAAGTAGAAGGTCCAGAAATTAACCCAGTAGCGCCTAATGGACCAACTACCGTCAAATTGGTACCATTGTCACTTCCCGTTACGGCAGGTGATGAAGAAATTACTCGAATTCGATATAACGTTCCAGCTGCGGTACCACCCGGAATTAAGCAGACAATTGTTCCAGAAGGATTAATACTACTTAATGTTCCGATATTAACTGCTCCCGTAAAAGATCCGGTAGCAGTAGATAATTGCGCAGTAAAAATATTACCTGCATTAGCAGAACCATTGCCGGAAAAATCAACATTTAAATTTTGCCCAGGGCAGATATTTGCTGTAGCTATAGTATTGGTGGTAATCGTAGTTAAGGGACCTCCGCCGGCAATAATTGTAAAGTTAACGTTCGAAATATCGAAGAAAATATTTCCGGCGCCTTCCACTTTCACACGTGCAGTGGTCGAAATGTTTCCTGGCACCAATACATTTTCTGTTCCGTCATTCGGCGTATTCGCTAAAAGGGTAATTGGATAAGTAAAACCACCATCGGTCGACAACAATATTCTTACATTAGCACAAGAGATAGGCGCTGCGTTAGTTGCTGATACATTCCATGAAACCGTTGCACTAGTTCCACTCACCCACGTCACTGCCGTATTGGGGGCAGTAACAGCAAATGCGGCTCCGGTATTAATTACATTCACTTTTACGGTATCATCTACACGGTGAACACCGCCTCCACTTACTCTGTTATCTCTAACGGTCAATCTAAATTTTAGTGTGCGGGCATAACTTGGAAGTATTTCTCCGATGGTAGTAACATTATTTACAATATCCGATATTTTCGGGAAAATTCTAGTACCCGTGCTTGTTGGTGGAAACGGGCGAAAAATGGGTGCATCGCCAACTGGAGCATTCCAGTTTCCTGCGGCGCCTAAATCGTACTCTTCCCACGAATAGGTTAAGGCATCTCCGTTCGCATCAGTTCCAGTAGCAGTTAATGAAAAAGGCGTTAGATAGGGAATGGTATACACTAATCCCGCCGGGACTCCATTCGGTGGTGTATTACCCGTTGCGGTGGTGGTAGGACATGTATTTCCGCTGCCGGTGGTTATATAGTTAGTAATTTGATCAAAGCTATGCGTATGAAAATAAGCGATACTATTTGGAGCTAAATCGTTTGTTGCACCACAAATGCCTGCATAGGCCATAATCGTAATTCCACTGCCAGGTTCATACGCGGCAGAGGTGCTTCTATTCCCGTTACACGAACTTGATATGGCATTAAAGGTATGACTGCCGCCAAACTGATGCCCCATCTCGTGAGCTACGTAATCCACGTCAAAAGCATCACCGACTGGGCTCCCCGAACCAGTAACACCACCAGCTTTGTTTGTAGTACATGGAACACCTAAATAAGCAACTCCACCTCCGCCCGTACTAAAAACATGGCCGATATCGTAATTAGCACTTCCTATTACGGTATTACAATTTGTAATATTTTGTCCTAACATTGTAGAGCCGTTGGTATTCGTATACGGATCTGTACTTGCATTTAAATAAATGAGCAAATTATTATTTGCGACCATTGTCAACCGAACTGCCAGTTCCGATTCATAAATACCATTTACGCGATTCATAGTGGCCACCATCCCTGCCATTGCACCCGCAGTAGTACCACCATAATAGGCAGCATATTCACCTGTACACGCAAGCGCTAAACGGTAATTTCTTAATTGCGTGCCATGCGTTTTATTTGCTTGACCATTTGCAATTTGATGATAGGTTCTACTTTTATTGACAGGTAAACTATCTAACTCACAATTAAACGAACGATACGATTTAAAATCATCTCTAAAATAAACAATATAGGCATTTGTATTTCCAGATTCTAAAGGGTCAATAAATACACTTCCTTTGGGAGACAAAATCATTGCATGGAATCCGTTTGGGCTAATACTTACTTTTAAGAGGGCATCTCTTTCTTCAATTCCTTGACCTGAAAAAGTTTTAATAGAAGGAAATTGAATAGCTAATGAAGGGTCCATCACCATCGACTCCACCATCTTAAAAGTAAGTACTCGACCATCAGGCATCGGTACTTTAAAATCAACATTTGAATTCAACGCAGCCGTGGTAAACTCCATGGGTGCTACACTGAGTTGTTGCCGAATTAAATTCGTATTACAATTTAAAGCAATGAACTTTTCAGGGATTGCATACCTGCTATTTATATTACTTAAATTATTTTTCGAAATGGTTTGCCAATACACACTATTCTCTTGAGCTTTGAGCAGCGAGAATCCACTTGAAAAAAAGATAAAACATGTAAGAATTGAATAAACATAATGAGATAAGAATAGCTTTGATTTCATAAGCTGATTTAGGTTATTAATTTATGAAGTGAGTGGAAAATTGGTCCTTGTAAAGTAGGAAAGCCATGAACTTAACCATGCAAGATATTACATTATGTATATACAAGTCAAGGAAAACCTACACTTTTTTAGAAAAAGGCAAATAACCTTACACAAATTCACCTATACTTTTATGCTATTCACCAAACAGTTGATAAAATAAATTGAAACAAATGTAAATTCGAATCTATGAAAACCAAGCAATTGTAAAAAAACGTGAATGCTTACTTGCAAAATGAAATTAACATAATCAAAAAAATGCTTGCAATTGTCATAAGAAGTCATATATTTGTTTTTGCTGTGTATCCGGAAATTCCAGCGAAATCTAGAACTAGTTAAAACAAAACAACTTTATATGTTACTGAAGAATATACTTTCTGTAAAAGGCAATTTATATGCCTTTAAAATAATTTATTATAAAGCGTAAATAACAAAAATCTAACAATAAATATAAATAAAATGAAAAACAAATTCTACATTACGAAGTTGCTAGATCGTAAGTATTTACTCCATTTAATGGCAGTAATAACTCTTTCGATCTTTAGCGCTACATTGACTTATGGTCAAACGGTTACACTCGTTTGTACCGGCACATCAGGATCCTTTAATTCTGGATCTGTAAATGCAGCAGGTACAAAAAATGATGGTAACATGGTTACCATTAATTCCGGAGCAAACAGAGGATGGGCAACATTTAGTTTGGCTTCAATTCCTTCTGGAGCTATTATTAATTCTGCAACGTTAGAGTTTACAACTTTTACGTCCACTTCATCCAGTGCAGTAAATTCATTAACAGGTTTCTTAGGGAATCCTTCTGCGTTAGCTGGTGCCACATTATTCAGTACAATTGGTAGTGGTACCGTAATGAATTCTTCTTCGTGGGCTGCAAATTTGCTCAACAGCAAAGTTGTTACCGCTGGAGGTCTCACTTTTATTGGTACTAATGCAGGCTCAAGCATTAATATTGGGTATGTTAGAGCTTCAACTAATACTTACAATATTTTTGGTTACCCAGGAACATCAGTTCAACAACCTAAATTAATTGTTAACTATACGGTGCCTTCCCCTTGCACAGGAACACCAGCGCCAGGAAATACAGTTGCAAGTGCAGCATCAGTTTGTAATGGAACTGCTGTAAACTTAAGTCTTCAAAATGCTACTGCTGGTTTAGGAGTTACATATGCTTGGCAACACTCTGATAATAATATTTCATGGACACCATTTGGAACAAGTTCACCAACTGCTAGTTTTACTATGGGTGTAATTCCAAAATATTTCCGTTGTCTAGTAACTTGTAGCGGAAATACAGGGATCTCTAATTTTGTACTAGTAAATAATAGTGCATTTCTATCTTGTTATTGCGCTACATCCTATTCGAGTTGTTCTGGAGATGGAATCTTAAACGTCAGTTTAAATACATTAGCTAATCCAAGTGGTGGATGTCCAGGTGCTGGTAACTACACCTATTTCAATCCGGGTGTGGCTGGAACATCATTATTAGCTGGCAGCTCTTACACCTTAAGTGTATTAGTGCAAAGCGATCCAAATCAATTTACAAACGCGTGGATCGACTTTAACCTGAATGGTGTTTTAGAAGCAGGTGAAGCATTAGGGGCAACAGTTAATCCTGGAGGCAATGGAACAGCCGTATTCAACTTTACAGTTCCTCCGGTAGTAGTAGGTGGAATAACCAGACTTCGCGTTAGAGGCGGTGTGGATGGTACGTTTACTACCTCACAAGCTTGCGGAGCTAATATTGGTAGTACCTTTGGTGAGATTGAAGATTATGATGTTCAAATTATACCTTTAACACCATGTATGGACCCTCCTACAGCTGGTACGGCAAATTCAAATATTACTCAGTTTTGTAATACAGCTACTGTAAATCTTAATCTGTCATTAACCGGTAATTCTATTGGAGTGGGTCAAACATACCAGTGGGAATATTCTTCTGATAATTTAACCTATTTCCCAATCGGAGGAGCTACTACAGCTGCTTATACTTATAATGGAGTTACCGTTTCTTACTACTATCGTTGCCAGGTAACTTGTGGTGCATCAACTGTTCCTTCAGCTTCTGTATTTGTAGAAGCAGTTGCTCCTCCAACAGCAGGAGTAATTAGTGGGCCAGCATCAGGTTTTGTAAATATTGTTAACACCTATAGTAGCGTTGGTGCTGCGGGTAGCCTCCAATGGATTGCTCGTCTTCAACCAAGTACTACTTGGTTATTAGTACCAGGTGGTGTTTCTAACCCTCAAAATATTTTCTTTGGAAATCAAGGTACTTGGGAAATTAGACTTGTTTCAACTGTAACAGGTTGTACGGATAGTTCAAATATTGTATCAACAGTTATAATTCTTCCAGGAGACAATGTATGTGATGCAATTCCAGTTGTTATTGGTGTAAATGGTCCATTCTCTAATGTGGGTGCTACTATACAACCAGGTGAAGCTCAAGCTCCGAATACAAATTGTAATTCAAATATGGCTTGGTGTATTGGAGCAAGTGGTTTAATCAGCAATACAGTATGGTTTAGTTTCACAGTTCCATCGGGTGGATCGGGTCGTTATGGCCTTGGGTTCTCTCCCAATAACTGGGATAGCCAGGTAGCCATTTGGTCTGCAACTGCTTGTGGTGATTTAACCAGCGGTTTAGGAACTTTAATAGCTGCTAATGATGACTCTTTAAGTTCTCCTTTCCAAGCTTTTGCGCGTGCTCATTGCTTAAATCCAGGTCAAACTTATTATATTCAGGTTGATGGATTTGGTGGTACTACTAACAGTGCTTTCGGCTTAAGAATTACCGATTTAGGTCCTGCAAATCCTTCTTTCGCTGTTTTACCAGCTCAAGTTTGTGAAAATGGAGCTTCAATTACTTTAGTACCTGCAGTTGCCGGTGGAACCTTCTCAGGTCCAGGTGTTGTTGGTGCTAACTTTGACCCATCTTTAGCCGGATCTGGAGTTCATTCAATCACTTATACTTTAAGTGGTTTAGATATTTGTTATAGTTCTTCACAATCAATTCAAGTGGATGAACCAACCTTTGTGTATTACCCTGATGTAGATAATGACTCATATGGAGATGGCGATGGAATAACAGTTTCAACTTGTTCCGCTGTTGCTCCTAGCGGGTATGTAGTTGATGCTACCGATTGTAATGATGGTGATGGATCAATTAATCCAGGCGCAACTGAAATTTGCAACCTTATAGATGACAATTGTGATTTCGTTATAGATGAAGGTTTTGACGTTGACAATGACGGATTCACATCTTGTGGTGGTGACTGTAACGACAATGACAATACAGTTTATCCAGGTGCTGCTGAAGTATGTAATGGTGTAGATGATGATTGTAACTTATTAGTTGATGATGGTTTAACTTTCATTACCTATTATGCTGATGTAGATGGTGACACTTATGGTGATGCTTCTAGTGCAGTAAGTACTTGTAATGGTGCTCCAGTTGGTTACGTAAGTAACTCATCTGATTGTAATGATAACAACGCTGCTGTTAATCCTGCTGCAACAGAAATCTGTAACACTATTGATGATGATTGTGATGGTCTTATCGATGAAAATGTACTTGTAGCTGGTCCAATTAGTGGTCCTTCAGTACAATGTATGGCTGTAGTTACTGGTTCAGCTACCTTCTCTATCTCTCCAGTATTTGATGCTACAGGATATTCTTGGACAGTTCCTAATGGCATGATCATTGTATCTGGCCAAGGAACGACTTCTATCTTCGTTTCATGGGCTCCTCAAGCTGTTAGTAATGGTATCATTGGAAACATCACCGTTACTCCTTCTAACTCTTGTGGTGCTGGTGTATCTAGTTCTTTAGGAGCTGATATTAATGCAGTTGTTCCTGTAAGACCTTCTTCTATCTCTGGTCCAACTAAACTTTGCCCAGGCGACAATGGAGTATATTCTGTAGCTCCTGTTGCTCGTGCTTCTAACTATATATGGACAATTCCAACTGGTATGTCAATTCTTTCTGGTGCTGGAACTAATGTTATTACAGTTGATGTAAATGGTGCTTACTTAGGTGGTACTGTTTCATGTAGAGCGGCTAATGCTTGTGGTATGGGTCCAAATCGTGATCGCAGTGTTACTGTTAATGTGCCTGTGGCATCGGCTTCTATTTCTGGTCCTTCTACTGGAGTTTGTGGTTCAACTGGTGTTGCTTATTCAGCTGCAGCAGTAGCTTCTGCTACTGGTTATAACTGGTCTGTTCCAGTTGGTGCTACTATCGTTTCAGGTCAAGGAACACAATCCATTGTTGTTGACTTCGACGGAGCTTATGCCGGAGGAAATGTTTCTGTGAATGCTACGAATGCTTGTGGTGTTGGTGCTGCTCGTAACTTAAACGTAACGGGTGCTCCAGGACTTCCTGGTGTTATCACTGGAGATATTACTATCTGCCCAGGACAATCAGGTGTTGCTTATGGTGTTTCTACTGTAACCGGTGCTTCTTCTTACTTATGGTCTTTACCAGGAGGAACTACAATTACAAGTGGTCAAGGAACTAAAGATATTCTTGCTACATGGGGAACTAACCCAGCTAGCGGATTGAACTTATCTGTAAATGCTTCTAATGGTTGCGGAACAAGTGCAAACCGTGTATTGAATGGTATTTCAATCAGTATTGCTCATTGTGGTCCTCGTTTTGGTGATCAAGGTGAAATCACTGGTTTGAATGTATATCCAAATCCTGCTGCTGATCGTGCTACTGTTGTATTTACAAGTACTGAAGGTGCTGACTTCAACATTAAAATGGTTGATGTATCTGGACGTACTATCATGACTGAGCGTGGAACAGCTACTAATGGCTTGAATCAAAGAGAAGTAAACGTTAGCGAAATGTCTGCTGGCATCTACTTCGTAGTGATTGAAACTAACAACGTAGTTGAACAAATTAAAATGATTGTTGAATAAATATTCTGAGAAAGGAGGTAGAAATGCCTCCTTTCTTTATTCACACTATCGTAAACTTATAATTGTAAAATAACTCCAGAAAAAAATAAGAAAAATGAAAAAAACATTCATAAAAGCGTTACCTCTGCTCGTGGTAATTGTAATGTTTGCTTTACCTCTTCTGGCACAAAAGAGTAACCCAAATGTGCCAATTGATGGTGGATTAAGCCTTCTTTTAGCAGCAGGTGCAGGTTATGGCATCAAGAAAATTTATAAGAAGAAAAAGGAAGATTAATTTTCCTTTTGTAAATAGATTTAAAGGTCAGCAGATAATGCTGACCTTTTTTATTTTGTTTTCTGATCATCCTTATTAATTTAGCCACATGTTAAAAACCATCAGCAAGGATCCTAAGCAAAAAGCGATGGTGCTTTTTGTGTTAAAAGCTATTCTTCTTTACATTGTTTGGTTTATTTCATACGATTATTTCATTGCACCCAATCAACAAGTAGATCAATATCTAAATTTTAGGGTAGCCACAGATGCAGGGACTATTTTGGATCTTTTAGGATATGAAGGAAGCACTCAACCCGGAAATTTACAAACATTGGTATGTATTCAAGATCAAACAGTAGTAGGAGTTGGAAATCCGTGTAATGGCTTAGAATTATTTGTGCTTTTTGCTGGATTTATAATTTGTTTTCCTGGAGACTGGAAAAATAAATGGTGGTTCATTATAGTAGGTAGTATTATTATTCATTTTATCAATGTACTTAGAACGGTTTCTCTTTCCTTGATTCAATATAAAGCGCCTGATTACCTCGACTTTAATCATCATTACACCTTTACCATTTTAGTGTATTCAATTATTTTTATTTTATGGATGTTTTGGACAAATCGATACAGTAGACTTCAAGAATTATCTCAGCCTGCTAAAAAAGAAGGATAAAAATGACAAAGATCCCTTCCCCCTTCCGTTGGTTACTGATTGTACTTTTCTCTTTATCCTTAATTTATATTGGATTCAAACGAGAAAAAAAGTTGTTGATTGTAGAAAAAGGAATTCCTACATTTCTAGATAGATATCCAAAAAAAAATGTAAGTGTATTTGAAAAAACCGTTATGAAAGGAACTTTCGGAATAAAAATTCCTGCTAAAATGCAATCTGCCGTTCTATTTAGTTTACTCTTCTTAATCATGGGAAGCTCTATACTTTTTTTGTACTCGAAGTCCTTGTTTATTGCTAAGATTATTGCTTTGCTTTACTTTGGATACATGCTTCTGAGTTTCCTGCTTTTAAAACTAGGTGATTTAGGAGTCGATTATCGATTAAGTACTGGACTCTCCCATTATCTAGAGGATTTATTTCTATCCCCTTTGATTTTTTTAGCAGTCATCGCGTTTATTAAGGCTTTTGGAATACAACCAGACGAACAAAAAAAGACATAACACGTATAACAAAATCCAATTGATCTTAAATAATAAAATGAATCTAAACCTTCTAATACCGGTATTCAATGATTGGGAATCTTGCTCTCAATTAATGGCTGCTATCGAAAAAGAGATTCAAAAGAGAGAAGGTCTTCAAATTCAATTTTTTATCGTTAACGATTGTTCTACCGACGAAAGTCCCATATACCCAAGCAATATACATGTCATCCACTTAAACAGAAACGTTGGTCATCAACGAGCCATTGCTATTGGGCTTTGCTATATCAACGACAATGCACCTAGCGACTATGTAGTAGTCATGGATGGTGATGGTGAAGATAAAGCATCCGATATTAAAACACTTCTCGAAAAAGCAATACAAGAAAAAGATAAAATTATATTTGGAACCCGTAAAAAAAGATATGAAGGATTTTGGTTTCGATTCTTCTACATTCTCTACAAACAGATTTATCGATTACTAACGGGAAAAAAAATAAGCTTCGGAAATTTTTGTGCCATTCCGTTCAAAAAATTAAACAACTTAGTTTTTGTATCTGATATTTGGAATCATTTCTCGGGAGGAATAATTCGTTCTCGATTGGCCTATACTTCCGTAGATATTGACCGAGGAACAAGATATCATGGGAAATCGAAAATGAATTTCTTTTCATTAGTCATACATGGATTAAGCGCCATTGCTGTTTATACGGATGTACTTGCAGTTCGAATTCTCATTTCTACCTTTGGATTAATCACAATTTCATTGATTGGAATATTGGTGGTTACTGGAATTCGCTTCTTCACTCCTTTTGCCATTCCTGGATGGGCCTCTTTTGTGGTATTAAGCTTTTTAATATTAATATTTCAGGCATTTCTAATTTCGCTATTACTTCTATTTAATGTTTTAAATTATCGTACACAACGACATTTTATTCCAGCATTAGAATATAAAAATTTCATTGCATAATACCATGAGTGAAGCAACCCATTACATCGGAAATGAGCTTGAGCTCTTTGGCCATGCTCATAACTGGAAAGGGTACTATAGAAAACATCTATCTCCATTCATTCAAGGAAATGTGTTAGAAGTAGGAGCTGGAATCGGTGAAACCACCGCACATCTTCTAAATGAAAAGGTAGAAAATTGGCTCTGCTTAGAACCCGATGCCTCTTTAGCGGGAAAAATAGAAATAAAAATTAAAAACAAACAATTGCCAACTTCTTGCAAATTGCTTGTCGGAACTACACTTGATCTTCCTACTTCCACTAAATACGACACCATCATTTACATTGATGTAATTGAACACATCGAAAAAGATAAAGAAGAAATTGAAAGAGCTTCGGCACTTTTAAATAAAGGTGGAAAATTAATCATTCTCGTACCCGCACATCAATATTTATACAGTCCATTTGATAAAGCGATTGGACATTTTAGACGATATAATAAAAAAAGATTACAAGAAGTAATTCCAGTAGGAGTTCAAAAAAAGAAAATTTTCTATTTGGATTGTTTGGGACTTTTTGCTTCTCTTATGAACAAATGGTTTTTAAAGAAAGATTATCCTACACTTAAACAAGTAAAATTTTGGGATCGAATGATTGTACCCATATCAAAATGCTTAGATCCACTCATTGGATTTTCAACGGGTAAATCACTTATTGGAATATGGCAAAAAGGATGAAAATAAATTCTTACAAAATATCTCCTGAGTCATTACTCATCTTCATCATTGTATTGATGAGTTTGAGTTTATTCATCCTTAGAATTAATTTATCACTTTCCTATTTGCCAGAGATAGGTGGTGTTTCGATAAATGTACTCTATGGCATAATTCGATTGGTTACAGGAAGCGAACTCTATACGAATCCAGAGTCAGCTCCTTTTCCCATCATTCAATACATGCCTTTGCATTTTCACATCGTGGCCTTTTTATCCAAAGCCATCGGAATTACCAACGACGTTCATGCCATGATGGTATTAAACCGATTGTTCTGTTTGTTTATTGATCTTGTTACCGTCTATATTCTCGGTAAAACATTAATTCATTCGTTTTCTATATCAAAAAAAATAGCTTGGCCACTTGCCCTTATTTATTTTCTTTCTATTCCCAGTATCATATACGGACGAGTAGATAATTTATACTTATTATTTTTAATGGCTACCGTTGTTTCATTCATTAAATTTACGTTTAATGAATCCACAAATGAAAAAGACAAAAACAAATATTTAATTATTGCGGGAATTCTGTGTGCGCTTTGCATTCTTACGAAACAAACTGGAGTTTTCTTGGCCGTTTTCTGCGGTATTTATGTGTTGCTTTATTTAAAATCTATTCGTCATTTATTCTTTTTTGGAGGAGGCGTAATTATTACATTATCGATATCCCTCGTTTTATTATTCCCTGAATCAACTCAACACATCAAACTAAATATAATTGATGGTGTGAAGAATGGAATTAATGCCAATTGGTTCTTTGAAGTACTTTTGAAAAATTTCTTTATGAAATATTCCTATATTTTAGCAACAGGAATTTTTGTATCGGTTTTACTTTGGAGAAATTATAAAAAAACAGGATATGCATTTGTTGGCGCCGGCATTGCATGGTACTTTTTAACAGCTACGGCTACTGCATTCAAAGCTGGATCTGGGTCCAACTACTATTTAGAATTTATACTTTTTAGCATTTTAGGTTCAGCGCTACTTATCAAAAGCAATTGCTTTACACATCCACATATTACTTTATTTGCGCTCATCCTTTCACCGTTCTTTCTGGTCGCTGCTGCAAATGACAAAGGCTGGGGTGATTTAGGGTTGATGAAAAAAGCAAAGAAGAATTATATAAATTGCATAGAAGTATCAAGCTACCTCAAGCCAAAACTTCACACAGGAGAATGGGTGCTTACTGATTTTCATAAAGAAAACACATTAAATCTTCAATTATCTGACAAAGCTTTATTTCCTTGCCGAGAAGTAGCCCTTTATTTTACACGGCCTATTGGAGTTTTTCACTTCAAAGAATTTGAAACGTTAGTAAAGAATGGAAAAGTTTCATACTTAGTAACCAAAAAGGGAGAGTCACTTGAAGATTTTATTGATGTTCCATTAACGCAATACGAACCTGATACAACGATTGGCAACTTTCAACTATTTAAAAAGTTGAATTAATTACTTCTTGCTTTTCTAAAAATAATATTGGTACAAATTGAAAAGAAATATTTAATATCTGTTAAGAATGGTCGTTTTTCATACGCCCTTAAATACTTTAATTCAGATTCAATAATTTCATCTAAGGTATTAGGCATATCAACATAGAAGGGTGGTAACAAACCAGGCTTTGAATAAATTCTTTTCTCTTGCAACTCCTTCGTATAAAGTCCAAAATAATGCTTACTTAATGGACGCACGCCAACAATTTTAATATCACCTTTTAAAATATTAATGAGCATTGGCAATTCATCTAACCAAGTTTGGCGCATAAATTTTCCCCAACTTGTAATTCTGAAATCTTCCGCAAACTTTCCTCCTGCAGCCAATTTATTTTGAGAGTAAATATACTCTTGTAAGTATTCAGCATACGGATACATGGTACGGAACTTATAAACTTGAATGATGTTACCATCTTTTCCTATTCGATTCATTGTAAATAACGGTCCATAGGAAGGCGATAAATCAAAATGAGGTTGACGTTCCTTTTTGCCAACGAAATAAGTGTAATTTCCAATAACTTTAACTTCAATAATTTTAAAGCCACAAGAAGCCAATCTACCTAAAGCTTCTGCTTTAGACATTACACGATTTCGACCATTCGTAACAAAAAAATAAACCTTTTTGAATACCGGAAGTTTTGGAAACACTCTTTTAAAAATAAAATCAAAAACAAAATACAAGTGAGCGAAACCTGGAATAAATTTCTTCAATAATCGATACTTTCTTTGTTCTTGTGTTTCTACAAAACCAATATAAGTACCTCCCATTGGTAATTTTTCATTGATTGCTTCCTGAAATTTATTTACAAAACGAATATCATTAATCTTCTTTAAGTTAATAATAGCTTGTGAAGAAGAGCCGTCCATACTCTCAATATTAAAGTTCGTCGTCGTAATCATTAACTTGGTCTTATCAGACTTTAAGTCTACATACTTTCCAAGGAAATTTCTTACTTCTGGCTGAATATCCTTTAATAATGCTTCTTTCATAGGCTTTTTTTCGGAACTACTACAAGTTAAACTAAACTTCGATTACTCAAAGTCCATATTCGGCAAGTAGATAAATTAAGAGGGTAAAGCAATCCATTTCAAGGGTAAAAATTTGAGCTAACTCAACTCCTCTACTGAATACATGTAAACTTACGAAACGAAACAAAACGAGTCAAGTCTTACATTGAAAAAGAATACAATTGTTGACAACTCTATTGTTTAAGCTATACCTTATGATTATCAATAGATTGATAATCATTAATTTAGTAAAATAGCTTTCTTGATAAAATTGCGAAAATTTTAAAAAAATATTACATTTTCAAGAGTTGAAAATCATCTTATAAATCATTCTAATCCCGAACAAAAGCAAGCCAATACCACTGATTCGATTAACCCATATGAGTAGATTGGGTTTTAAGAAAGCCCGAAGTTTTGAGGCGGACCAAGCCTTAATTACATCGGTTAAAAATACGGTAATCAAGACAGCTATAAAAAATATAACGGTATGCATATACGTAAAACTATTCCCAGAAGAAACTGATCCCGATACACCCAACCAAAAAATGAGTACGAAAGGATTGAGAAGATTCATCAGAAAACCTTTTAAAACTTCAACCCAAACGGAACTTCCTTGTTCCGATAAATCCAAATCGGAAGACTTAATATGTGGTTTCTTTAGAATAGTAACCACACCAAACACCATCAATAAAACACCTCCCGCCCATCCAATTTCCCACTGATAATTATTCACGACCCCAGAGGCCACACTACTGAAATAGGTAATAGCAATATAAAACATATCGCTTAAAAGAACTCCTAGTGATAAATAAACACCTCTCTTAAATCCTTTCTTTATACTGGTATCAATGAGCAAAAAAAACACAGGTCCAACCAACAATGACAAAACCAACCCCAACGTCAATCCAGAAACAATGGCTTCCAACATTTTGCTAAACTAAACAAACAACTATTATGATCTAATTCTATTAAATTATTCCTAAGAGAAATGAATCAACATCAGCAAATTGTAAAATAGTATAAGTGGTCGAAAATCTTCCATATGCATACCTGGTAATTTGAACTGTTTATGTACATTTGAGGTCTTATGCAAAAATTAATTTGGGTATTTATTGCTCTAAGCATTCTTCTTTCTTCGTGCGAAAATGATCTTGATATTTTAGAAGAATATAAAGAGATACCCATCATTTATAGCTTAATTAACCCAGCCAGTACAGTTCATTATGTTCGAGTACAGAAAGCTTTTCTAGGAGCTGGAAATGCTTTATTGATGGCACAAGAGTCTGACAGTCTGTATTATGACACTTCCAAAGTACGGGTATTCCTTGAAAAGTTAAATTTTAACACTGTCGTTGAATCCTACCAAATGCAGCCTGATTTTACTTTATTCAAAAACGAAGGATTATTTGCCGATAATGATCATTATGTGTTTCGTTTAGATGGTATTCGACTTGACCCAAATTTACAGTACCAACTTCGTTTTCATAATATAGAATCTGGGTTAATCATTACAGGCAGAACAAGAATTATTGAACCCATCTACCAAAAAACATTATCCCCAACTACACGCGTTAATATTGCAGATGATGATCCTTACAAAATCCGCTTTAACAGTTCTAAATACGGAAAAATGTATGGACTTATCATGCGAATTCGTTATACGGAAACCAAAAAGTTAACTCAAGCGATCACTTTAAAATATGAGGATTTAAAAATCCCTTATATTACTAGTCTATCACTAAACGGCGGTCAAGAACTATCTTTTCTGCTGGATGGAAATACAGTTTATCAATTCTTGGGATCCAGAATAAAAGTAGACACAACAGTAACTCGTAGACTAATCGACTTTAAAAGTGATTTCATTTTCACTTCTGCTACTGACGATTTTTACAATTACCTCCAAATTAATTCACCCATTAACACGGTAAATTTCATCCCTGAATTCACCAACCTGAGTAGTGGAAAAGGAATTTTCACTTGTCGACTAGATACCATTATTCCCAATATTTCCTTTAATGATGCTAGTTACGACTCCCTATTAAACGGAAGTTATACTAGTCATATCTTTCAATAAAAACTGCCATAGTGTCATTGTGTCAGTCTCATTTTAGAATCAAAGGCTCAATTTCTGTCAATGTAACTTGAATTTTCCAATGGCATGCTCATTGATTAGTGAGTAGCAAATAAAAAAATCATGAAAAAAGTAATAGGAATTGACCTTGGAACAACTAACTCTTGCGTTGCAGTAATGGAAGGGAATGAGCCTGTGGTGATACCAAATAGTGAAGGACGCAGAACTACGCCTTCAATAGTAGCATTTATTAAAGACGGAGAGCGTAAAGTGGGTGATCCTGCCAAGCGTCAAGCCATCACAAACCCAACACATACCATTTCTTCCATCAAACGTTTCATGGGAGAATCTTTTGACAAGGTTTCTTTGGAAACTTCCAGAGTACCTTACGAAGTCGTTAAAGGAGATAATAATACTCCACGCGTTAAAATTAACGATCGTTTATATACACCACAAGAAATATCTGCAATGGTTCTTCAAAAAATGAAGAAGACTGCAGAAGATTATTTAGGCTATGAAGTAAGTGAAGCTGTGATTACAGTTCCGGCTTATTTTAACGATGCACAACGTCAAGCAACCAAGGAAGCGGGTGAAGTAGCAGGATTAAAAGTGCTACGAATTATCAATGAGCCAACGGCTGCTGCATTAGCGTATGGATTAGACAAAAAGCATACGGACAATAAAATTGCAGTGTTCGATTTAGGAGGGGGAACCTTTGATATCTCTATTCTAGAATTAGGTGATGGCGTTTTTGAAGTGAAGTCAACGAATGGTGATACACACTTAGGAGGAGATGATTTTGATCAAGTAATTATAGATTGGTTGGCCGATGAATTTAAAAGTGATGAAGGTATTGACTTGAGAAAAGATCCAATGGCTTTGCAACGTCTTAAAGAAGCTGCTGAAAAAGCAAAGATTGAATTATCGAGCTCTATGCAGACCGAAATTAACTTGCCTTACATTATGCCCGTTGATGGAATTCCAAAACATCTTGTAAAAACATTAACGCGTGCTAAGTTTGAACAATTAGCAGATAAATTAATTCAACGCACGTTAGAGCCTTGCAAGAAAGCGCTTTCGGATGCGAAACTTACATCCAATGACATCAATGAAGTTATTTTAGTAGGTGGATCTACTCGTATTCCTGCGATTCAAGAATTAGTAGAAAAGTTTTTCGGTAAGAAACCCTCTAAAGGTGTAAATCCGGATGAAGTGGTTGCGGTAGGTGCTGCCATTCAAGGAGCGGTATTAACTGGAGAAGTGAAAGATGTATTATTGTTAGATGTTACTCCTCTTTCTTTAGGAATTGAAACCATGGGCGGAGTGATGACCAAGTTAATTGAGTCGAACACTACGATTCCTACACGTAAATCAGAAGTATTTTCTACCGCATCTGACAACCAACCATCCGTAGAAATCCACGTATTACAAGGAGAACGTCCGATGGCAAAAGACAATCGCACTATTGGCCGATTCCATTTAGATGGCTTTCCTCCTGCACCTCGTGGCATACCTCAAATTGAAGTAACATTTGATATCGATGCTAACGGAATTTTGCATGTCACTGCAAAAGACAAAGCAAGTGGCAAATCACAAAACATCCGCATCGAAGCTTCCTCTGGATTAAACGAAGAAGATATTCAACGCATGAAACGCGAGGCTGAAGCCAATGCAGAAAGTGATCGCAAAGCAAAAGAAGAAGTAGATAAAATCAATCAAGCCGATTCATTAATTTTCAATACTGAAAAGCAATTGAAAGAATTTGGTGAGAAAATTCCAGCCGATAAAAAGACTACTATTGAAAATGCACTTGCAAAATTGAAAGAAGCACATCAGCAAAAAGATTGGACAGCTATCGAAACAGCAAGCACGGAATTGAATTCTGCATGGGAAGCCGCATCAAAGGATCTTTACAATGCGTCTCAAGAAGCTGGTGCTCCCAATGGACAACAAACCCAAGAAGGAGAACCTACCGCATCAGCAACCGATAATGTAACGGATGTTGATTTTGAAGAAGTGAAGGAGAAATAGTTGTTGGATGTTAGTTGTTAGTTTTTAGTTGTTAGTTGTTAGTTGTTGGATGTTGGATGTTGGAATTCTAACATCTAACATCTAATATCCTTTGGCCACTTCAAAAAATCCAAAGTCTAATCCCGATAGCTATCGGGACTAAAATCTAACCGCGAAGCCTCGCGACTAAAGTCTAAAGTCTAAAGTCTAAAGTCTAAAGTCTAACAACTAACAACTAAACTCTAACCGCTCTAGCCGCGACGAAGGCATTAAAAAATGGATCTAGGGGATCAGTACCCCCATAATTATCTTCAAAAATATCAGTCAATACAAATCCATTTTTTAAAAGATCACCAATTTGTGCATCCAGTGAATGTCCAAAAATTAATGGTTCATTTTGATCGGTATACACTGATCGCTCTTCTTCCGTGAGAGATTCAGTATCGGAATAAGGCATTTTATATTTTAGTGTAAATACATTTGTTTTCGGATCCTTGTAAAGCAACATACTTTCTGCTTTGGTAAAGCCCCACATGAGTATACCACCTTTTTTTAAGATGCGGGCGCAATGACTCCAAACTGGTTTTAAATCGGGAATAAAACAATTGGAACAAGGATGAAAAATTAAATCATAATTATTCGACGGCAAAACTGAAAGGTCCATCATGTCACCTTGGATAGCTTTTACTTTTAAATTAAATTTCTCAGCTGTATTTACATCCTGCTTCAATTGCTCTTCCGATAAATCAAAAACAGTTACGTGGGCACCACTTGCAGCAAGAGCAGGAACTTGTTGTCCTCCACCCGATGCTAAAGCCAATACTTGTGCGTCTTTCAATTCAGGAAACCATGAAAGCGGAACGGGTATCATAGGAGTTAAAACAATATTCAACTCTCCTCTTTTAGCTGCTTCAATTTGTTCAAGCGAAAAAGGAACCGTCCAACGATTCCCTTTTTTTACTTCGTCATTCCAAGCTTGTTGATTATATTGAATAATATCCACGACTACAAAAAGTTGAGTCGAGCCATAAAGGTCTCCTTATAAGACTTACCAATTGGAATTGTTTTATCACCAATCAACACGGTATTTTCATCGAGTACATTAATTTTATCAAGCGGAATAATATAACTTCGATGCACACGTAAGAATCGACTAGTAGGTAATTTCAATTCAATATCCTTCATGGTAGAATGAATCACAAATTGATCGGAAGTAGTTTGAATGATCACATAATTATCCATGGCTTGAATCCATGAAATATTATCCAAATACACTTTCACCAACATAGATCCTTTCTTTACGAAGAAAGAATTATTGATGATTTGATTATCTAGAAAGGTTGCTTGTTGTGGCAACTCTGGTAATTTCTCATTGGATGCATTTTTATCAGACATCACAATAGCACAACCTAGAAATTGGTTTTTCTCATCGTGAATGGGAGATGCAGATACAGAAACATTCAAACTGGTATTATCACGTTTCACAATAATATGACAATCTTTATTTTCCCAGGGTTCATTTTTACGCATGGCCCCTAACAAGTCATCTTTCTTCACTGAAACACCGCCTTCAATTTCCAAATTAAACATTTGAAATGCATCCATTCCTACAGCTGTTGCTGTAGAGTATCCAAAAATATTTTCAGCTTTATCGTTTAGGTATGAGACACGTCCATCGGTATCCATCAAACAAATGGACTCCTCAACACGAGCTAAAGCATTTGCCAAACGGTGTTGGTTATCTCTAACTTCTCTATCCTTAGAAAACTTAAACAATGCCATTTCCACTGTCGTTTTCAAATCCGACTCATTAAATGGTTTTACCAAATAGCCATAGGGTTCTGTAACTTTAGCACGATCAAGCGTGGCTTGATCTACATAAGAAGTTAAAAAGATCACAGGAATATTATACTTATCCTTTATGTGTTCAGCGATATGAATTCCATCTTCATCCCCTTTCAATTTTATATCTAGAAATACTAAATCAGGTTGGATCTCTTCCAACTTTTCGTAAGCCGAGGCGGCTGAAGAAGCTGTTGCGGGAACTTCATAACCTAATTTTTCAAGTGATTTTTGGATGTCTTTGGCTACAATACTTTCGTCTTCAACGACAAGAATACGGGTTTTGTTCATTCGTGTGTTTGGTGTTAACTAATGCGTCTAAAATTAATAATATATTTCACACCTTGACCAGGTGATGTTTCGATTTCCATTTTACCTTCCAATTGATCAGTAAGTGCTTGAATCAATTGGATTCCTAAAGAATCTGAAGAATCCACTGAAAATCCTTCCTCCATTCCCACTCCGTTATCGCTGATTACTAGGCGAAAACGATCCGTTTCAGTTTGATTGAGTTCAATATTAATCTCACCTTGCATTGTCTTATTAAACGCATGCTTCAAAGAATTGGATACGATTTCATTAATCACTAAACCACAAGGGACAGCGGTGTCGATATCCAAAGCTATTTTCTCAGCATGAATATTCAAAGAAATCTTTTCATTTGAAATCTTGAAAGAGCGCATTAAATTTTCAGATAGGCGGCGGATATAATCATCGAAATCAATTTTGGAGAGTCCGTCGGATTGATAAAAACGCTCATGAATTAAGGCCATACTTTTAATACGATCTTGACCTTCTTTCAGGGCTTTGTAAGCATTTTGATCCGTGACATAACTTGTTTGAAGGTTGAATAAACTGATAATAATTTGCAAATTATTTTTTACACGATGATGAATTTCTCGCAACAACAAGCCTTTTTCTTCGAGGGCTTCGCGGATTTGCTCTTCCATGTGTTTACGCAAAGTGATGTCCGTATCGATAACTACAATATTCTTCAGTTGACCTCGATCATTTAAGATAGGGGTTAATGTAGATGAAGCCCATTTATGTTGTCCATTTTTATGTGAGATTTCCGATTCATAAATAAAAGAGCGTCTTAAACGAATACAATCATCCAAATGAAAAAGAACATCTGTATTGGTTGTTAAATCTTTTAATGTACCCCCTCTTATTCGTCTTGTTTCCTCTAACAAGAAGCCTGTCATTTTTGTGTATCCTGTATTTACCCATTCCAATTCCATGTGTTCATCAAAAATCATAACTGCATTATCAGTTTCTGAAGCCACGAGAGACAGTTTTGCTAACTCAAGATTCTTTGCTTGTAACTCACGAGTGCGAGATTCGACTTTACGCTTAAGCAAATCTTGACTCTTACGTAGTGACCGTGTTCTTACACGATAAGCTAACATCACGGAGCCTGCTCCTACCACAACATAAAGCAAATAGAAGAAAGGTGTTTTCCATACGGGTGGAAGTATCGTAAAACTGTAGGTAACAGGTATACTCCATTCCTTTCCATTCGCACTTGCTTGTACTTTAAAAATATAAGAACCTGGAGAAATATTCGAATAACTTGAAACTACATTTTTGGTAGGTGGCGACCACCCTTCATCACTTCCTTCCAAAAAATAGCGATAGCGCACTTCTTCAGGTGCAGTCAAATAAATTCCATTACAAACAAAACTTAAATGATTACTATTATGTGGCAAGACCAATTCTTCTGGGAGTCCATTCTGTGGATTGACCTTAAACTTTTTCTTCTTCCAATTTGTGTTTTCCAAAAACAATTGAACATTGCTAATCGAAACAAAGGGCATGGCTATGGGAAGATCGCCTGCTTCTGGATTATATCGGATTGCTCCATTCACAGTGGCGAACCAAATATTCCCTGCTTTATCTTCACAAGCTGCATTACTTTCTACTCCCAAGAAACCATTACTTTTATCATAATGACTCAAACTAAGATTTCCATCTTCAATATACTTCTTCCAGTTAATCACATCCAACCCTTCCGAAGTTCCTAACCACAATTTATTTTTACTATCAATGAAATTGAATAATATTTTTTCATTATTCAATCCACTTTTCATATTTAAAATTGAAATAGGATTAGACTGTTTCCCTGAATTATATCGGATCACTCCAAACTCATAGGTACTCACTACTAAGTTTCCATAACTATCATTGATGATAGAAGTAATGGGTGATTTTGGCAATCGATTCGATTCATCAAAACTTTTTGCTCTATTTTCATCCAAAGAAAAAAGTCCTTTTAAAGTTCCCACCCAAACTACGCCATGAATATCTTCATACAAAACGCGGACTTTGTCATTCGACAATCCTTCGTTCACGCCTATCTGATATAATCTTCCATCGGGTGTGAATTTATAAATTCCTTTATCTGTTCCAAAATAATTATTTCGCTTTTTATCCTGTAAAAACGCATAAATAATAAACGATTGCAATTGAGGATACATTAAATCGATACGACCCGATACATGATTAAATCGAGCAGGTCCATTGGTAGTTCCAAACCAAATAAAACCTTCTTTATCTCCATTTATACTCCAAATGGTATTACTCTTTAATCCATCCTTGGTTGAAAAATTTGTAAAATGATTATTCTTAAAATAATTTACACCACCCGCTAATGTTCCAAACCAAATTCCACCACTTGAATCAGGAAAAACTGAAAGTACATTATTATTTGAAATCCCATCGGCATTCGTAAAAGAAACAAATCGATCACCATTGTATTTATACAATCCATTGAGCGTACCTAACCAATAATTTCCTTCCCAATCTTCCCATAAGGATTTTACAATATTTGAATTGATGCCTTCACTCATTTGCACCGACTCAAAATGTCCTTTCACAAATTTGGCGATACCGCCACCGTAGGTTCCTACCCATGCGTTTCCATAATGATCGATCATTATACTTTCTACACGCTCGTTAGGAAGTCCATGTTGCTTTGTATAATTCGTAAACTTTTTACCATTCCATACACTTACTCCCTCGTAAGTTCCCAACCAAATATTTCCTTGTTTATCTTCTTTAACACAATAAACGATATTACTTAACAATCCATTTTCGGTTGTCAAATTTGTAAACTTCCCACCCTCAAACATACTTACACCACCAATCGTTGTAACCCATACTCGACCTTTACTATCCGATAATAAATCAAAAACATTATTGTTGACAAGGCCTTTTACTTGGGTGATATTATAAAAAGATTTTCCATCGAATCGACTAATCCCTTCGGATGTTCCCACCCAAATATTTCCTTTTTCGTCTTGACATAGGGCATTAATATTATCACTTAACAATCCATCATTGGAAGAAAAATTAGAAAAAGTAGTTCCACTATACTTCACCAATCCTTTACGAATAGTTCCCAGCCAGATGTTCCCTAGCTGATCTTCCATAATGGACTTTACTGGATTATTAAACAAAACGTTTCCTTGATCAAATCGTGTGAAGGTTTTACCGTCAAAGCGACAGGCTCCACTCATTGTTCCGATCCAGAGTCGGCCAATCTTATCTTGAAAAATTGAATTCAGATGATTTCCAGGAAGCCCTTCTTGCGTCGTAAAATTTACGGTATTAAACCTTTGACAATCAGCATTCAATGCTGAAAACAGGAAGGATACAAGAAGGATAATATGCTGGATTTTGAATTTCACTGGTTTTGGTAAAGAAAATGTTATTTTTCTACGTGATTTGACGTGCAATGTTATGAAAAAGTAGAATCTCTTCTTTTACTTAGTCAAATAGTCGTAAGAATTATTAGATTTTCCTTAAAAAAAACAACACTACACCCTGTAAAAGTGTTCATTAACATCGATAAAATGTATGTTTGAAAAAAAAGTTAAATTCGATGCAATTACATTTGCAAGGAATGATAATAAGATTGTACATTTGCTCTTAACCTTTCGTTAGGCCAAAACTTATTTAAAACAATTTAAATTAAAATATGACAACACAAATTACTCAAGGTGTATGGAAGTACGTATTAGGCGTGTTTCTGGCAGTGACTAGTCTTTCAGCTGATGTGAAAGCTCAAAGTGTCACCATTGTCCCTTCCGGACCGATTGTATGCGCAGGTACCAAGCTAGATGCTGTGGTTACTGGATTAAATGGACCTCTTACTTATCAATGGAATGGTGGAGCAACCACTTCTTCTATTTTCATTAATCAAACTGGATTTTACAGAGTATCTGTTTGGGGATTTGTAAACGGAGTACAAATTCGTGTTCGTAGTGCTTGGACACCCTTCTTAGTTATTCCTGGTACAAATGCTAGTATACTTCCAGCAAGTCCTGTAAATGTTTGTCCTGGACAATCGGCTACCTTATTTGGTAGTGGTGGACAGTTCTTTAGTTCTTATTCTTGGAGTACTGGTGCTACTACGCGTAACATCGTTGTCAATCAAACAGGAGATTATACATTAACAGTAACCAATAGTTTTGGTGCTTGCAGTACTGCAACGAGTGCTACTGTTCATGTTGAAGTATTTGATGCAGGTTTCCAACCAGTAATCACTCCTTTAAGCCCACTTACGGTTTGCGATCCAGGATTTGTAAATCTTTCCACTGATCCAGGTTTTAGTACTTATTCTTGGTCTACTGGTGCTACTTCTCAAAACATTAGTGTTTTGATGGATGGTTTACAATCAGGAGCTGTATTAGACACATTAACAGTAAGTTTAACGGTAAGTATCAACAATGGTCAATGTTCATTCACTAATCCAGGTGTAGTTTTACGTTCTGTTCGTCAACCTGAATTAAATGCTAACTATTGTGGAAACTTAGGATTACTAGCTACGGATAGTATCAAAAGTGAAGTTGTTCTTTCTTACTTAACAGATCCTGAATATCAATTCGAATTTGAAGAGACTACCGCTCCTGGTATTACTTGGAGTCATGTTTCTAGCAGTCGTTGGTGCCGTTTAGCTGACGTTTCGCCAGCTATTCAAGCAAACAAATTCTATTTAGTTAGAGTACGTGCTATTGTAGATGGTATTCCTTATTGCTATGGAGATCCTTGTGTTATTGGTGTTGTAAATACGCCAAGCGCATTTGATGGAACTCGCTTAGCTGATGGAATCACATCTTCAGTTTTCCCAAATCCTTCTGCAGAGTCATTTAACTTAGTGTTACGTGGTTTTGAGAATGACCAAACTATCGCTGTTAATGTAACAGATATGACTGGTCGTACTGTAGATACATTTACTTATGATGCACACGCTGGCATGATGACCTTCGGTCAGGATTTGTCAAATGGCATTTATATGGTAACTTCTCAACAAGGAAACAAGACTACTCAATCAAAGATTGTTAAAACAAATTAATAGTTTAAACCTTTAAACTGCTTGCATAAGAAAGGCTCCTTTTAGGAGCCTTTCTTATTTTTATGAACTTCCACTCTAAATACGATCAAAAAATATGCCTTCAAGCCTAAAAGTAGTAGCCGCCATAATTTACAATGAAGATCATCAATTCTTGATGGCGCTTAAAAAAGCAGGCAAAAACTTAGCAGGATATTGGGAATTTCCAGGCGGCAAAGTAAAGGAAGGAGAAGATGGGCTTGTTGCTATAGAAAGAGAAATCAACGAAGAGTTAAACCTAACATTAAAGGACATTCAATACTGTTTCGAATATAAGTATCAGGAAAATGAACAGACTATTGATATCACTTTTTTTCGAGCGCAAATCGATCGAGGCAATATAGTTTTAACAGACCATGATGAAATTGTTTGGATGAGTGGAAAGGAAATAAATAATTATAATATTGCTCCAGGAGATTTGGAGGCTGTAAGACGGATTAACGCCGAAGGTTAACAACAAAGCCTAGGGTTTAAACAACAAAGCCTAGGGTTTAAACAACAAAGCCTAGGGTTTAAAC